>DUGT01000081.1:821-4618 GCA_013331275.1 Methanosarcina sp. | reverse complement strand
TATTATCACACTGTGGAACTGGGTTTGGGCTTATGTTTCAGGAAAATTGCACTCATGCCAGCTGCGCAAGAAGGAAAAACGCAAAAGAATACACGTCTCATCGGAGCTGTAGTTTTCGGTTCGGACCAGGGGCTTGTGGGTCAGTTTAATGATATAATTACCGATTATGCTGTCAAGGAACTGAAAGCTTTACCAGGTAAAGCTCAGGTCTGGGCTGTAGGAGAGCGTGTTTATTCGCGCCTTGAAGATGAAGACTTACCGCTTGTTGGACTTTATAATGTGCCAAACTCGGTTAAGGCGATTACCCCACTTATAGCACAAATTCTTGTGGAAAATGAGAAACTACGCAGCCAGGACGAAGATGCCGAACTTCACCTTTATTATAACCGCCACAAAACCAGAGTTACCTACGAGCCAGTTAGCCAGCGATTGCTGCCATTTGATGAAACCTGGAGAGATGAACTGGTTAAACTTTCCTGGCCAACTGAAAACTTGCTTCCTGAAGTAATGGGTAATATCAAAGAGACCTTACGGGCACTAATCAGCGAATATCTTTTCGTTTCGCTTTTCAGGGCATGCGCTGAGTCACTTGCAAGTGAAAATGCCAGTCGATTGGCAGCAATGCAGCGTGCCGATAAAAACATTGATGATCTGCTTGATAATCTCAGTGGAGAATATTACCGTGTGCGCCAGAGCGGCATTGATGAAGAGCTGTTTGAAGTTATTTCAGGCTTTGAAGCTCTGTCCAGATCGCACAGGTCTATCCAGTGAAAAAGTAAAATGAATCGCAAGCCAGACAAAGCACACAATAGAATAGCACTGTTTCTATTATTCAAACTGTAAAAACTGTGGTTAACGCTGCTTGGTATAACTTAGAACAGAGAAAACGTTGCAGTGAACATGCACATGATTTGCGCATACATAAGTGATTATTCGTGATTACAATATGCATGTGTACTGTAGACAGAAAAAAATCAAAAAGAATTTACATTACTTGCTTCATAAAAAACGTGATGGGAATTGGAAATTATCGCCTAAAAAGAATATTGAATGAGCCAGAAGAAGTAACTAATAAAATACTAAACGATGTCACAAGTAAATATAAAGCAAGTGTACATACTAAAATTAGAGTGGCAGATGTGCTTGAAATAAGAAACAGTGGACTACATGACAATGAATATAAATACGCGTTAATGGCTCATTTTGATTTCTTAGTTACTGATAAAGATCATATACCAAAATTTGCAGTTGAATTTGATGGATCACAGCATAAAACCGATGTATCAGCGATTCATAGGGATGAGTTAAAAAACAGTATTTGTCATAAATTTGACTTGCCTCTTCTGAGGATAACATCAGCATACTTTGAGAAAATAGGACGATTCCCAACAATACTGAGCTGGATTACCGAACTTTACTTTCTACAGGAACTTTTCTACGATGCTCAAGATAAAGGACAAATTCCTCGTGACGAACCTTGGATATGGTTTAGTGTAGTTGGTTATGACCCGGTTGTCCGTTATAGAGTATTTATTGAAAAAGCTTATGAGAAAGGTTTATGCTGCGATCCATTGATAGGGTTTATTTCTGGACGTTCTAAAGACAGTAAATCTTATGCCACACTATCTATACTAAAACTCCAAGATGACAAATACATAATCGACTCAGTGGAATGTCTTGCAATAAACTACTTTGCAATACGAGCATGTGAAATTGCGACCGAAATTTCAGTTTACAATATATATAAAAAATTTAAAAAATATCTTGAAGGAAATAAAATTAATATTTTTACACGTGATGAAATATCAAAAAAGCAAAGGGACTTTATAAAGCAACATAAGCTATGTGCTTATAACATCCAATTAATAGAATAATGCTCTCGAACGCAAATACCTGTTTCACTAGCTATTATATCAAGTGAGACAACAGTTACTGGTCTCCACTCAGAAATCTACAGAACTTTACGCCCACTGGTGTAAAATCATATACCTTATCTTGCCATTGGCTATCTAAATTAGTGATAGATTCATCCCAACCGCTCGGTCCACCACCATCAATCACGTCAAATATCTTAAAAATCAATCCTCTAGATTCCAATCTAGCCACTACAGGAACTATTTCGCTTAAATGAGGTCGAAATATTTTTAAAGGAACTCCATGTTGAGTTTCTGCTGATGTTTCTGCTGATTTCTGAAAAAACTTCCCTAAAAAAGAAATATCCGCATCTGAAAGTTCATTAAATAAATGGAAAAAAAACCTCTTTTCATCAAAATTAATTTGATTTCCAAGTAGAATACTATTAACAAATAATTCAGCATACTTAGTTCTTCTACTTTCTTGATATTCAAATTCGACATTATCAATAGCAATATACATTAAATGAAGAATCTCATTGGGATCAGTTATAGCACATAACTCATTTATTTTTTCGTCATGAACTTCCATTTGTTGGCGGACGTCTTCAAAGAACTTTCCAACGTAACTCCATTTTTTGTTATTCTTATGTTCCATATAAGCATCAACTATAGCTCCTGTAAGTGGATTTAATCTAGCTATAGAAGTAAGACCAGCTTGAATTATACTTTCTTCGATATCCGTTTGTAAACTTTTTATATCATCGTCATGCATTTAGAATCACAAGGTTAAAATGTATATTATTCTTATGTAAAGTTTGCATTCTTATGATATTTTAGAGCAAATCGTAAGTTATTGAATCCGTACACCAAGACTTTCTAACATTTTTCTTTCCTGATTTGAATCTAATCTTGCATATGTTGAAAGTTTTATTGCAGTTGATGAATGAGCAAGATGATAAGCAATAAGTTCAGCCGGTACATCCTGTCATTGCAGGTGAATTGCAATCCCATTTCCTGATAGATGGAAATGTATTTGATTTAAACCAATAGCAGTACACGGAATTTTCATTTTTGCATTTATTGTCTGTCTGCTCATCTGTGCTTTTCACATCTTTCGTTTTTTAGAAAAGCCTTTGCTGAATAAAAGAGTTTTTGGGTTTAAAGACTTCTAGTTTTCCTGAGATATCTTTAAGTCTGTCTGGAAAATTTCTAATCTAACTATTTTAGATAATTATTTATTTTCTAACGAAAATTCTATATTATGAGCTGGTATGCGATAGATGCAGCAAACAGAGCTCTCTCAAGAACAAGAGAAGCTCTTTTTGAACCTTTTGATTTCTGGAAATGGGCAAAACTTGCAATCATCATTTTTCTGTTAGGCGGGCTTTCTAGTTATGGAAATTCAAGCGGCTATAATATGGCTTCGGAAGACTTAAAAGATAATTTTACTCTTATTGAGCATGGACAGACGCCTGATCTTCTTTTTGATATGTATGATAATGCTTTCAGTAATATTTTTCCGGTCGGTTATATGTATCCGGAGCCACAACTGGCGATTGCAGTCGCAATAGTAATTCTCCTTCTTCTCCTGATTTTCGTTTTTTCATACATTTCCAGTATTATGGAATTTGTTTTTATGGAATCCCTTGTACGAAACGAAGTAAAATTCTGGGCTTATTCAAGAAGGTTTCTGGGAAAAGGATTCCGCCTTCTACTGGTGCGTTTGGCTATCGGACTGGTATTTCTTGCACTATTCGGAATATCCCTTCTTCCTCTTATACCTGTTATTCGTGAAACATCTTCAGACTTTACCTGGCCTACCTTGCTTGGAGGAATTTTCTGGATTGTAGGTGTAATTGTTGTGCTCTTCCTGCTTGCAGTTGCGATAGATTCTCTTTTAAGCCTTGCAATTCCTCTTTCCATTTACAGGAATAAAGGAAT
>DUGT01000081.1:484-711 GCA_013331275.1 Methanosarcina sp. | reverse complement strand
ATTTACAGGAATAAAGGAATTCTTTCGGCCTTCAAGCTTGTTTTGGGGAATTTCAGGAAAAGCTGGCGTGAAATTTTAGTTTACTGGTTTGTCAGGATCGTACTCGGGATAGGAGTAAGCATTATTGCAGTTTTACTTATTGGGCTAATGATACTGGTTTTTGGGATTGCTTTCCTTATTTTTGACACAATCCTGTACTTCCTCTTTTTGTCCTTAGTATCCGACCC
>DUGT01000081.1:0-284 GCA_013331275.1 Methanosarcina sp. | reverse complement strand
AGTGTACCTCTTGCTGTTTTCATGAAATATCATCTGTTGAGTTTTCTTGAAGCCTGGTACGCGGGTGCAGAAATTCCATTCTTTGATATCCCTGTCTTGGAATCTGAAGCTGGAATTGATGAACCTGAGCCGCCTTTTTGAGCTAAGAGAAAACTCAGGACATTGAGCTGAGCTTCTGAACGAAAAGGAAAAGTTAAGGGCTTCTGAGCTTGTTTTACCCGGATGGGAAGAGCTTAGAACCCTTAACCGTCGTTCCAGCCTATTTTATGGTTTTTAAACAGGAT
>DUGT01000119.1:1716-27915 GCA_013331275.1 Methanosarcina sp. | reverse complement strand
AGAGTTTCCCCATTTAAAGTACAATTCTAAAAATCAATTCTTTAGATAAATAATCTATACTACTCTTTTAAATCAAGAAAAGAGGAAGATAAATTCTTTATTTTATTACAATTTATATTTATTTGTAAGTAGGGCGCCTGATATCATTTTCACCCATACAAAATTCAATGTTAAAAATAAGGAAAAAACAACGCTTAATTTTCGTATCGAGAGTACCTGCAACCATCAATGAAACAAAGGAATTATTGACGACAGATTTAGTTCTGGAAACGTGCTCTGATGAACGTTATTCTTGTTATGCTGTAAAATCCTGTTATGGTGGAGTAGAGCAGTTATGGATTGTATTTTGTTCAGAAGAAATGAAAAAGAAAAAGAAGAGAAGAAATACTGAAAAAGAAATAAAATTTTACAAAGTTGTGATTGCAAAATTTAAAGATCTTATCAGCAAATGGAAAGATTTCAGGTCTGTAAGGTCAATCATAGAAGATGTATTCAAATTGGCGAAGAAAGCATACTTTATGGAGGATTTACACAAATATACGAGAAGTTCTGTACAAAAATACTGCTCTTTAGCTGTACTTTTAGTGGGAATGACTGTAAATTACAAAATTAACGAAAGAAAGGAGTTAAAAGCCTTCTTTGAATAAGGAAATAAAGAGGGAACTAAAGAAGAAATAATGTGTAAAGTGCATACATTAAATTTGGATTTTTACAAACCGAACTAAGTGTTTTAGTCTGTTAATTTTTTACTATTATTGGACTGTAGGAAGCCAGAAATTGTATTCATTTCTTCCAAGTACTCTGGGTTAATCTCCCACTTGCCTTCACTTGTAAGTATATCTCTATCCCAAGGCCAGATAATAAGTGCATCTGTGACAAGTACCACATAATCAGGCCGAATGCTATCCTCATGAACCGCAAGAGTGAATGTGCGAATTTCTTTAGCTCCAAGTTTTCTAAGTTCCTCAGTAGCCATATTCAATGTCCTACCTGCAATACAAATATCATCGACTATTAGAACTTTTTTTCCTCGAACGTGTTCTGTTGGATAAACATACCAAATAGGCTCTTGACTTACAATCTCTTCATTGTGACGAGAAGAAAGCTTAATTGGGAAAAAATCAAGCCGAAATGCTGAGCTAAGAAAGACAGCCGGAATTACGCCACCCTTAGAAATTCCAACAATTATTTCTGGTCTCCAATCTTTAAAAACAATTTCTGCTGCTTGTTTCAATAATTCTCCTAAATGCGACCAAGTGATGTCTTCGATGTTTGTATGATCATGAGCATATGGATCCAATGTCATTCATATCTACCTACTAACCTTAAAACAAGTTCTTCATTTTTGAAAAAACCTTTAACTATTTAACTGTTCTTATTAGGAATAATAGGATTTTTTAAAGTAAGCTCAACCAAAAAATTGCGAAGTAAGTTATGATTCACATTAGTAGCCACGGCCACGCGTCCCGAAGTAAAGCAACTGTTTTTATAACTACATTTGTCATCGTTATTGCCATATGAAGTAAGGCTTGAGGTAGAGTTGGTTATACAAAAGCCTTGGTTTTCATCGAGATCCCTCACTACAGTAATGTTTTTATATTCCCATGTAAAATGTTCAGGTCGAAGTAAAGAAGCTGCTGCAATTTGGTCATACATTGGTATAGCAAAATGTGGTGTCTTTTGGAATATCTCATTAAAGGCATTACGAAATGCTTCTCCTAAGGAATCATTTCTGCATAACCAGCCGCTTGCAATGTTTTTGTCGAAAAAGAAGCCTGTACAGACATTAAGTGTAATAAGTTCGCATTTAAGGTCTGAGTTTAAGACTGTGTGTGCAGCATCAGGATCGACCCAAAAGTTAAATTCTGCTTTTGGAGTGACATTACCCCTAAAAGGGAATTGATCTAATAATGCTCCTCCCATAATTACTACTCTTCCAAGCATAGAAGGGAGTTTAGGTTCTAATTTAAGGGCTAGTGCGATGTTGGTAAGAGGACCAAGACAAAGTAAATCTAACCCTGGATGTTTTTTAGCCAAACGGACAATATAATGATGCGCTTTTTCATCTCTATCTGTAATGGAAATTGGGAATTGATCAACAGGTGAATTAATTATATTAGTATCCCAGTAGCCATGCAAACTGCTATAATAAGGCATTCGTTTATGTGCTAAAGGTTTGGCTGCACCAGGCACAACTGGAATGTGGTTGCAACCTAACAAACTATAAAGATACAAAGCTAGTTTAGCACTTAAAACAGGAGTAAGATTGCCTGCAACAGTAGTAACTGCAATGGGAAACTTACCACAAGCAGCTAGCATAAGCAGAGCAATAGCATCATCATTAAAGTATGCTATGTCTGTATCAACTACAAAAAGATTCATAATGTTCACTTTTACACTTTGGAACTCATGCATTGAGAAGCAGGGTCAAGTATAGGAAATCTTATTAGAATTACTGATATTGAATAATTGAATATTAGTGCTGCAATTTTGCTCAATCGATAGATCGACTTTTATAAAGTTATATTTTCCGTTTCCATTACCATTTAGCGAGTTCGAGTTCAATCTTATCCATATTCTTATTATTAACTGAAAAAGCAATTGGAGTTGTACAAGATGGGGCAAGCTTATCCCAATGATCTATGCAGCCATGAAGTATTTCAGCATATAAAAACCCCAATGGAACCCAATGGGAAACTAACACTATCTCTCCAGGTCCACCTATGTTCAGCCATTTGTTTAAAGATCTCTTAACGCGTTTGAGCAAGTCTCTCCTGCTTTCTCCGCCTGGCCAAGTATAGTCTAGGTTGCTAGATTGAGCAATAAGTTCTGCGTAATGTGGAAATTTATCTTTAAATTGAGAAGGTGTGCAACCTGTTGCTTTACCGAAATTTATTTCACGCAAATCTGCATCCTTTATTATTGGCCCTTCTAGTATTGATGCTAGAATCTCTGCTGTGGCATATGCTCGTGGAAACGGACTAGTAATGAAACTTGGTGATTTGAGATGAGGTTTGAGTAGATATGCAGCTTGAATAACATCAAGTCTTCCCTGCTCTGTGATTGGTGAATTAGGATGAGGTAAAAGATTGTGTAAATTGTCAATACATTGTCCATGTCTGAAAAGAATAATTAAGTCAGGTTTCATGTTTAATTCCTAATAGATAAGCATATTGGTTTCACATTGGGTCCAACTAAAATTGGATGGCCGTTTACTAAAATTTCCCAATTTAGATCTGCAGATGCAAACCAATTGTTATTTGATTTATATATTCTGAGGTTTACTTTTTCCCTTTGAATTAATATTTGACTTAACTCTGCCATAGTGACAGGTTGACAATGTAAGGAATCTATAATTTCTGCAATTCCTCTCCAGAGTGTCGGAGATGCACTCTCGAGATCAAAAGGATGGCCCATGAAAGATATAGGTTCTCGGTATATAACTGCTTCCTGTACTAAAGCACGAAAGAGATTTAGGAATTTTACCTCTACATTCTCCCCAAGTTCATAGCAGGCAGGATATAAGGGAGAACAAGGAATCTGAATTGGGTATTTACTTATTTGACCTACAAGAGGGTAAAACGGATTTCCTCCATGAGCCAACGAGGCTTCTGTAGTATAAACAAATCCAGCGGAAATAGCTGCAATTCCAATGAGTGGATGCCAAGATCCTCCAGGGGTAGCATAACCTATGACATTTCCATTAACTAAGTTTTCCAGAATAGCTTTGGCTTTCTTGAGGTCGGTTAATGTAGTTTCGAAATCAGGCCAAATACTGTGGAAGAAACCATGGCAAGCAACTTCATGCCCCTCTCTTTGGAATTCGGATAACCAGTTTAAGTTTTCTATCGGTTGGCAAAATCCTTGTTGTAATTCAATGTCATCTTCCCATTTTTCCTCACCAGAAATGTTAACAAAAGCTGTAATTTTCCAACCTAAGTCGGATGCCCATTGTCGTATAGGTGCCATAATAGGGTCTATTAAATAGTCTATATCAACTCGAAAGATAAAAGGAATAGAATGGTTTGGAGGGTAAGGTGATAGACGTATAGCAGGGAGGCCGGCTCGAGTCAAGGCAGTTGAAAAAACATCACGGAGGAAACGTTGTGCCTTTTCTTTTTGAACTGGTGGATGAAGTTGATGGACTTCCTCTATGGAACCAATACAGATTGGGCGAAAGGAATAACCCCGACTAATTAGGGAGTCAGAGAGATCCCCTACAATGAAAGTGTTTTGACCATCAAAACAAGCAATAGGATAGTAAGGTGATTCGCCTTCACGAGCGAGAGTAAATTTTCCAAGGCTCTGACCATCCCATTGAATAGCCCAACCTCGGAAAGGTGCGAAAAAATTTTTACCATTTTCGCAAAAAATATTTTCAGCCCATGCCAGTGTGTAAATTTTTGAATTTGGTGGACATTGCTGATCAAAGATAGCAGGACTTAATTTCCAATCATTTGGAGTAATGCCTGAATCATTTAGGAAGATAGTAATATCAGGGGTACACTTTATTTGCTCTACTGAGGTATATGTTTGGAAGGTTAAGCCATCTTCGTATAACAAAGAAGCCCATCCAGAAGTGGACGCATGGCGTCCAATGATTGCAATCAAGAGATCTTTATCGTCCAATTTATTCCTCCACCAGAAATCCGAAATCTCTTAAAAGTTTGAAAGCTTCTATCAAATCATTGTAGTTAACAAAATTAAATTTCTGCCTAAGTGTTAATAGCAAATCATCAAATTTATCATTAACATAGCATTCTTTAATTATTTCTACCATTGATTGATTAAAGAGAGCGAAACTTCCTACCCGATATTCGTATGCTAAAGTTCCTCCTTCAACCTCCCGAAATGCAGTAAATGGAGACACTTGTGGAATTAATCCTTTTTTAATAAGCTCATCAAAGGGATCATCTTTAGCAATTTCTGAAAAAGTTATTTCTTCAATTTCATTTGTGTGTAAATCTTCACCTGTTTCTTTAGACGCATCAAAACTTTCTCTGACGTTTGTTAACAGATAAGAATCAACAAATGCAAGCATAGCCTCAGCTTGATCATATAACGTAAAATTATCAGTCTCAATTACAGGAAGCAAACCATCAAAGCGGCTGTGATCTTCCAATGGTATACGCATCCCATAATCTTTCAATTTTTCTGCAAAATGAGTGCCTGGATACGGAGTTAGACAAGAGAGTTTTGGAATTGTAACTCCGAATTCACGGATTGTTTCAACAGTGTTAAAAAGATCTTCTCGTGTTTGCCATGGAAAACCTATTATAAAATAACCTTCTGTAACAAGACCCTTCCTATTGGCATAATCTACAGCTCTTTTTGCTTGTTCAACAGAAAAACCTTTATTTAGACGACACAGGTCTTCATCTGTAGTGGCATCAATACCAAATGCTACATGACGGCAGCCTGCTTCAAACATAATACGTAAAAGTTCCGGATCAACACGGTCTACCCGGGTCATAACTTTCCAGAAAATTTTATAATTACGTTTTTTTAGTTCATCACAAAAGGACAAAATTCTATTTCTGTCGAGTGTAAACGTGTCATCAAAAAATGTTATCATCTTGCCTTCATAATTAAAGCTATGAACTATATTGTCAATTTCAGACAATATATTCTCCAAAGATTTACGGGTGACACGTCTTGTCCACATCTTTTGACAAGAGCAAAAATAACAATTGTACGGGCAACCTCTCGAAGTCACCAAACCAATTGCTTCTTTCATTACATAGGGTCTCATATCAATGAGATTAAAATTCATTTTTGGTAGATCATCTAAGTTTTCTATTCTAACAGCAGGTGTATATGTTATTTCTCCTCTCAAATGAAGTCCGGGAATGTTTTCTAGGTCTTCTCCTAATTCCCATGATTTTAGAAGTGATATAAGAGGGACCTCTCCCTCTCCACATATTACTGCGTTTACTCCAGGGCTTTGCAACATAGTTTTCCAATCAAATGTTGCTGCATACCCACCAATTATTACCGGAATACCCAATTCTCTACATCTCTTTGCATAATTAAGAGCAATAGCTTCGTTTGATGTATAAGCTGTAAGACCTACGACGTCTGGCTGAAACTCTTTAAGAGCGATCTCGAATTTTTCCTGTGGATTTTTTTCTATAGCAAGGTCATAGACATAAGCTTCATGCCCCGCTTTGATGCAGCTTGTTGCTAGTGCGATTAAGCCTAAAGGTGGATGGATATAGTCATCCTTTATGTTATTTTGCCAAAGATTGATCTTATTCGATTTTTTTAATTCTGGATTAAATAAGGCAATGCGGACCATATAATAAAACACCTTTTGTCATTTATTAAAACGTAATTCTATACATCTGCGAAGACACAAAGCTAAAGCAGAAAAGACTCCGGTCTTTGACTTTTAAACATAAGGCTAAGGACAGAGATCTTTTCATACTCCCACAAATATCTTAAAATTACTTTTATTGTTTATAGTCTATCAAATCACATCAGTCGCTTTCTTGGAGCTTTCTTGAGATTCAGGTTATTCTACAAATAGCAACAGACAAAATTGGCATAAAAATTGCGTAACTGTAAGCCTGATAAAGCGGTATAAAATTCATTCATTGGTCATCGATTAAGGAATTTCTTGCCTGAAAGCTGTCGTTTTTGCATTAGAAACAGGCCTTAAAATTTGGCCTGTTTACATGAAATCAATACTCTGTTCCACTTCATAAATTGTCAAAGTATTTTATAAATGTTGAGGAAAAAATACTCAATTTGTCACGATTCTTCACTTAACCGAAGACGCATGAAAATTCATAGGATTGAATGGTAAATTTCATTGATCTATTCGATTGACAATTGGCTATTGATTTTTTTCTTCACAGTTAGTAATCAGACATACTTAGTATATCAAATTAGTATCAATTAGCTGATTTTGTAGGTTTAAAGTTGCGAATTAAGTAGTGAATTTTTTAAAAATTATATAATTGACCTATGGACAATACTAATCTCAAATTTTTTGAGATCGGTTAACAAACATATTTTATAACTTTGAATTTTGTATATAATTTTTAACATAGTTATTTGAGCCCAAATTCCGCAAATGTGCCAAAATAGAGTTTATTTGCCTTTTTGTCCAAAGTTATCCATCAAATTAAATTTTAAGTTGTTGCCATTTGAGAAAATTGATGTATTTTTGCCTTCATCTACGGAAAACATATCTGATGCGTAAGTAAAAAATTAATTTTTTTACCTTAATTTTCGAAAATAAAGATTGAATTCTTTATGTCATAATTACTAACATTATAAAATATCCATAATTTTTCATAATATTAATAATTTTCTGTTTACAATTAAGTAATTCGAGAAACATTTGATATTTACTATTTATAATAAAAATATAAATATGAAAAATAAGATGTGACTATTTTATAAGTATTCCAAACTAGTTTTTAGCTACTTTTCTTTACAAATAATTAAAAAAAATAATATATAATCAACATATATATAATTTAGAAGAAATCTATTTATAGATACAGATAATTTTGAAATTAATCGCATGTGCGATTAACCATTGGAAAGAAAAAAGGGAATAAATAATTTTGATAGGAGGAATTACTGTAACTGAAAAGAAAGGGAATTTTAAGTTGAACATACATGACGATGGAACTGTAGAAGCACTCAATTTGCAGGATCGTGAGGAAAAGAAGAAGAAAATTCATGAAGCATTACTTGCTACGGGAATAGACCCTGGGGAAATTCCGGTATTAACTGTAGAGCTTCTAGCGGAAAATGTACCGGCAAAGATTAGCACTGGAGTAAAGTCAAAGGAAGCTGGTATACTTAACCCTGCAGCCAGTGTAATAATGGGAGCAATGTTATAAGTATATTTCTTAAATGGAGGTTAAAAGATGGTCGATAGTGCAGATACTTTTTCAGAAAAAAAGCCTCAGGTAATAGATAAAAAACCGAATTTTGAAAAACCTCGGGTTGTCCGTATTCGTCGTGTTGTTGCAGCTGGTGGTCATAAAGGCTAATTAAAAATTAATACACTGTTAAATTTGTAAGAGGATGATGCTTTGCTATTATGGGGGAACTATGAACACATTAAATGGAATTGATAAACTAGTTGATGGAACGATAGTACGTGAAGAGCCATTTGGTTTCTTCTTGGCTTTTCCGGATGGAGAAATGGGTTTTTTTGAACCATCAATTTTAAATTTAGTAAAATTAGGTACTGTAGCATCTGTTCCTAAAAATTGGTTTCTCCCTTATCGAATAAGTAGTTCTGAAAAACTTAGAATAAACAGTTGGAATTTTGCATTAAATCATCCTCTCATTGTGATGTTGGAATTGACTACAAAATGCGATTGTTCCTGTCAATTATGTTACATTAATGGAGGAAAACCTCGTCCGAATGAAATGACGAATGAGCAAATGAGAAATCTCTGGCAACAGCTAGTAGAGTCAAATGTTTGCTGTGTTTTGCTAACTGGAGGCGAGACTTCACTCCATCCTTTATTGCTTGAAGCAATACAGTATTTTCACTCAAATGGTGTAGTTGTTTCTTTAGCAACTAATGGGAATCAACTTAATAAGGAATTTATTTCTGGGCTCCCTCGAAGCGATTTTGGTATGGGAATAAGTATAGACTCATACACAAACAACAAAAAAATAAGAGGAGGCTTATCCTCCTTCGAGCTTTTAGAATCAAAATTGAAACTTCTTCAAGAAGCAGAGATTCCCTTTAATATTATAACTACTCTTTCGAAATTAAATATTGATGAGATACTACCTTTGATTGATTGGTGTCGGAAAAATGATGTTATGCTTGAGACAGTAGAAGCGCAACCTCTTGGTCGGGCATTAGTCAACTCACATCTTTTACTTACTGAGGAAGACTTATCTAAGGATGCCGTTATTTACCGAGCTAAAGAAGAATTAGAAGATGAATATGAGTCTCGACATTACCGCTCTGGTCGTTTTTTCTCTGGATTTTTGGAAAGCAGCTATCAATATACTTATCTAACTGGGAGATGTGAAGGCGGACGAACTATTGCATACATCACAAGCGAAGGAGATGTTTATCCATGTTCAAATTGCGCAAGCTTGGGAATACTTTCAACTGGGAATGTGATTCAAAAACCCTTTGAGGAAATTTGGCTTGAAGGCTTCTTAGAGATCCGATCAATTACATGGAAAGATTTCCATGATTGTCGAAATTGTGAAATCTCTAAATTGCCATATTATTGCCCTTCGCGTTGCCCAGCATTGTCTTATTCAAAAACTGGTGAATTTACTAAACCAGGATGCTCACTTTATATGAAGGGTGCGGTATTGCAACGAACTCACATTCATGACAAGATGCATACTTCTCAGGGAGAAAAGAGTGTTTTTGGAATATATAAAGAGGGGAGATAAAATCTATGCTTAAGCCAGTTGCAAAAGTAGATTTTAAGTTTCGTAGATTTCCCAAGGGAGTTCTATTTGAAAATGGGATAGCTTTAAACGAGACAGCTTATTCTATTTTCGAACTTTGCAATGGGCAATCATCAATATACGATATCGCTATAAAATTAAACGAGCAATATGAATGCTCTGAATGCTCAATAAGCGAGATGATTACTTGCGTTGAAAATACCTTGAAGCTTCTAGCAGAAGAGAACCTTATAATGTTTCAGGAGCTATAAAATGGAACTGCTTAGTAAAGAAAGTGAGATCACTTCATTTTTTGGAACAATTCCTATTATGGCTGCTTCAATAAGATTAACAAAAAGATGCAATTTGAAATGCGTTCATTGTTATGCTGACTCGAAGTACGGAATAAAGGGTGATTATGAGCTTAAAACTGATGAGATTACTAGTATTATTGACCAACTTGCGGATTTATCAGTTAATGAGATATTTTTCACCGGTGGTGAGCCGCTTATGCGGCAAGATCTTGCTGATATACTTAGATATACATCTCGAAAGGGAATAAGAGTGCTCATGAGTACCAACGGCATCGCTTTAACAGAATCTTTTCTGGAAAAAGTTAAAGATGTAGATTTTAAACTCTTTCAGATCAGCCTTGATGGTCCAAAAAAGGTGCATGAACAAATAAGAGGTCCTGGTAGCTTTGAACGGGCAATAAGTGCAGTAAAACTTGCTTCCATGTACCTTAAAAAAAATGTATGTGTTGGAACTGTTCTTTCCAATATAAATGCGCAATGTATCGATAAAACTATGGAGCTAGCTTATGGCGCAGGTGCTGATACTTTTGCACTCATGTTCTTGATACTTTCCGGCCGTGCTTCAGAAAAGATAAGTCCTTCTGCAATACAGATCAAGTCCGCACTAGATAACACATTTGCTACATATCGCAGGTTATCACCTAATATTCGCTTTGCTCACAATACAACCATTCCGCCAGCACTTTACCCACCAGACCTTGTAAATGCTGGGATTCATACTAAATGTGCTCTCTGCAGTTTCCCTTATACAATAGGTATTGAAGCTAATGGTGACGTTGCGCCTTGTGATGGCTTCTTTGGACCATATAATTTTGTGGCTGGAAACATAAGGAAACAGTCTTTAAAAGAAATGTGGAATTGTAGCCAACAATTTCATATTGTGCGTGAGACTGAACCACAGAAATTAACTGGAGTTTGCAAATTGTGTCGTTATCAAGATTTCTGTGGAGGTGGATGTCGTGCTTCAGCCTATATTAATATGAACGATATCACTTCACCTGATCCTGTATGTGATAGGCTTTACCAAGCTAATCTATTTCCAATAAGTTCTCTCAGAGATATGAACGACAGTCTTTAAATTTTGGAGTGATAAATTGAGTAATAATTACCAATTATTCAAAACTGATATACTCTCAAAGTCGTCAGATATTTCTGAAGTTCTTGGTTGCACTCCTCTCATTTCAGCGTCAGTAAGAGTAACTTCACGTTGTCAATCTCGATGTTGTTTTTGTTCTACTAATTCTGAGTCTAGTAGTTTGCGGTTCG
Organism: Methanosarcina sp.; assembly: GCA_013331275.1. Classification (GTDB taxonomy): domain Archaea; phylum Halobacteriota; class Methanosarcinia; order Methanosarcinales; family Methanosarcinaceae; genus Methanosarcina; species Methanosarcina sp11020u. Next base: position 16,942 of record DUGT01000119.1, on the reverse strand, counting down.
AAGAAGAGTCATCTTGTAATATCGTCAATTGGTTGAGACAACTTTCTTTTTTTGGTGTGCAACGACTTTTTATTACAGGTGGTGAACCAACTCTACGCTCTGACATTGGACAGATTATAAAAGGTGCTAAAAGCTTGGGTTTTGATGTTGCAATGTCAACAAACGGTTTGAATCTTAACTCGAAAATAATTGAAGAGCTTCAAAATTCAGGCTTAAAACATTTACAAATAAGTCTCCATGGTATAGCAGAAACACATGACAGATTAACTGGAATATATGGTGCTCACGAATCAGTGATAAACGCTATACATTTATCGACACAATCTTTAGAGAACGTTTCAGTTGCAATGACAATCTCATTAGATAATTTATGCGAAGTAGAGCTAGTTATAGAAGAAGCTTTAGAGGCTGGTGCGCACTGGGTTGCTATCCACCCTGTTATGGCCGTTGGACGCGCTAAAGCAGATTCAGTACCAAAACTCAAAGATGTCATTACGGTATTAGACAATTTAAAAGACGTTAACAAGGAGCATGTGGCTGTTATGTTACCACCTGCACTTGTTCCATCTTGGGCACAAAACAAACGTTTTGGTTTTGGATATGTTTGTACGTTTCCAGATATGTTAGCAATTGATGATCATGGTCGAGTTGCGCCGTGTGATACACTTCTTAGTGATATGAACTGGCAACTAGGTAATATTAAAACACATCCATTGGATGAAATACTCACATCTGAATGCTCAAAGCAATGGAGAGATTTACGTGAAGATCCTGTTAGAAATCTGGGAGGAGTTTGTAAACAATGTAAATTTCTGCAACTTTGTTGTGGTGGTTGCCGAGCCCTGAGTTATCGGAAGAATGGGGGATGGAATTTACCCGATATCTGGTGTGAAGAAGCATTTGATTCAGGTATATTTCCAGAATCATCTTTGTGTAAGCAGTAACTGATTTTCCATATAGGTCAATAATAATATGAATTAAGAATCACACAGATGAACTGAAAAATAAATTAGTTAATATTCCAGACTTTAAAAAGCGAGCTTGGTTAAAAGTAAATTAAAGGTACGACTTCGTATACTTTAAAGGTAAAGTACTGTGATATTAATAACTACATAATTTACAGAGTATATACTATGGCAAGAAAAAAACTGTATATTGCTACACGAAATCATATTAAAAAAATAGAAACCATTTTTATTCAGCTGACTTCATCCTGCAATTTACATTGCAAATATTGCTATGCATACAGAGATGAATCTCCTCAAAAATTATCATCGCAACAGGTTAACGAGATTTTGAATACTTTAAGTTTACGTGGAAGCAGTGTTATCATCTTTAGTGGTGGTGAACCAACTCTAGATAACAACCTTCCTGAATATATCAGGACTGCTTACAACTTAAATCATAAACCTGGAATTGCTACAAATGGAGTTTTCCTTCCAGAATCGCTACTTGAAGCTATTGTTGACTGTGGTGCCTTTATACAATTTAGCCTTGATACCCTGGATCACAAGACTTTTAATTCTCTCTGCGGTCTCGACAGACTTAATAATATTCTAGATAATATCAATCGTGTCTTGCATGCAGGAATAGAACCAACTCTCTCGTTCACTGTAACTCAGATAAACTTTACAGACCTTACTTCAATTGTAGAGTTTGCACTGTCGAAAGGTATAACACATCTACATGTAGGTAATTTAGTAAATTCTGGTAGAGCGAGTTGTTACCGTGGATTAAGTGGTGTTAGTCTTTATGACTTATGGGATATTCTGTACCCAATTCAGATTGACTATTATGAATATATTGGTATTGATCTAGTAGAAGAATTCATTTTGCCACTAGCTACTGGAGTTGAAAGGCATATTTTTTGTGCCCCTATGGAAGGAAAAGGTGTAGAGGTGACGAGTTCTGGTAGAGTTGTTGCTTGTGGGATGATGTCTGGTGGATGGTTCACATATGGCGAGCTAAACAAAAACAGGTTTGAAAAAATTCTTGAGAAGGTTGAACTAAATGAAAATTGCTTAGATACTTCCAAGCTTGTTGACTGTCAAAAATGCGAAGCCCATTTTGTGTGTGGTTGTGGTTGCCGTGCTATTGCTTTCATAAATTCAGGCAACCCTTACGGAACCCACCCACATTGTAATGATGTACGAAAAATACTGACAAAAGTAAGAAAAGACATGGTTAGCGGTAAATTAGATGCATACATTAATTTTCTCAAGAATCTACCATCAGAAAAAATGTCAAATTCTCGGTACTTTTAACTTCAGTATTAGGTTCCATTGCAAAAATCACATAATAAGTATGTAAATACATTAGACCCCTCAAAAAAATAATTAGTTTTTTAAGGATTATTAAGCCTTATTTGCCAATTAAATATAGTGTAAATTCTTTCCCAATTAAGGTAGAGCCATTAAATGATTTATTTGCTATTTAAAGGGCTTAAACGCTTCAATTAATTGATTAAATATAATTCTTTCCTTGCATTTATCATTGAATTTTGGATGGATGAAAATGAAATCATGCGCCTTAGTTACAAATGAACATAAATTGTGAACAAGTAAAGATATTATATCGCAATTTCCGCAGTAAAACTTCTGGATTTTATATTTTCTAATTATGTACTTACTTTTTATAAAATCTCACCTAATTTCACCTTGATGACTCTCTCTCCTAGCTCTGAATCCGCAACTCATCTTGGTCATTATGACCTTATTGCTGACGTATTTGACGAACTTGATATTTCAGATTTGATTGATACTCTTCTTCCCAAGAAAAATAGCTATAACCTTTCTCATTCTATAGTTATTAAGGCAAAGAGCCTTAACGGTTTAGGGTTTACTGAACGTCGTTTACCTATTTCCTGCTTTTTTTAAAACTTACCCACTGAAAGGTTACTGGGAGAAGGTTTCTTCCCGAACACCTTAACGATGATGCTTTTGGCAGAACTCTGGACAAAATCCAGGAATATGGAGCAACTGACTCTTCAACCATATAATTCTGCAAGCTATGAAACATGTTCCTGTTAATCCTCGTTTTTGTCACTCAGATACTACAAATTTTAGTGTTTATGGCGACTATGAAAACGATGATGACGGCAGAACTATCAACATTACTTAAGGTCATCCTGAAGATAAGAGAGTCGACTTACTTCGTTTTTCCATCTCCATGGTTACTGATCGGAAAGGAATTCCTCTTTCTGTAAGAGCACTAGATGATAATAGTTCCGATAAGAAAGTTTTCATCAAAACCATAAAGGAAGTAACACAGAACCTGAATATTGATCAGAGAGTCTACCATATTGCAGACAGTGCATTTTATACTGAAGATAATGTCAAAGAGATAGGAAATAATGCCTTTTTCGTATCGAGAGTACCTGCAACCATCAATGAAACAAAGGAATTATTGACGACAGATTTAGTTCTGGAAACGTGCTCTGATGAACGTTATTCTTGTTATGCTGTAAAATCCTGTTATGGTGGAGTAGAGCAGTTATGGATTGTATTTTGTTCAGAAGAAATGAAAAAGAAAAAGAAGAGAAGACATTTGATGAAAAGATTCTTAAGGAGCTTGAAGCAGCAGAAAAATCCTTTAAAAAGCTTTATAATCGTGAATTTGCCTGTGAAGCCGATGCAAGAATGACATCTGATCAATGATTGAAAGAAAATGAATTGTATAAGTTCACGAAACTTGAGATAAAAACTAGTCTCATAGACCCGAAAACAAGAAAGTAAGACCAAGGAAAGGTGAAGAGGTACGGACTTTCTATCTGATAGAAGCAGAGATAAAACATGATCAGGATAAATTACAGGAAAAAAGAGCAAGGTTTGGAAGGTTCACTCTTGCAACCAATGATCTGGAGTTGACTCCAGATCAACTCCTAAAATACTATAAAGAACAGTGAACCGTTGAAAGAGGGTTCAGGTTCCTTAAAGATCAGAGTGTCAGAGTGTCTGAGGTATACCTGAAAAAAGAATCCAGAATAGAAGCACTTGCAATGGTAATGGTTCTGTGTTTGTTGTTGTATTCAGTAGCTGAGTGTAAACTGAGAACAAGATTGGAAGAAGCAAAAGAAGCTATTAGAACCCAAGTAAAGAAGAAGACACAGGTTCCAACAATGAAATGGGTATTCTTCCTGTTCAGGAGAATAACAGAACGATCGAAATTGATGGAAAAAAGATAAAGAAAGTATTAAATGTGGATCAAGAAACAATTAAAGTGCTGAGATTGATGGAGAAAAATACGAAAAATATTGTGTGTGAAAAAATAGTGCTGAAAGTAGAGTAGATAGTTTAATATTTTGTATTTAATATTTGCTCAATTACATCTTTTTCTAAGCTTACCCGTTTACAGAAATTGAGTGTCCACAAAGCAGAAAATGAGAGTGAAAAACGAATGTGTGAGTACTCTGGGAAATATCAACTGATTATTAAGGGATAACAAATATCTTAGATCAGAACATTTTATCCCTGGCTTTCTCCGTTTGATTAGTCCCTGAAGTAATAAAACTTTATATAAGAAGGGTAAAACTTCTCTCCTGGACCGTAAGGGAGAAAGAGAAGATAGTTATCTTGCCATCTTTGACTTACTTTTACAAAAAATGAAATAAAAACTGGAACGTTTTTTCGTTAATCCAATCTGAAGATATAACAACAAGGTAAAAGAAAATTAAGAGGTATTTTGAGAGAATACAGGAGCATTATTCGATTAAGAAAACATCTACCTCTTCTCCTTCTTCATACCCTTCAACGTTTTCTGGCACAAGTACATATCCGTCAGCCTTTGCAACTGAAGTCAGAACTCTGTCTCCGTTTCCGGTCAGAGGGCGCACCTTATCTCCGTCAAAGACAACGCGGACGAAACTAACATATCCTATTTTCGAACTGATTTTTGCAGCCAGGCGCTTTTTAAAAATAGGTTCAGGAATCTCTGGAATTGTCGCCAGTTTCCGAATTCCGGGACGGACAAAGAAATAAAGGGAAACTAGCCCGGCAACCGGATAACCTGGCAGGCAAACTACAGGGATGTTACTTATAATCCCAAGAGCTGAAGGTTTACCTGGGATGACTCCTATTCCATGTACGAGCAGTTCTCCTAGAGCTGCTACAACTTCAGAGGCATGATCTCTTTTTCCTACTGATGTTCCACCTGAAAGAATAATCATATCGGCATCCAGGTTTGCTTCTATGACCCTTTTTATACTATCCGGGTTATCAGGAACGATGTCGAGACACCGAGGAACTCCACCCCATTTTTGCACATAAAGAGACGACATCAGCCCATTAGTCTCAAGCACCATGCCAGGAGGAGGTACATCCCTTTTCTCCTGACGGCTTATAAGCTCGTCCCCTGTCGGAATAACTGCAACAACAGGCTTGTTGAAAACCTTGACCCTGTCAAGTCCAAGCGATGCAAGGACAGCAACATCACATGGGCGAAGAAGATGCCCTTCCTCAAAAACCATATCTCCTTTTTTTATGTCCTCTCCGATCTGTCCCACATTCCTGCCAGGATAAACCTGAGCCCTAATCTCTACAAGGTTTCCTGCGGTTATGGTATCTTCAACCATTACGACAGCATCAGCTCCTTCAGGCACTGCAGCTCCGGTATGGACCCAGGTTGAAGTTCCTCCCTCTACTCGGTCAGAAAGCTGCAGCATTACCGGATTTGAAGGAGAAGCTCCCATAGTGTCGGAAACCCTTACAGCGTATCCATCCATAGCTGCACGCCGGTAATGTGGCACATTCCGTTCCGAAAGCACGGCTTCTGCCAGTACCCTACCTGTACAGGTTTCGAGTGGAATTTCTTCTGTTTTTTTTATAGTAGAAATGCGCTCAAGAAAAAGTCTCAAAGCTTCGTCAACCGAAGTTCGTTTTTTGAATATCCTGCCCATGATCGTCCTTCCTGAAGAAATTAGCCCCCCGAAACCGGAGGCAGGACTGCAAGCTCATCAGTTTCAGAAAGAAGAGTATCAAGTCCATCGAGATGCCGAATATTGTTTCCATTTATAAGGACATTGATTGAACCGCACATAACCGGAGCTTTGTTTTCTCCCTCGGGCTCCTCAAAAATAAGGTGCTTTAACTCGGGATATTTTTCAGTAAGGGATAAAAGGACATCAATAACCTTTTCTCCGGACAGCTGCATTTCCGATGTACCGGCCTTTTCACGCAAATTTGCAAATAACTTGACTTTAACCTCAGCCATGAGAGAGATTATTTCATCCTATCCCTTAAATATACCTATGCCCATTAAGAATCAGCTATGATAGAAGGTTTGGGGAATAATGCAGCAAGGTCAGGATTACAACACTGAGAACTCGCCAGAGCTTTCTAAGAAAAAATACAAATTGCTCGGGTTTCTGATCATTCTTTTTGCCCTGTTAATAAGATTGTTCGATCTGGGAGAGCGAGTACTTCATCATGATGAAAGCGTACATGCAAGTTTTACCCTTAAACTTCTCGAAAGCGGGCAATATAAATATGACCCTGCCTATCACGGTCCCTTTCTATTCCATTCTACTGCTGTTGTCTTTCACTTCCTGGGAATAAACGATGCGACAGCACGCCTGATCCCTGTTTTTTTCGGAGTAGCAGCAATTCTTCTGCTCTTTTTACTTAAGAAGGAACTTGGAGAAAGGGGTGTACTCTGGTCGGCATTCTTGCTCTCGTTTTCTCCAAGTATGGTATACTTTTCAAGATTTTTTAGGAATGATCTGATCATTGTTTTCTGCACCCTGGCAACGGTTATAGGTGGAATTCGCTATCTTGAGAACCTTCACAGTTCAAAGAGATACTCTTATCTTATCCTTGCTGCTTCCTCTCTTGCAGTTGCCGTATCCTCAAAAGAAAACGCTTATCTTGTTATCCTTATGTTCGGAGCCTATGCATTGATTTATTCTTTGTACGGATTTTACTCCGGCTGGAAAAAAGAAAATCTGAGCTTTAAAAGAACTTTTATTCTCAAAATTTCAGCCGTTTCTCCATTCATACCAGAAATTCTGATTTCAGGCATTCTTTTTGTTTTTATTGTAATGTTATTTTATACAAGCCTCTTCAGAACCCCGGAAACTCTTTATTCAATTGTGGAAAGGGCTTTTTCTCACTGGATGGAGATGCATAGAATTGAACGTATAGGAGGCCCTTTTTACTATTATATTCCTATCCTTCTTGTATACGAAAGCCCGATTCTGATCTTTGGGGCTGCAGGTATAGTTCATTTTCTGAGAAAGAAAGGAAAAAATGCCTCCTTTTTCCTGTTTGTTTCTTACTGGGCAGTTTCGAGTTTGCTGCTTTACTCCTATCTTCAGGAAAAAGTCCCCTGGCTTGTTGTGCATATTGTCCTTCCTTTTGGGATTCTGGCAGGGGCTTACCTTGGAGATTTTTTTCCCGGGAAACCAGTCAGAAGGCAGAAGAATTTACCCGAAACAGAAAACATAAGTTTCGGAACAGACAAACCTCCCGTTTCCGGGATAAAATATTCCAGAGCCTATATCCTTGTTGCAGGGATTCTGGCACTTACGCTAATAATATCACTGGCTCAGTGCTTCTCCGTAAACTTCTACAGGAGTATGGAACCTGATGAGCTGATGACGTATTCACAGACATCTCCAGATATCAGGGAACTTATGGAGAAAATAGAAGGATTCAATCTCGGGCCTGAAACTCTAAGAATATCCGTTGTGGATCCTGAAAGCCTTTACTGGCCTCTCCCATGGTACCTCAGGGACTATGAGAAAGCAGCATATTATACAGAACCGCCAGCAAAAAAAGAGTACGACGCGATAATCGTACCTTCAACATATAGTATGTACGATCTGATTTCAGAAGAAAAATATTCCTCATATAATTTCTCCTTACGCCCTGGAAAGGAGTTTACTCTTTACTATAAAAAAGAACTTGAAAAAAACATATAATAGACCGAAAAAAGGAAATTTACATTTTAAGTGCTAGAAAATAATAGAATTAGAAGAATAGAATTAGAAGAATAGAATTAGAAGAATAGAATTAGAAGAATAGAATTAGAAGAACAATATTTAAGTGGGGGATGGTATGGACAGAACACTCAGTCTGAAAAATAGCTTTTCAGGAAAAAATACCTCTCAAGGAAACGGAAAAGGAGAGACTGAAGAGTTTCCGAAGCAGAGAGGAAAACAACCTGACAACCGTCCAGGCTTTCCAGAGTCCAGTCCTCTTTCCAAATCGATAGATGACAGACTTGGGACCTGTCTCTGGATGACAATTGACGAACTTATGACCAGAGAGATCGTAAAGGTCTATGAAAACACATCAATTGAAGAGATTCTTTCACTTTATGGCAAATATCCTTACCACATCCTGCCTGTAGTGAATGATAAAAATGAGCTTGTGGGTATTATTGATCTTGATATTATTCTTGAAATTCTTCTTTTATGTTTAATGCCCAGAGAAAAACACACCCTAACTACCGCAATCCGATCGCTCGGAGCAACAGCAAAAGAGATTATGATTACTCATCCTATAACGATCTCTCTAGATGCCACACTTAAGAATGCTTCTGACCTAATGATAAAGTACAGGCTTGACCGTATCTGTGTTATTGAAGATGGGAAACTTGTAGGAATAATATCAAAAAGAAATCTTATAGAAGAGATCTGCAAAAGAAGAAAGGAAAAGCTGAAAGAGGAAATAGACTAAAAATCAAACTGTTGCTGACAGTTAATATTAGAGTTCTGACAATCCTATAAAAAATACCTTAGATCTTAGGAATTGATTAAGATCTTAATCAATTCTTAAGATCTTAATCACCTTAGAAAGGATAGATTAGAATTTGGAAGGCAAAATATTCGTTTGATATATTAGAGTTATAAAAACAAAGTGGGAAAGAGCAAAGTGTGGGGGCCAGCAGTAGTGAGCGCTCTACTTCAGCTACTGTTCTTGATTTTCAGCGTCAAACTTCTCGGAGAAGCAGCAGAACGAGTAGGTATACCTTTAGTTGCAGGAGAAATTCTGGCTGGAGTCTCACTTGGCGTACTTTTTCTCGATGTTGATACTGATATAATAACTTTCTTTGCCAAACTCGGATCGATTTTTCTACTTTTCACTGCCGGATATAAAGAAGTAAGCCTTAAGAACCTCAAATTTGACTCAGTAACAGCGCTTGTTCCAACCCTCTCCCAGATAGTTTTTGCTTTTATCTTCGGATTCGCTTTTGGAAGAGCCTTTAATTTCAGTTTTCTTGAAAGCCTCTTTCTGGGAGTAGCTTTCAACCCAACAAGTATAACAGTAGTACTCGGAACTCTTATAGACCTAAACTACCTCTCCAGCAGACCCGGGACAGCAATTCTTTCATCTGCGTTCCTAGACGATATTATAGCACTTTTTTTCTTTTCAATTGTTGTTAATTTTGTCCGTTATAACCGTGTTCCTCCAGTTATGATGATTCTTCTGATCGCAGGAAAAATCCTGGTTTTTCTGTTCATAATGTATATCCTTGGAACTTACCTCTTTCCCAGGCTTTTTATATATGCTGAGAAAATGCATGCAAAAGAAGCCGTGTTTTCCCTGGTTGTTGTGACAGCTCTTTTTTCTGCTTATCTTGCAGAATTATTCGGACTTCATTCATCAATAGGGGCGTTTACAGGGGGTATAATGGTGTCGGAAATTCCCCTTGCTAAACTCCCGGATATACAGAGTAAAGTTGATGGACTGGCTCATGGAGTTTTGATTCCTCTTTTTTTCGCTTTTATAGGATTTTTAATTGATCCGTACACCCTAAAAAACACTGGCAGCTTTACCCTTCTAATTATCTTTGCAGCACTTTCAGGGAAGTTAGCAGGAGGCTTTATCGGATCAAAAGTTATAGGTTTCGACTTTTACGAAAGTTTAATTTTTGGCACAGGGGTTATGCCGAGGGCAGGAGTTGAACTTGTGATACTCACTATAGGAAGGGAATTACAAATAATCAATCAGGAGACGTTTTCGGCAATGGTTCTGATGGTAGTTGTATCTATTCTAATCTCACCGATCTGTGTGAGATGGGCTATTCAAGCCAGGCAACGAAAGAACGGGTAAATCAATCAAAGTTTGTCTTTTCTTTAGTTTTCCCCTGAGAACTTTTTCCTGAGAAATATTTTACAAGTTCCATTGAGATAAGCGTGGTAGAAGCAAGAGGTAGTATCACTCCCCAGTCAGAGAGAGAAAGCGGAACGGTCCTAAAAGCAGTCTGGAAAAAAGGAACATAAATTACTACCAGTTGCAGGATTATTGTTGTCAGGACTGCATAAACCAGGGACCTGTTTGTAAAAAGTCCCAGGGAAAAGATTGAGTAACGGTCGGACCTCCAGTTGAAAGCATTAAACATCTCTGAAAAAACTACAAGGGTAAAAATCAGAGTCTGGAGTTTCTCAGTAGAGAAGTTTCTGTCAAGGGCCCAGGTTAAGACTAGAAGAGCCTGAAAAGCAATCAACCCTCCAATTCCCAGCCCGGCTGTGATTTCCCGGCGAGTGATAAGACCTTCCTCAACATTTCTCGGCTTTTGTCTCATAATGCCGCTGTCAGGAGGCTCAACTGATAGAGCCATAGGAGGAAGCCCGTCCGTAATCAAATTAATCCAGAGGATCTGAACCGCAATCAGGGGTAGAATCTGCCATCCCAGAATAGAAATGAGGACTATGAGAACCTCACCTATATGGGCTGAGAGCCCGTAAGTAATGAAGTTTTTAATATTTTTGAATATATTTCGGCCTTCCTCAACCGCTGCAACAATTGATGCAAAATTATCGTCCGTAAGGATCATGCTTGAGGCTTCTTTGCTGACATCCGTGCCCGTAATACCCATAGCTATTCCCATATCTGCAGCTTTAAGGGCAGGAGCATCGTTTACTCCATCCCCGGTCATCGCTACTACATAACCTTTTTTCTTAAGGGCGTCTATTACCCTCAATTTATGGGTAGGATAAACCCTGGCATAAACCGAGACCCTTTCAACCTCCTCTTCAAACTCGGCATCACTGAGGGTATCAAGTTCTGAGCCTGTAAGAGTAAGATCGTTTTTCTTCAAAATCCCCAGTTCCTTTGCAATTGCAGATGCCGTAATCTTATGGTCACCTGTTATCATTATGGTTTTAATACCTGCGTTTTCACATTTTTGGATTGCAACCTTTACTTCCTCTCTTGGTGGATCCCTCATGCCAGTTAAACCTGAAAAAATCATATCTTCTTCAATTTTCTCAGATGGAAGTTCTCCTGAAGAATTATTTTCAATAAAGAATTCCTCATCCAGAGGATGGAATGAAAGAGCCATAACCCTGAGGGCCTGATCAGCCATTTCCCTGACTTCCCCTGTAATCAACTGCTTCATCTCTGGAGATAAAGATTTTATTTCACCATCAAGAAAAATCTTCGTACATGAGCCAAGAATTACCTCAGGAGCTCCCTTTGAGAAAGCAACCAGCCCTTTAAGAGGAAAGCTGCCAGAATCAGCTTCCAGTTTACTGATAGTGGTCATTCGTTTTCTTTCAGAGGAAAAGGGTATTTCCCCAAGGCGAGGATATTTTTGATCAATATCAACTTTATGAAGCCCTGCCTTTGCCGCAGCAACCACAAGAGCTGCCTCAGTGGGATCCCCTTTGATATCCCATTTTTCATTTTCCTTAAAAAGGCCAGCATCGTTACAGAGAACAGCTCCCAGTAAGAGGGTCTGAAGATGGGAGTCGTCTGTAGAAACTTTATCACTTCCCTTAAAGAACTCTCCTTCAGGAGAATATCCTGCTCCCGTAACATTCAAAACCTGCTTGTTAACACAAATTTTTTCAACTGTCATTTTGTTCTGCGTAAGCGTGCCTGTCTTATCCGAACAGATGACGTTTGTTGCTCCAAGAGTTTCTACAGATGGCAGTTTTCTTACAAGGGCATGCCTTTTAACCATACGTCTTACTCCGAGCCCAAGCCCTACTGTAACAACTGCAGGAAGAGCTTCAGGAATAGCAGCAACCGCAAGAGCAACGCCCCATAAAAACATATCAAGGAGAGGAAAACCATAAAAAACCCCAAGCATTGCAACAAAAGCCACAATTATAAGAGTCGCAATACCAATCCATCTGCCGAACTTATCAAGGCTTTCCTGTAAAGGGGTTCTGGCTCTCTCTATTGTCCCCAAAAGTCCGGCCAGCTCCCCAAAAGCCGTATTCATTCCGGTTGCGGTAACAATTGCACTGCCTCTTCCGTAAGCAACTGCAGTTCCTGTATAGACCATATTTGTTCTGTCAGCTTCAGGAGTTTCGGAGGGCAGGGCTTCAATGTTTTTCTGGACAGGCACGGACTCTCCTGTAAGGGAGGACTCATCAATTTTGAGATTGAACTCTTTAACGATCCTGGCATCCGCAGGGATGCGGCCTCCGGTTTCAATAAGGATAAGATCCCCAGGAACGAGATTGTTTGAGGAAATGTTTTTTTCAGCCCCATCCCTTATAACAGTAGCTTCAGGTGAAGTAAGAGACTTTAGAAGCTCAATTGCTTTCTCGGCTCGATATTCCTGCACGAAGCTGAGAATCCCTGCAAGAAAAACCGTAAAAATAATGACTATTGCATCAACTATCTCCCCAAGTAAAGCCGAAACAATAGAGGCCGTAATCAAAATAATAATCAAGATACTTTTAAACTGTGAGATAAAGAGCTGCAGAACCGATACTTTTTCCTTTTCTTTAAGTTCGTTTTTGCCATATTTTTCAAGTCTTTTTTCAGCTTCCTCAGAACTCAAACCTTCTTCCGATACTCCAAGCTCTTCAAAAACGGAGTTGACTTCCTGATCGTAATACACCTCTCTATCCCCCAAAGTCCCCGAATAATCCGGAGATGTTCCTCGATCAATATATCTGCCGATCAATATATCTGCTTATCTAATATAAGTTTCAAAGCATATATAGCAGTTAAGTATATCGATAGGTTAAGGGGTTTTTAAAGAAATTTCAGTAACATGGACTCTTGTGGAAAAAGAGATATAAAACTTTAGCTGTTTTTATATCAAGACAGGGATCTGGAATCTATTTGAATCAGTTGAAACCTATTTGAATCGGTTGAACCCTATTTGAAACTGTTTGAATCTGATTGAAACCGATTTGAAATTATTCAAATTTAGTTGAAATCTATTTGAGTCTGGTTGATTTCTTAAGAGTTACCAAAGTTCTGTTCGAAAAATAAAACAGATAAGGGAAAAGTTGGGTATGAAAATCGTAATAGTAGGAAGTGGACTTGCGGGATTGTCAGCTGGGTATAAGCTCTGTAAATCAAACGAAATTGTTATTTTTGAAAAAGATGAGGGAATCGGGGGGATGGCCGCAAGTTATTGCCGGAATTTTGCCGGAAAGAAATACTTTATAGAAAAGTACTATCACCATATATTCAGGAGCGACTCGGAACTTCTTGACCTGATAAGGGAACTCGGGCTTGAAGGTCAAATGCTGTGGCTAAAGGGGAAAAACGCCTACTTTGTGGACGGTAAAAACTATCCTATGAATACTCCTGCCGAAATTCTGAGATTTAAACCTCTTTCGTTTACGGATCTGGTAAAACTTGGGCTATTGGTGCTCAGGATAAAGCTAATAAATGATATGACTTCCTATGATGGAATAAAGGCAAAAGACTGGATTCTTGATACAGCGGGACAATCCGTATATGAAAACTTTTTTGCTCCTCTTATGAAAAGTAAATTCGGTGAAAATGCCGAAAAAGTTTCTGCTGCCTGGCTTATCGGACGTGTGAAAATAAGGTCAGACCGGGGAAAAGAAGGAGAAAAGTTGGGGTATCTGAAAGGAGGATTTAACTCCCTTATAGAAGCTCTGACAAGGGAAATCAATGCACATGGGGGCAAGATCTTACAGAACGAAGCAGTAACGGAAATCGTAATCAAAGATAATGCGGTGCAGGGAGTAATTGCGAACGGGAATTTCATTCCCTGCGAAGCCGTGATTTCAACTGTTGAACCCAGAGTACTTGATATCCTCGCGAAAGGCAAACTTGGAGCTCTTCATGCGACCCTGCAAAGCATTCATTATCAGGGAACTGCGTGTGCCCTTATAGGACTTGATAGAGAGCTTATGAAAGACGGAAATTACTGGTTGAATATAAAAGCTGATGTGCCTTTCGGAGCTGTAATTGAACACACCAACTTTATGCCTTTTGAGGACTATGGAGAACACCTTATCTATGTAACTTCTTATTTTCAGGATGAAAACAATGACCTCTGGATAAAGAAGGAAGAAGAAGTTCTGAATTCTTACCTGAAGGGCCTGGAAAAGATGTTTCCCGATTTCTCAAGAACCGATATCCACTGGGCAAAACTCTTCCGCAGAATGGATACTGCACCTGTGTATGAACAGGGATACCTTGAAAAAGTTCTGCCGTTTGCGCCAGGCCCGTCCGGACTTTATCTGGCAGGAATGTTCTCATCAACCAATTATCCGGAAAGAAGCATGAATGGCTCTATAAAAGCCGGGTTTGAAGTTGCGAACTTTTTCCTGAAAAAAGAAGAGGATTGCGAAGTTTGCTGGCTTGACTGAGAAAATGAAGTCCTGTACTTTCATTAAAGGTGTTGTGTACCTGAAGAGTTCCCAGACTTAACATAATCTTTAAGGACGAACTATTATATAGTCTCAGGGATGATAATATACTGTCTGTATCCGCATGTAGAACTTCTTTCTGCATGATTACCTGTCCTTCCGGATTTATCATTCAAGGGGATTTGAGCAATGGTGAATAAGGAAAAGACAGTAAAAACCTAAAAAATCTAGACTTCGCCGTTAGTCGGCATTTTGGGGGCATGCTGGCCAAGTCCGCATTTGCGGGGATGGCACAGGAGAATTGACTTGTTTTTCCTTGAGCCTGGCTCTCAAAAAAATCCCGGATGCTGTAAAAAAGCTGCCCTGGCCTCCGGGTAGGGGTATTGGCAGCATAAAATAAGAGGAGTGGTAAAAGATGTTATTCATGGACGTTAGTACCTGGGACCCTTCGAACCGCGATAAGATCCTTGAGCATTTTAAGAGATTGGAGATTCCAGACGGAATCGATGTCATCAACCAGTGGATTGACCTTTCCGGAAACCGCTATTACATCCTTTACGAAGCTGAGAGTGCCGAAGCTTACGGAGCTTTCAACCTACCCTGGTCGGATATCTGTGTAATTGATAGCGTACCGGTTATGGAAGCTTCCGAATTCATGCAGCTTCTACCTAAATACCAGAAGAAGTAAAT
>DUGT01000119.1:0-1648 GCA_013331275.1 Methanosarcina sp. | reverse complement strand
ACCGGTTATGGAAGCTTCCGAATTCATGCAGCTTCTACCTAAATACCAGAAGAAGTAAATATAGAGTTAGTAACTCTTAATTTATTTGTACGGTTTTCAGGAAAAGTCCGATGAGCTGCATATTAACTGGCTCATCGAAAAATCTTTATTTATCAGTATCAAACTTCAGAGCTTTCTCGTAGCCTTTCTTACTCAGTACGTTTCTTACTTAGTACGTTTCTTGCTCAGTACATTTCTTGTTCGTACGTTTCTTGCTCAGTACATTTCTTGTTCGTACGTTTCTTGTTCGTACGTTTCTTGTTCGTACGTTTCTCGCTCAGTACGTCAAGTTTTTAGCAGTATTATTTCATGTTTTCAACATCACTGTTTTTAAATCAAGGTATTCGGAAAGGGAATCAGGCCCGTTTTCCCTTCCTATTCCGCTCTGCCCGGCACCTCCAAAAGGAACTTCAGGAGCAATCTTAAGATGCTGATTTAGCCAGATAATTCCTGCATTTAATTGTTCGCATCCTTTACTGGCTTTATCAAGATTTTTTGTCCATAGAGAGGCTCCAAGCCCATAATAGGTATTGTTAGCTTCTTCAATTGCTTCATCAAGGTCTTTCACCTGAACTACAGGTAACACCGGGCCAAATACTTCTTCTTTCAGAAGCCTGGATTCTCTGGACACATCTGCAACAAGTGTAGGCTCGAAAAAAAATCCTTTACTGCAGACACTGTTTTCCGGAACTCTGCCTCCTGTAACTATCCTGCCTTCATCCTTTTCTTCGACATCTGCTACAAGTTTTTTTATATATTCCCACTGCCTGCGATTGTTAAGGGGTCCCATATCAATGTTTTCGTGCATCCCGTTTCCAACCCTTAAATTCCGGATACCTGCTTCAAGCTTTTTTATGAACTTTTCAGCTACGGTTTCAAAAACAAACAGCCTCTTTACAGCAGTACAAGTCTGTCCGCAATTGTAAAATCTTCCCCTAAGAGCCCCTAAAACTGCGGCCTCAAGGTCAGCATCATCACAGACCAGCATGGGATCACTTCCTCCAAGCTCAAGGGTTACTCTTTTCATCTCACAGGCTGCAAGTTCGGCTACACGTTTTCCGGTTCTTGCTTCTCCGGTAAAGGATATTTTCTTTACCTTCGGGCTTTTAACCAGGCTTTCTCCCACAATATTCCCAGGTCCTGTAACGATATTGAGCACGCCTGGTGGAAGCCCAGCCTCACTCAGGATAGAAGCCAGGGTAAGGTTAGTGAGGGGAGTATTGCTTGCAGGTTTCAGGACAAGCGTATTTCCTGATATCAGGGCAGGCCCTATCTTCCATGCCATTATAAGAGCAGGCATATTCCAGGGTATTATGGCTGCACAAACACCCAGAGGCTTTTTTACAGTAAAAGCGTATCCGTTTTGAGGAATCAGAACAAAATCTCCGTGAGAACTACTTGCAAGCCCGCAATAGTACTCAAGAACATGTGCAAAACCTTCGATTTCATTTTTAGATTCAGCTAAAGGTTTACCTTGCTCCCTGGTGAGCAGGACGGCAAGTTCATCCTTCCTCTGTCTTGCAATTCCCGCAGCTATGTAAAAAATCCTGGCTCTTTGCTGCGGAGATGCGGAAGCCCAGCCATTAAAAGCTGACGATGCAGCTTCAAC
>DUGT01000092.1:41693-42156 GCA_013331275.1 Methanosarcina sp. | reverse complement strand
CTGGAAAGCATGAGCGAGAAGCTAGGTTTTACTCCTCATATCCTTGAGATCCTTGGAGAACTTGACAGCGAATCTCTTAAAAAATACAATAGGTGCAATAAGAAACTACTATCTGACGGCGCCCTACCTGCAAAGACAAAAATCCTGGTAGCACTTGCAGTCGTTGCATCCAAGCAGTGTGAAAGGTGCACGGTTGTGCAGATGCAGAGTGCACTTAAGAATGGGGCTACCAAAGAAGAAATTATGGAACTTATGGATGTTATATTCATAACTTCAGGAGCACCTGCAGTAGCAGCTTGCAGGGATGCGTTAAAACTGCTAAAGTAAAAACATTTAATTTTACAAAGAGTTATATTTTACTCTTGTAAAAACTTTTTTAGATGCCTGTAAGCCTGAGTCTAAGAGTTAAGTGTTAATAATACAGAAAAGCTGTAGAATTCTCTAACAATACCTTTCTAACAAT
>DUGT01000092.1:40201-41510 GCA_013331275.1 Methanosarcina sp. | reverse complement strand
AATACCTTTCTAACAATACCTTTAACTTTTTACATTAATTTTTTTCGAAAGTAAACTAATTTAAAATGCTTTATTGAAGAGACAGTCATTAATTCCTGGTTTTCAGTTCGGTATTCAGGAATTTCTTTTCCTGATTATTCCAGAATTGTCCATTTCCGGGATATTCAGGCAATAAGCAGTCGAATGTGAACTTTTACGCCCTTCAGGCAGGATTGTCAGGTATCTCCAGCTACTACGGTTGCGCAGATTTCCTTGGTATTTATGATATTAGTTGTTTCTCAGATCAGTTGTTTCTCAGATCAGTTGTTTCTCAGATCAGTTGTTTGGACTGCCTCATTTTGATTTCCAGCACCTCACCAATCTCCCTGAAATATCCTGTAATTTCTGTGGCTTTTTACACGCATCCGTTCTCTCACGGCATAATCTGTAGTAGGAACAACCTGAAAAATCATAAGGAAGTTCTCCAATCTCCTCAGGCACCAAAACCTCAAGCGACACATACCGTGCTGCATCCAGGAGAGCACGCGTATAAGGATGCAACGGTCGGTCAAACACATTTGTCCCTTCCTCAACAATCTCACCTGCATACATCACCAGTACCCGATCGGAAACAACCTTCGCCGCCTCCAGGTCGTGTGTAATAAACACCAGGCTGAGACCGCGTTTTATCTGAATCTCTTTGAGCATCGTCACAATAAAAGCCTGCACCGACACATCAAGCATCGAGGTCGCTTCGTCACAGACCAGTAACTCAGGCTTCAGAGCAAGCGCCCTGGCAATTACAACCCTCTGCAGTTCCCCTCCTGAAAGCTCGTGAGGATATCGGGTCTTGTGCTCCGCAGAAAGCCCTACCTCTGCAAACAGGGCATCCACATTTGTCGAAATCTCCTCTCTGGAAAAAACTCCGCAAATGACAAATGGTTCGGCAACCGATTTTTCAACCGTCCATCTAGGATCAACCACATCATCCGGATTCTGGGGAATCAGCTGAATTTTTCCCATAAACTTCCGAAGATTCTTCCAGCTCATACCGGTCAATTTCGCCCCGTTGAAAAATACTTCCCCGGAAACCGGCTCAAGTTGCTGGACAAGCAGCTTTGCAAGCGTTGATTTACCGCATCCCGACTCACCGACAACAGCCACCGTTTCACCCGGAAAGACCTCAAGCTCAACGCCGCAGACAGCTGTCTTTTTGACTGTTTTAATCAATCCTGAGGTGTAAACATAATGCAGATTATCTGCCTTAAGCATACATCCAGCACCTCACACATCTTCCATTTATTTCCACAACCGGCGGATTCTTCAGGCA
>DUGT01000092.1:39683-39980 GCA_013331275.1 Methanosarcina sp. | reverse complement strand
AGGTTCTTTGAAAAACGGTTCCTTCTCTGCAATCTCTATAATCTGCCCGCAATAGTTTACCGCGATTCTGTCTGACATCGCTCGGGCAAAACCTACATCATGCGTAATTAAAAGAAACGCACAGCCGTTAGAGGCAACCTTTTGAAAAATTGCTGCAATATTGCGCTTCTTAAGCACATCAACGCCTTTTGTCGGTTCATCAGCGATAATCAGTTCAGGATTTGCAGCCGTTCCCATTGCAACCATTGCTCTTTGTAACATTCCGCCGCTGTACTGGAACGGGTATTCCCTTTCCCG
>DUGT01000092.1:32364-39476 GCA_013331275.1 Methanosarcina sp. | reverse complement strand
CCTGCATTGGCTCTGCAACTTGAGTGCCAACCCTTATTCCGGGGTTCATTGCAAGATATGGGTTCTGAGCAATTGATGAAACTATTTTGCCACGGACTTTCTGCATTTCCTTCTCGGAAAGAGCTAAAATTTCCATACCTTCAAGTTCCACTTTTCCGGAAAATATCGCATTCGGGGGAAGCAGTCGCATTATTGCCTGGCCAAGAATTGACTTACCGCTGCCTGACTCTCCAATCAGTGAAAAAACCTCGTGTTTGTTAATCGAAAATGTCGCATTATCAACCGCATGAACCGTTCCTTGCTCAGTCGGGATTGTTACAGAAACGTCGGATACTTTAAGCAATACATCAGACATGTCAGAACCTCCCTTCAAGTTCAATATTTTTCATCTTCTGGTCAAGCGCATCCCGCAACCCGTCGCCGAAGTAGTTGAATGCAAGAACAGTTATCATTATAAAAAGACCCGGGAAAAGCATTAGCCAGGGAGCAGTTGTGAAATATGTACGGCCTGCATTCAGCATTGCACCCCATTCCGGTGTTGACGGCTGCACCCCAAGTCCAAGGAAACTTAAACCGGCCGCTGCCAGAATCACATTCCCTATTCCAAGCGATGCCATGATCAAAACAGGAGATATAATGTTAGGAAGAACATGCTTTATCATTACATAAGCGTTTGAAGCACCAATCCACCTGGATGCCCGAACATAACCTTTTGTCTTGACGTCAAGTGTTGAACCTCGTGCAACCCTTGCAAATACCGTCCACTCGACAGCAATTAAAGCAAGCATCATGTTTTCCATCCCCTGTCCCAGAAACGCGGTAATTGCAAGTGCCAGAAACATTGACGGAAAAGCAAGGAAACTATCCGTTAGCCGCATGATAATCTCATCCAGCCATCCTCCGTAATACCCTGCCAGAACGCCAAGTGTCACTCCTATTACAAGCGAAATGCTGACAACCGCAAACCCGACTAAAAGTGATGCTCGCGCACCGTACATTACCATTGTCAGGATATCGCGGCCAAGGTTATCAGTCCCGAAAAAGTGGTCGGAAGACGGAGGCTGCAGACGGTTCTGCAGGTCTTTTTCCGTGTAGTCATAGGGGGCTAGAAAACCGGCAAATATAGCCATGAAGATGAGCCCGCCGAGAATTATCAGGGAAAGAGCAATCTGTCGGTTTTTAAGAAGTTTTATCATAGCGTATCTCCGGATTAGCCCAAACGTAGACCAGGTCTACAAAGAAGTTGATCAGAAGGAAAATTACGGCAACAAAGAGCACCGAGCCCTGTACCATCATATAGTCGTGGGAAAGAATTGAGTCTACCACAAGATTTCCAATGCCTGACCATCCGAAAATTGTCTCAACAACAACCGAGCCGTTTAAGAGAAAACCAATCGACAGACCGATCACCGTGATAACCGGAACGAGTGCGTTTTTCAATGCATGCCTGATAATGACGATTTTTTCGGAAAGCCCTTTTCCACGGGCGGTCTGGATGTACTCCTTTCTCATGACATCCAGCATGCTTGAACGGATCATCCTCATCATTACAGCTGCTGACCCTGTCCCGAGAACAGCCGCCGGCAGAATCATGTAGCTGATGTCTGTCCCGTGGCCGAATCCGGATGCTGGGAGCCAGTGAACGATTACCGAGAAGAAAATTATCATCAGATAGGCCTGCCAGAAGTTAGGAATGGATACTCCGAGAAGAGCGCCAAAGCGACAGGCATCGTCAACAATGGTGTTATGTTTCAGAGCTGAAACCACGCCGAGAGGGATAGCAATAAAAAGAGCAATTGCAAGGGCAAGAACGGAAAGTTTCAGTGTATTCTCGAATGCATTCAGAACAGTTTCAAATACCGACTGTTCGCTCATGTACGAGTAGCCAAAGTCTCCGACAGCCGCGTTTTTGATCCAGTTCAAATACTGGATGTAAAACGGCTGGTCAAGACCATGGGCTATGCGGAAAGCTTCAACAGCTGCTTCATCATATCCACCTGAAGGACTCGTCATCATAATCTCTGCAGGGTCACCAGGTGCGATATAGATGAGTGAAAAACTCATGAATGAGATAAATATGAGAACCGGGACGAGATACAGAACCCGACGGATGAAATACTCATTTAGCATTGCAGTACCTCTTGACAAGCTCAACGCTTCCTTGCAGAGACGAGGTATGGAGCTACATATCCCTTTGTACCATGTTTCAGCAAAAATGCGTTATATCTGTCATCTGCAATTTTGTCTTCCATTTTTGATTCCTCAATGTTTTATTCCGGTGGCAAGATACGGAACAGATAAATAATCATAACCTTCCGGATCGCATCTTTTCATATACTCTGCATACTCGGGAAGAAATTTAAAAGAGACCTCGAAAAACCCGTTATTTTCCATGATGGCTGTAACCATTTCAGGGGAGTTACTGTCATAAAGCGGAAGATATTCAATTAACTCATCATGATTTCTTTCTTCCGGGTTGTAATTTCTGTTTGGGACGTATCCTGGCTGGAACCATTGACCATCGATTGCAAGAATTCTGCCTCCGGGTACCAGGACTCTCAGGCATTCACTGAAGAATTTGTCATGGTCCGTTAACGTCCAGAGAAGGTGCATGTTTACGATAATATCAAACATACTATCTTCAAAAGGCAAGTTTTCTCCGTCACCTTCAACAAACCTGATTGACAAATTGCGGTCCTTTGCTCCTTCTTTTGCACGTGCAAGCATCTCTTCCGAGATATCAAGAACAGTGACATTGTGTCCCATTTCGGCAAAAACAAATGCCTGGATGCCAGGCCCTGTTCCAATATCAAGGACATTGAGCTTCTTACCAGCTGGCAGCTTCTCTGAAAAGAGGTTTTGCATCAGGAGAATCTCTTCATCAAGGTGGTCACGATACATTTTCCGATAATTAGGACTAATCTTGTTCCAGTGTTCTGTAATTTTGTCTTTCATTTTTTAATCCCTCAGGCGAGTTCCATTTCCTTTGTAATGAATGTGTATTCGTTTGGATAAATTTCAAAACCTTTGAGATTGGGGGAAAATCCGTCAATTTCCTTCTTGTATGCGATACAGACCAGTACCGCATCATTCTGGACCTGTTCCTGAATCATGTCGTAGAGTTTTGTACGTTTTTCTTTGTCTGTCTCAGCCCTTGCTTCAAGAATCCACTCATCAACCTGAGGATTGGAATAGCGGAGCCATGCGGATGCATAAGTTCCGGTTGAAAGGAAGTGGCTTGATACGAAATAGTCAGGGTCTCCTACAGGTGCAACACCCCATGAATAGAGTGCAAGGTCATAATTTCCGGATACTGCATCGGCACTAATTGAGTTTGTTTCGGCAATTTTTACTGTAGTAGTGATGCCGATTTTTTCAAACTGGGCGGCAATTACTTCTGCCATTGGCTGGTGCGCTGCCTGTTTTGTATATGTCTGGATTTCAATTGTGAACGGTTTACCGTTGTAATAGAGTTTACCATCACTTCCCTGCTTGATTCCCGCTTTGGCAAAGAGTTCAAGAGCTTTTTCAGGGTTATATTCGTAAGCTTCAATCCTGTCGTTCGCATTCCAGGGCATGATGTCCGGGAATATTCCAGCTGCTGGAGAGCCGGCAACACCTTCAAGGGCTGTATCAACAATTTCCTGGCGATTAATTGCATAATTAAGTGCCTGGCGAACCTTTACATCGTCGAACGGTGCTTTTCCTTCGTTAATGTACATGAAATAGGTTCTAAGCGTTTCTTTGGATACGATATTAGTGCCAGGGTCAGCTTCAAGGGCTGCGTACTCACTTTGCAGGACATCTCTTGCAATGTCAACATCGCCTGATTTGAGCAGAAGAGTTCTTGCAGCGGCATCTTTGCTGTACTGGACAATTATTCTGCCAATTTTTGGCGCTTCACCCCAGTAATCAGGATTCTTTACCAGTTCTATACTGGCACCCGGTTCAAACGAGACAAATTTGTATGGTCCCGTTCCGACAGGTTCGGTATCAAGATTTTCTGCGCCAGGACTTACAATTGACATAATGGTGTCTGTGAACATGAGAATAGTTGGTGCATACGATTCGTTTGTTTCCACGACGATTGTGTAGTCATCGGTTTTGTAGACGTTTTTGATAAAAGAGTATTCTGATGACCTGCTGTTTGACGGGTCAAGAACTCTGTTGATGGAATAAATCACGGCATCTGCGTCCATTATAGTTCCATCATGGAAGGTTACGTTCCTGCGGAGCTGAATTTCCCATTTTGTATCATTTAACTGTTTATAACCTGTTGCAAGTTCAGGCTGGAGATTCATGTTTTCGTCATAAGAGAAGAGAGTTTCATATATTCCGGTTCTTCGCATAGGCCAGCCTTCCCATGAAATGGAAGGATCAAGGCTTCCTCCTGTATCAGGGCCAGTTGTGAGAGCTACGCGAAGAACTTTTTCTTCAGAACCCTCTGTCTGAACACAACCCGAACAGATGACGACTGCAATAAAAAAAACTGTCGTGCAGGCAAATGATAACTTCATCCTTAACGCCATGTCAATACCTCTTCCAGTAGAAAAATTGTAATTATCCGGCCGGGTAATACGGCATATCGTAATTTCCAGCCCGGATAAAACAACATCAATATTCATTATTCACTTCACTGATCTTTTCCGGAATGAAAAACCCTTGAAAATGTCCGTTTTCAGACATCATATAATTTCAGATATTGTTCACGGCATGTTGTCGTAAAAAGGAAGAGATCGTTCAGAACTTCGCTGCGTAAGCTTTGTCCTTTACTGATCTCTCCGAGCATACCTTTCTACAAATAACATCAAACCTGCTGTCTGCAAACGGCAGTTTTTCCTTATTTCCTCCTGCAAATTTATGCAAATCCGATGTCCTTGGTGATAATTGTATACTCGTTTGGATACATCTCAAAGCCTGTCACATTTGATGACAGTGCATAAATTTCGTTGGCATAGAAAACGGGCAGTAATACTGCATCTTTCTGAATCTGTATCTGGATTTTATCATACAGCTCAGCACGTTTCTTTCCGTCAGTTTCGGTTCTTGCTTCAAGGATCCACTTATCTACCTGAGGATTGGAATAGCGGAGCCATTTGGACGCGTAGTTGCCTGTTGAGAGGTAATGGCTTGAGAGGAAGTAGTCCGGGTCCCCGGTAGGTGCAGTGCTCCACGCGGCAAGTGAGAGGTCGTAATTTCCCGCAACCGCGTTTTCCGTAAGTGCAGCACTTTCCAGAATTGTGACCTTTGAGGTTATACCAATTTTTTCTAACTGTGAGGCGATGATTTCTGCACTCGGCTGAAGAGCTGCACGTTTTGTGTAGGTCTGGATTTCAACGGTTAATGGTTTTCCGTTGTAGTACAGTTTACCATCTGTGCCTTTCGTGACTCCTGCTTCTTCGAAGAGTTCCAGAGCTTTTTCAGGGTTATAGTCGTAGGATTCGATCTTATCGTTTGCGTTCCAGGGCATGGTATTTGTGAATATTCCCTTTGCCGGGATACCGGAAACTCCTTCGAGTGCTGTATCAACGATTTCCTGGCGGTTGATCGCATAAAAGAGGGCCTGACGAGCTCTGGTGTCATTGAATGGGGCTTTGCCGCCATTTATATACAGGAAATATGTCCGCAGCGTTTCTTTGGAAGTGACATTTATGTCAGGGTTATTCTTAAGTGCTGAATACTCGCTCTGGAGAGGATCTCTGGCAATGTCGACATCTCCTGATTTTATCAGCATTGTTCTTGCCGTACTGTCTTTGTTGTACTGAATAAGTATACGGTCAACTTTGGCCTCGCCGCCCCAGTAATTAGGGTTCTTTTCGACTTCAAGGCTTGCACCCGATTCGAAGGAAACAAACTTGAAAGGACCGGTTCCATCCGGCTGTTTGTCCGCATCAACAATGTTGGGACTGACTATGGACATGACAGGGTCTACAAGGGATGAAATTAATGGGGCATAGACATCATTAGTTTCAATGACAATAGTGTACTCACCAGTCTTTCGTACATCTTTAATGAAAGAGTACTCCGACGACCTGCTGTTTGACGGGTCAAGCACTCTTTTCAACGAGAAGAGAACCGCATCTGCATTCATTTTTGTTCCGTCGTGGAAGGTTACATCCTTACGGAGCTGAATTTCCCACTCGGTATCGTTTAATTGTTTGTATCCGGATGCGAGTTTAGGCATAAGGTTCATGTCTGCATCGTAGTAAAACAATGTTTCATAGATGCCTGCCTGATGGACATACCACCCTGTCCAGCCGTTGGCAGGATCAAGACTGCCCCCGGTATCAGGACCTTCATTAAAAACTACGCGGAGGACTTTTTCTTTAGATGCCTCCCCTGTATCAACACATCCTGCACAGAGCAATGCTACAATTAGAATTACAGCAACAGTAGGGATGGAAATTTTTGTTTTTTGTACGTTAAATTTCATTATTAACACCAATACATAAATATTTAGTTTATTAACGTTGTTTTTAACTAGAGTATGTGGAGTATATTTAAATTGTGTGATTTTATTTTATATCTGTATATTTAGAGTGTGTGATTTTATTCTATATCTATCCGGTAAGTGTGATTAAATACAAATTTTATTTGAATCAAAAATTATTCAGTAAGCCGTATATGTGACCTGGAAAATATCGTGTTGCAGGTTTAACCGGACTACAACATCCCCGGGTTTGATAACTCGTTTTCAATCTAAGAGAGCTTTTTCAGGATGCGGCATCCTCCATTCAGACCACTTTATTTATTTTTACCATTCAGAATAATATTATGTGGAATAGATATATGACTTATTTGTTATTTATCTCAGTTAAATTAGAAAATTAAATGCATAACTATTAATATATTGTTAATTATGATGAGTTAAGCAAATTATTATTATAAATAGTAATACTACATATTGTTTTATTCATACACAATAAAATGTAATTTTATGAAAAAAGTTACCAAAATCAAGTTACCATATAGGCTCTCAGAATA
Organism: Methanosarcina sp.; assembly: GCA_013331275.1. Taxonomy (GTDB): domain Archaea; phylum Halobacteriota; class Methanosarcinia; order Methanosarcinales; family Methanosarcinaceae; genus Methanosarcina; species Methanosarcina sp11020u. Next base: position 32,492 of record DUGT01000092.1, on the reverse strand, counting down.
TCACTAGTCATTATGCAAATATAAAGGGGTTAAGGCAGTTATTCAGGATGAGATACCGTTAATCCCGATTAATCGTGTTACAAACATTTTCGCTTTGGATAACAATGGATCGTCCACCATTATGCGGT
>DUGT01000092.1:30953-32140 GCA_013331275.1 Methanosarcina sp. | reverse complement strand
GATGAAGTATTAGAAATGACAGACGAAATATTAGAAGTGAAAGATGGAATATCAGAAATGAAAGATAAAATTTTAGAATACTGGGACTACAGAAGTTCTGATTATCATACGGAATATGCCAAATGTATGGATGAAGAAATGGAGATTTGGAAATCTCTGTTTTATGAAATACTGCTAACGGATAAAAAAATCCGTGCAGTAGAAGTAGGAACAGGTCCTGGAATTCTTGCAATCTCTCTTGCTGCCATGGGGCATGATGTAACCGGTGTGGATTTGTCAGAAAATATGCTTGAAAAAGCAGCTGAAAATGCCAGAAAAAAAGGAGTAGATGTTTCGTTAGTACAGGGAGACGCAGAAGAAATTCCTCTCAGTGATGGAGAGTATGATTTCGTTTTGAGCAAATATCTTCTCTGGACCCTGCCTCAACCGGAGAAGTTTATAAATGAGTGCTCTCGGCTTTTAAAAGACGGCGGCCTTATGATGATAATTGATGGTTTGTGGTTCCAGAACCCTGATGGGACAGAGAAGAAAAGCAGTCGTAATGACAGATTTAATGAGTTGTATTCTGGTGTTAAGCCGAACCTGCCCCTTGCGAAAAACAATACACCTGAGAGGATAACTGCCCTTGCACAATCCCATGGGTTTGAGGCTGTTTCATGGAGGTTCTTGAAAGATTATGATGCCTTTTTGGAACGGAATGATCCATCCGGTCATTCGGCAGGGTATATCCAGCCTCCGCATATGATTCTTGCAAAGAAAAGAAGTCAGATTTGATTAATCTTTTTTGGTTCTTCGTAAGTCAAACTTGATTTGACTCTTCGTAAGTCAGATTTGATTAATCTTTTCTGACTCTTCGTAGTTTTGTATAATCAAGTTGTTGACTTAAGGCCTTAATACCTGCAGGGGACTTCCTCATTCACCCTATTTTATTCTGAAGATTGCTATCATATAGAAAACGCGAAGATCAGAATCTTATTTGTGGCTAGCTTTTACAAAACCGGTGAATATACTGTTTTTTAATTAATTACATAATTATAGTCGGAGTTATGGATTTTATAGACAATTTATTCTATATACATTAATCATTAAATGAAATGAAACGTTGTAAGCTAGAAGTTGAATAAAATTTCATTTTATACTCATTTTTGAATATGAGTTGGGGCATATACTCAAATAAATAATTTATG
>DUGT01000092.1:23889-30831 GCA_013331275.1 Methanosarcina sp. | reverse complement strand
TATGGCCAAATCATTAAACAATACAAATATTAGAAAGTAACTCAGATTCGAAATTTGTTTAAGAATCATACAGTTAGAGAAATTAGCCAGAAAAGTTATAAGGAGTTGAGTAAGAGAAGTTTATGGAGTTTGAAAGTACTTTCCAGGTGCCGCTCGAACTCCATAAAACATGCCCTATGAGGCAGTTATCATGTTTAGCTTTGCGTATATTTAAGCCTGCCTGATTCTGCCTCCTGGGTAAATATACAGGAGTTAAAAATATGAAGAATGGTAAAAAGTCGTTAATTGGAATATTACTCTTAACTGTATTTCTGGTGAATATAACAGCTCCAGTGTCAGCATATACATATAGTGGGTATAAATGGAATACAAATTATGTTGGCTATCAAAAGGACTCATCAATTCCAGGTTCTTGGTCAAGTGCAATTTCAGCAGCCGCGAATACGTGGAATAATGCAGGGTCAACTTTCAGCTTCAACCCAATGATAACCAACAACAAGCTGTATTATGCAGGTCTTGAGTCAGGAACAGGTGCAAGAACTTACCAGACTGAGAATAATGGTCATTTAACTCGTTGTACAACAACTTTCAACAATATTTATTCCTGGTCAACTTCATCAGGTGGTACATCTGGGTGTTTGGATGTGCAATCTGTCGCTACTCATGAATTTGGACATTGGTTATGGCTGTATGATTTATGGGATGATTCTCTGGATACTGAGAAAACTATGTACCATTACACCGGTTTTAATGAAATAAAGAAAAGAACTCTCGATTCAGATGATATCGCAGGTATCAGGTCTATTTATTATTAAGGGGGAATATTTTTGAAAAAGAACGCAAAATATATAATTCTTTCAATTGGAATACTTTCATTAATAGTAGTAGGCGCTTTAGCGTCGTTACCAGATTCTAATACTAAACAGATGAATAATGATGAAACCTTATACGGTGAATCTAGTGCGTCACTTATACCGTTTAATCAGTCTGAATTAAGAACCAACTCTGATACGATTGTTATAGGTACAGTTAAGGAAATACTTCCATCTAAATGGAATTCTATTGATGGTAAAAAACCTAATGATTTTGAAGGGTTTAGTACTTTTTGCCTTATCTACACTGATATTATTATATATGTAGATGAATATTTAGAGAATCCATTATCATCCAAAGAAGTTACAGTGAGAGTCGAAGGTGGAACAGTTGGAAATGATACCTTAACGACTGAATCTGAACCGACGTTTAAACCTGGTGAAAAAGTTTTAATCTATTTAACGAAAGACACCAACACAGGTACTAAAGACATTGGTCCCGAACATTTCAGAATTACAGGAAGTTTGCAGGGAAAGTACACATTAACTGATGATGGAAAAGCTGTAAGACTTGGTAAAACTGTCAGTCAGAATGAACTTTTAAGCACAATTAAAAATAAGTCAGCTGTTTAAGTAGCCTTTTAAGGCTACATAACTTTTATGACGATTAATATGGAATTTGTCAGGCTGTTGAGAAGGTAGAATTTCAGAAAAATTTCTATTAAAGGAAGAAAATTAACCTTTTTTTAAGCTTTTTCTAAAGCTACTTTTCAGTATGGTACAAATACTCAGAAAAACATTAGTTTTTGAAGCAACGAACAAAAAGGAAAAATTTAATAGAAGATTAAAGTTATAAAGTAATTCTTGACTACTGCTTTCTTGAAGTCTTTGTTTTTCTTGTACTTTCCTTTTTACCCTTAAATATCATCCAGGCCTACAATCAAAACTTTCTCATTTGTTTCAAGCTCATTTTTTATCCTTATTGCATCTTTTTCCAGAATACAATTCTTTCCCAGAACCCAGTCATGTGGTCCATCTCCAAAACGAATATAACACACAACGCCCTTTTTCAACTGAAGATTATTTTTTTCCAGCATTGTAAGAAAATTTTCATCTGGAATAAATTCTTCAGATAACATAGTTATGGTTATAATTTCCTTTTTTGAGTTCACCTACAGAAGTCCAGTTTTCATCTTTTCTCAATTCATTTATTTTATCTTCATCTACTTTTATGTAGTACATTCCTCGACTAATATTAGAATTATAGTCTATGGTATAATTCACAGGTATGTTGTAATTTTCAAGAATTGCTTTAGCTTCAGGCTCAGTTGTTCCATTTTCAAATTGAATAAGTAAACCAGCGACTTTAACTTCTTGAGATTGCATCATCAGTATTAAGAGAGTCAAAAAAACAATAAAAACAACTGCTGCTTTGCTAATTTTATTCATATCAATCACTGCCTCAGAGGGCATGTTTTATGGGGTTTGAGTTCTCTGGCAAGTATTTTCAAACTTCATAAACTTCTCGTACTTAACTCCTTATAACTTTTCCGGCCAAATTCTCTAACTGTTAATTATCAGGTAATAATCTCATATCAAAATTAGTTAGAAAATCGAATTGTTTGATAGAATGGACAGAAAACTTATAAGAATTTAATAAACAGTAGTTTATGGAGTTCGGAAGTGCTTTCCAGGTGCCGCTCAAACTCCATAAAACATGCCCTCTGAGGCACGATTACGTTAGCTTTGCGTATATTTAAGCTTGCCTGATTCTGCCTCCTGGGTAAATATACAGGAGTTAAAAATATGAAGAATGGTAAAAAGTCGTTAATTGGAATATTAATGCTAACCTTATTTCTGGTAAATATGACAGCTCCTGCGTCAGCATATGTATATAATGGAGCATACTGGTATAATGGAATAGCACCTGTTCAGAAAGGTACATCAATTCCAAGTTCTTGGTCAACTGCTCTAACTGCAGCTGCGAATACATGGAATAATGTAGGTACAAACTTCTATTTTTCTTGGATGATAACCAACAACAAATTAAATTATGCCCCGCTTTTACCAAATACAACAATAGCAAGCACATATCCTGACCCTTCTGGCGATAAAATGATAGGATGTGCAGTAACTTTTAACAAGAATTTGGTTTGGTCAACCTCGGGAGAATCAGGGAAGTTTGATGTACAGAATATTGCTACTCATGAATTTGGGCACTGGTTACGTTTAGGTCATTCAAGCGAAACCGAGGCAACAATGTACAAGAACTCAGCAACAGGTGAAACCAAGAAACGGACCCTTCATACAGATGACATACAGGGAATTAGATCCATCTATGACTAAGAGGTGAAGACTTATGACTATGAAAAATAGTACAAAATATGGAATTATTTTTGTTGGTTTATTCTTTTTGCTTGCGTTAATTGCTTTAGGATTACCAAAATTTTCAGAAAACAATATCAAACCTGCGAGTAATGATAAGCCACTTGCGAGTAATAGCGATAAACCAATAAATATTACTATAAGTTCATTGGTGGTAGCCTGCACCCATGAGGATTTAAACAATTACTCTGACACTATTGTCACAGGTACGGTTAAGCAGATTCTTCCATCTAAGTGGAATACACTTGACGGTAAGAGACCAGGTGAAGACAATGTCAAAGGTGATCAAAGTTCCTTTATCTACACTGACATCGTTTTAAGTGTAGATAAATATCTTAAAAAGCCTTCCGAATCCAAAGAGTCTAAAGAGATTATTGTGAGAATAGTTGGTGGGACAATTGGTGCTGATCGTGTAATATCAGAAGATGAACCGAGCTTCAAAACTGGAGAAAAGGTTTTACTCTACTTAACCAAGGATACTATAAATGTTGATTCAGAACATTATTTAGTAACAGGATCTGATCAGGGTAAGTTTATATTAACTGACGATGGGAAGGCTGTAAGACCTGATGAAACCGTTAGTCAGGAGGAGTTATTAAGCACAATTGAAAATAAGTCAGCTGTTTAAGTAGCCTTTTAAGGCTACATAATTTTTATGACGATTAATATAAAATTTGTGAGACTGTTGAAAAGGTAGAATTTCAGAAAAGTTTATGGAAGGAAGAAAAGTAACCTTTCTTTTTAAGCTTTTTCTAAGGTTACTTTTCAGGATGATACAAACACTCAGAAAAAATTAGTCTTTCTGAAACAACAAACAAAAAGAAAAAATTTAATAGAAGATTAAAGTTATAAAGTAATTCTTGACTACTGCTTTCTTGAATTTTTGTTTTTCTTGAATTTTTCTTTTTAACTAAGGTTTTGTCAAAATTGATGAAAATGATTTAAAAGCAGAAAAATGATTTATAATCATTTATTTAGCTAAAAAATTACATCAAATGTCTTTAAAAAATCACCATCAAATGGGATTGAATACTGAATCAATTATAAGAACTTAAATGGTAATGTTTATTTCTACAATGATAATTCAATACAGTGTTTTTACCCTTCAATATCATCCAGGCCTACAATCAAAACTTTCTCATTTGTTTCAAGCTCATTTTTTATCCTTATTGCATCTTTTTCCAGAACACAATTCTTTCCCACAACCCAGTCATATGGTCCGTCTCCAAAACGAATATAACACACAATGGCCTTTTTCAACTGAAGATTGTTTTTTTCCAGCATTGTAAGAAAATTTTCATCCGGAACAAATTCTTCAGACAACATAGTTATGTTATAATTTCCTTTTTTGAGTTCAACTACAGAAGTCCAGTTTTCATCTTTTCTCGACTCGTTTATTTTATCTTTATCTATTTTTATGTAGTACATTCCTCGACTAATATTAGAATTGTAGTATATGGTATAATTCACAGGTATGTTGTAATTTTCAAGAATGGCTTTGGCTTCAGGCTCAGTTGTTCCATTTTCAAATTGGATGAGAAAACCAGCTACTTTAACTTCTTGAGATTGCATCATCAGTATTAAGAGAGTCAGAAAAACAATAAAAACAACTACTGCTTTGCTAATATTATTCATATCAATCACTGCCTCATAGGGCATGTTTTATGGAGTTCGAGCGGCACCTGGAAAGCACTTCCAAACTCCATAAACTTCTCTTACTTAACTCCTTATAAGTTTTATGTCCAATCTCTCTAACAATACAATTTCCAAGCGGATTTTTGGCCTGGATTGCTTTTTAATATCTTTATTGTTTAGTATTTGGTCATGAATTCTCTAATTCTGACTATATTTGTGTAATCAATTGAAGAGTTCGAAGGATGGGAACTTACCTTATTGTGCATGCACCTGAGTAAAATTGTTTTAACCTATGAAATCCAAAAAATTGGATTTGTTGTTTTGTTGAAGTTGACAGGCTGTATCTCACTATTAAAATGACAAGGATTAGTCCTTCTTTTTTCCTAAAAAGAGAGAGTAAAAAAGTGAAAAAGGGGAAATAAGGGAAAAGAGGTAAAATAAGGGAAAATGGGTAAAATAAAGAAAACAGGAAATGAAGGAAAAATGAATAAAAAAGGATGCCATTAAGGATAATGTCTGCAAACCCATATCTAAGCAAGATAAAATTTACAAGAAGACAAAAGTTGCAGAAACGCTGGCGGAAAGAGCGTCTAAATTGACGGCCGCCGGCAGATTCCTCATAAATTCATACTGAGGAAAATAGTCTATTCTAAAGTAAAGAAATGGAAAAGAAGTTTGCAAGACTGGGTACAGAGAGTTTCTGTAGCCTGTCTCTATTTCTCGATTATCCTTCGAGTACGATTTCGATATTGATATCTTTAGGAACCTGAATTCTCATGAGCTGGCGAAGTGCCCTTTCATCGGCTGCAATATCAATGAGACGCTTGTGTACACGCATCTCCCAGTGATCCCAGGTTGCAGTTCCATCTCCGCTCGGGCTTTTTCTTGTAGGAACTACAAGTTTCTTTGTGGGAAGCGGAACAGGTCCTGATATGTTAACTCCTGTTCTTTCCGCAATGGATTTTACCTGATTGCAGACTCCATCCAGATCTTTGGGACTGATGCCTGACAATCTAATTCTAGCTTTCTGCATACCTTTTTTCTCCTAAAAAATGAAAAAGGAGAGTGTTATTTCTGCTTAACACTCATGCACATGCCTGCGGCAATTGTCATACCCATATCACGGATAGCGAACCTGCCGAGCTGTGGAATTTCTTTTACTGGCTCGATAACCATTGGCTTTGTTGGCTTGATGGTAACGATTGCTGCATCTCCTGCCTTAAGGAAGGTTGGGTTTTCTTCCTTTACCTGTCCAGTCTTCGGGTCCAGCTTCTTGTTAAGCTCGATCAGCTGGCATGCAATCTGGGAGGTGTGGGCGTGGAAAACAGGGGTGTATCCGGCAGTGATTGCGGAGGGGTGCTGCAGAACAACAATCTGTCCTACAAACTCGTCAGCTACCTTTGGTGGGTTGTCAACATGACCACAAACGTCTCCTCTGCGGACATCGGCCTTGCCGATACCACGAACGTTCCAGCCAATGTTGTCTCCTGGAAGTGCCTGTGGAATTTCTTCGTGGTGCATCTCAATGGACTTTACTTCACCGGATGCTCCTCCTGGCATGAAGACTACCTTGTCACCCTTCTTCATAACACCTGTTTCAACTCTGCCTACAGGTACGGTTCCGATACCGGAAATTGTGTATGCATCTTCGACAGGGATCCTGAGAGGGAGATTAGATGGTTTTTCTGGTTCTTTGAGGTTATTGAGAGAGTCCATAATGGATGGGCCCTTGTACCAGGGAGTATTTTCACTGCTCTTAATAATGTTGTCACCGTAGAATGCAGAGGTCGGGATGAAGGGGATTTCACTTGGCTTGAACCCGATCATCTTAAGGATACCGGAGACCTGCTCGACGACTTCCTTATATCTTGCTTCACTGTAGTCTACTGCATCCATCTTGTTGATGGCGACAATCAGCTGGTTAATGCCGAGGGTTCTGGAAAGGAAAATGTGTTCCTTAGTCTGGGCCATGACACCATCAGGAGCTGCGACAACAAGGACAGCAGCGTCAGCTTGGGAAGCACCTGTGATCATGTTCTTTACGAAGTCACGGTGGCCTGGGCAGTCTACGACTGTGAAGTAGAATTTGTCTGTGTCGAATCTCTTGTGA
>DUGT01000092.1:21121-23686 GCA_013331275.1 Methanosarcina sp. | reverse complement strand
TTACCCTTCTGCTTTGCTTCTTCTCTAAACTTCTCGATGATATGTGGAGCTACAGCTCCTGCATCGAACATTAAGCGTCCTACGAATGTTGATTTTCCGTGGTCAATGTGACCAATCACTGCTAAGTTCATGTGCGGTTTATCAGCTGCCATATTATAATTCTCCTGTAATTCTGGATGAGTTTCATTCGTATATCAAATATTTACTATATTAAGATTAGGGCGGATCTCAATACTGAGTCATCTTTTCTATATTCTTTTATCCGATCAATATTGTCAGTTTTCCCTTTCCGGATACCTTATTGAACCGCCACTTCATAAATTTCCAGTGGTCTGGACTACTTTCCCCAATATAGGTATACCTTATTTTAAAGCTTTCCGATTGGCCATATCCCGAACCGATAGGGATACTCTTCCCTTCCAGATCGGTCCGAGTGCTCTATCTATCCTGTATGAGGATAGGTATATCCATAAATATTAAGGAAAAGCGGAAGAATATTCCGCTTACATTGAAAGGAAGTCAGAAGCTTTGGGCAGTTCTTTCTTCAGGCCCTTCCTTTCTCTGATCTGACCTACAATTTCGTTCTGAATGCTGGTAGGCACAGTGTCAAAGCCTCCGAATTCGGTGCTCCACATAGCACGTCCTTCAGTTGCAGATCTTATCTCGCCTGCAAATCCGAACATCTCGGCTACAGGTACTCTAGCCTCGATAATTGCCAGGTCTCCTTCGGTACTCATGTTGAGAATAATTCCACGACGGCCCTGCAGTTCCTTTGTTGCACCACCCATTAAAAGCTGGGGCACCTGAACAAAGACCTTCTGATAAGGTTCGAGCAGAGTGTCGTCTGCCATAAGCATACCTGCCTGAATTGCCTGCCTTGAAGCAGGAATTACCTGGGCAGGACCTCTGTGGATTGCGTCTTCGTGAAGCTTCGCATCTACGAGCACGCATTTAACGTTTGCCACAGGTTCCCTTGTAAGTGGGCCTGCACGCATGACTTCCTCAAACCCGTCAAGTATGAGTTCCATTGTCTCATTAAGGTACTGGATACCTTTGGTCATATCAATGAAGATATTGGAGTTAAAGATTCCGACAATGCCTTTTGCTTCCTCTTTATCCATTCCTAGATCCATGAGTTTCTGCCTGCGTTCAAGCTCGGGTAGATTCATGCTGATATCGCCGGCTTTAATAGCACTGACAATTTCAAGGTCAAGGGGTTCCACAAAGATATAGAACCTGTTGTGTCTGTTTGGAGACTTTCCTTCTGTAGGTTCGATCTTTCTCTTAATGGTTTCTCTGTAAACGACAATTGGCTTGCTCGTGGTGATCTCAACGTTCTTGTCCCTTTGAATCCTGTGGGCGATAACCTCAAGGTGGAGTTCTCCCATACCTGCCATCAGGTGTTCCCCAGTCTCCTCGTCAAGAGTAATCTGAAGGGTTGGGTCTTCCTTTGCAACCTGTCTGAGCACCTCAATCAGTTTGGGCAGATCTTTGGTGTGCTTTGCTTCCACAGCCACAGTAACCACAGGNNTCTTCCTTTGCAACCTGTCTGAGCACCTCAATCAGTTTGGGCAGATCTTTGGTGTGCTTTGCTTCCACAGCCACAGTAACCACAGGCTCACTTACGTGCCTTATGCTTTCGAAAGGCGTCATGCCTTCGAGAGTTGTTACAGTGGATCCCACGATCGCTTCTTTCAGACCGGTAACCGCGGCAATGTTTCCTGCAGGAATCTTTTCCACTTCAAGCCTCTCAGGGCCCATGAAGATACCTACCTGCTGGACTCTGCTCTTCTTTGCAGTGCCTGAGGTGTAGACTTCCATACCACGGGAAAAAGAACCGCTGAACAGCCTTCCTGTTGCAACTTCACCTGCGTGGGGGTCAACTGAAATGTCAGTTACCATGAACGCAAGATCTCCTTCCGGATTTGCGTGGGTCATGGACTCTCCGATTTCAGATTTCGCATCTCCATGCCAGATAACAGGTACTCTTCCCTTTTGGGCGTCAAGTGGGTTTGGCAAGAAGTGAATAACCATGTCAAGAACAGCTTCGTGCAGGGGACATTTTTCTGCAAGAGACTTCATGTCTCCGGCTTTACAGTAATTGTATACGTCGTTAAAAGAAACCCCGGTTTTCTTCATCATGGGCACACTGATTGCCCAGTTGTAAAGAGCTGACCCGAAAGCAACAGTTCCGGCTGCAGCATCGACTCTCCAGCCTGCCTTGTATTTTTCAGGGTTCATGTTCTTGATGAGCTTGTTCACGTGATCAATGACTTTTCCAAGACGGACCTGCATTTCCTGGGAATCGACCTGAAGCTCATTGATTAGCCTGTCTACTTTGTTAACGAAAAGTACGGGTCTGACATGTTCCCTGAGTGCCTGCCTCAGCACGGTTTCGGTCTGGGGCATTGTACCTTCGACTGCATCCACGACAACAACAGCCCCGTCCACAGCTCTCATGGCACGAGTTACGTCCCCGCCAAAGTCAACGTGTCCGGGGGTGTCGATCAGATTGATCAGGTAGTCTTCATTATCAAAAGTGTGAACCATGGAAACGTTGGAGGC
>DUGT01000092.1:19757-20930 GCA_013331275.1 Methanosarcina sp. | reverse complement strand
AACTGTCTGCCTGCAAGTTCCTTCGAAATCATGCCGGCACCGGCTAACAGGTTGTCCGATAATGTAGTTTTTCCGTGGTCAATGTGCGCAACGATCCCGATATTTCTTATTCTTACCGGCTCATTCATAAGCGTCGTTACGCGCTCGACCATTTTCTTCCTTCGTCCCATGCTAATACCTTTTAAACAAATATAATCTAGATCTATGATTTTTATATCGAGGCAACCCGCATAAGCGATTAACGTGCTGCCTTTGCTACTCTTTCTTTTGCGTCCTTCCTATTGATAGCGAAAGACTTCGTGTCACGATTTGCAGCGCCTATTAATTCGGTTGCCAGACATTCCGCAATCGAACGCTTGGATTTGAAGGCTGCGTTGTTGGTTCCCATACTGATGTAGCGCAGGGCTGTGTCCACACGCCTCTGTGGTGCGGTGTCTACTGCTTTTGGCACGGAAATTCCGCCGTACTTCAGCCTTACTACTTCTTCCCTCGGACCTGCGTTAGCAATAGCATCCACAAGCACCTGGATAGGGTTCTGCTTGGTTTTCTTGTTCACGATGTCGAAAGCTTCTTCAACAGCGCGGAGAGTCCTCTGCTTCTTTCCTGTGTTTACCTCAGTTCTCATCAGGTTATTTGCCAGACGTTCTACAATAGAAATCTCTGATTTGTTAAACTGCTGCCTGGCGTGCTTTCCACTGCTGTGGGGAACAATAACAGGAGTAAGACTAACATAGCGCTTAATTCCTAGGTCTCGGACTTCAACTTCAGTCGGGTCCCATTTGCCGAATATCTTCAAGAAAATCATCTCCTGGGTTTTTCCAATCTGCCGATAACCAGCTGGTTCAGGGACACGTTGTTTACGGCAATTACTTTGAAGCGTACGCCCGGAATATCACCCATAGCACCACCCATGCGACCTCCAATCCTTTCCACGGTCACTTCATCGTGTTCGTCAATGAAGTTAACTGCGCCGTCTCCTGGACAGAAAGCAGTTACCTGACGCCCGTTTTTGATGAGCTGGATTCTTACGCATTTGCGGATAGCTGAGTTTGGCTGCTTTGCTTCAACTCCTACCTTTTCTAACACAATACCCCGACCCTGCGGTGCACCACCTAGCGGATCGGCTTTCACGTTCAGCCCAAGAACTCGCCTGCCGTAGTATGAGTCTTTCCA
>DUGT01000092.1:18723-19661 GCA_013331275.1 Methanosarcina sp. | reverse complement strand
CCAAGAACTCGCCTGCCGTAGTATGAGTCTTTCCAGCGGGCATTTTTCCTGTTCTGTGTGAGAATATTAGCTGCATATTTTCCTTTAGCCATTGTTAATTTCTCCGTATTAAAAATTGATCTAAATTTTCTAGGCATACTGGATGCCAGATTATCCTTCAACGCCGGATTAATGGATCAGTGTAAATTAAAAGTTAGATTACTGCAGGATCACGTCTTCTATATTATGATGGCGACGGGCAAGCATCTTTACTTTTTCTATATTTTTTCCATTGCGGCCTATGGCAAGCCCCTTCTCTTTATTAGGTACCTCTACATAAGCTAATCGCTTGCCATTTTTGTTTATAATGTTTACCGAACTCACGGACACAGGTCCGAAGGCGTTCTTCAGGAAGGTGACAGGTTCATCGGAATATTCCACAAGTTCTATGGGTTTGTCCAGAGTCTTTTTAACACGGTTTATATTCTCCCCGTTTCTGCCTATAGCAAGTCCCATATCACCCTGTTTTACGACATATACAAGCCTTTCCTCTTCAGGGATACAATCGAGGATTTTAGCCCGTGTCATATTTTCAAATAACGCAATGTACTGGATGCTTTCTGCAGTAAGTCTTATTTCACCCAAGACGTTGCCAACTCCTTCTATTAAACTGTAGCTGCCAGGATATCGGATTCTCCTACATCGAGGATTGCCATGGCTGCAATCGTAAAGGGCTTACCACATACTGGCCCGAGTTCTACACTTGTGCCATCGAATTCCAGGACAGGGACATTTGTTGCCTGAACTTTCTTTTTAATTTCTTCGGGGCAATTTGATGCCAGGACCACCATTTTTGCAGATCCGTCTGCTGCTGCATCCACAGTTCGGTTGGCTCCAATTATTACTTTTCCTGTTTTCACAGCTTTAATAAGAGATTTATCAACATTGATCTTCATTTT
>DUGT01000092.1:11103-18669 GCA_013331275.1 Methanosarcina sp. | reverse complement strand
ATTACTTTTCCTGTTTTCACAGCTTTAATAAGAGATTTATCAACATTGATCTTCATTTTCATCAACTCTGTCTCAAATGAGCTCGTCTACTCTGTCTCTTTCCTAATAAAGATTTCCCAAGCTCGGTTATATGGTACTCTAAATACCTGATGCCTTATATTTATTTTCTGGTTATGAGCCTCGCAGACTCAAGTTTTTGCATCAGGATTTTCCGAGTTTCGTAAAGGTAACGTACACCTGATCTGAAATGGTCTTCTATCAGGCTACGAATTTAAATAATTATAGGTTGAGTTTCAGGTTTTTTGCAAACCTTCACTCTTCCTCGGCTTCAACTTTCTCTATTCTTCGGCTTACAAGGTGCACATCTCCGGTACCCATGCGGATCGGCTGGCCGACGATAATGTTTTCCGTGACCCCCTGGAGCTGATCCACATCACCGCGCATTCCTGCATCCAGCAGGTGATTTACCGTAACTTCAAAAGCTGCACGGGCAAAGACACTTGCCTTTTCACCTGAAATTCCGTGTCTTCCGATCTGTTTTACTTCCCCGTCACAGGTCATGAGATCGGCCACAAGCATAATATGCCGGATGTCTACAGTTAGACCCTGTTCGCGCAGGGTGTCTGTAGCTTCCTTAATAATCGCGTTCCTTGCAGCTTCGATTCCAAGTACTTCATAAATTTCGTTAATGTTATTTGTACTTGTCCTTGTCTTGTCCACGCCATCGAACTGAAGCACTTCACGCAGGGCCGAACCTTCGGTATAGAGAGTATATTCTTCCCCTTCCTTACGGACTACAACACGCTTGATCCCTTCTATCCCTTTCAGGGTGACATTGTGGATGCTTTTTGCAAGCTGGAGAAGCTCTCTGTAAGAAGGCTCTCCCGGGGAAATGATAATCTGGTTATCTATATCCTGGGAAATAACAACCATTACGTTCAATTCTTCGTTAAACTTTTCTTTTACCTGATCTATAGTAATATTCCTGCCTTCCATTGCCTTCTCATGCAGGTCAATTATTAACTTCATCTGGGAAAGATCAGTGGTCACGTCAGCAATGTGGTCGATTTTCGTTGCTTCGATTTCCCAGGCAAGGACTCTTGTCTTTTCCCTGTCGTAAGCATAATCGTCAGGATTCTCTTTCGAAAGAGCAATCGTCATCATAGGAGTACTCGGAATTTTTCGAGCATCCACAATTTCGATAAGACGGGGCAGACCGAGAGTAACGTTAATCTCAGCCACACCAGCGTAGTGGAAGGTACGCATTGTCATCTGGGTGCCTGGTTCCCCTATGGACTGGGCTGCAACCACACCAGCAGCATCACAGGGCTCAATGCATGAGCTGCGATACTCTTCCATTACATTTTCTATAATCTCTTCCATTTCCTTTTTACTTACTCCGGCTTTGATAACATCGTCCCTGAGAGTGTTAAGGATATTTGTAGGGAGAGGCAGATCTTTTATCATGCTATCGATTGTGCTTTCACTAATACTCATCAGGCCACCTCCCGCTTTGCTACGGAATTGACAATCCTGTGGATTGTATCCGGTTTGCTGAAGTCGCTCTTTGTGGGGTTAATTCCGTCTTCTCCAAATTTGAACTGTACAAGCACCCCTCTGGTATCCCTGACTGTAAGGTCATACTGGACTTCCAGGTCCTGTAGAGCATTAACAAGCCTTCTCTGCAGGTACCCTGATTGTGAAGTCCTGACTGCAGTATCCACAAGACCTTCCCTACCACCGATTGCGTGGAAGAAATATTCAGTTGGGTTAAGCCCGCTTTTGTAGCTTGCCTTTACGAATCCGTGGGCATCCGAACCAAGATCTCCCTTCTGGAAATGGGGAAGTGTCCTGCCTGCATATCCTCTGCGGATACGTTCTCCACGCACGGCCTGCTGACCAACACAGGCTGCCATCTGAGTAAGGTTCAGGATGGAACCTCTGGCCCCCGAACGGGCCATGATAACTGCCGGGTTTTCAAGCCCCATATGGCTGTCTGCTATGTTACCGGTCTCGTCTCTGGCCTTTCCAAGCTTCTGCATGATGCTCATTTCAATTGTCTCATCAAGGGTTCTTCCAGGAAGAGGTTCAAGCTCCTTATTCTGGTAAGACTTGATGAGGTTTTGCACAGCATCTTCAGCTTTGTTGAGGACCTCATTGATCTGGATCCTTGCTTCTTTCGGAATATCTTCATCAGCTATTCCGAAACTCAGGCCTGTCCGCATGATAGCCCGAACTGCAAGCATGGTCATATTGTCTATAAAACGAGATCCGGCTTCAGGGCCTATTTCCTTGATAATACGATCCTGAACTTTTCCTTTGAATGCTCCGATAGCCGCCTCATCTATTGTACCTGCAATAAGTTCTCCGTCCCGGATTACCACATAGGCATCGTTCGGACATTCCTCTTTCTTACAGGTATCGCAGTGCGAACAGACCTGGGCTGCAAACTGCGTATTAAGGTTTTTAGGCAAAATCTGGCTGAAGATTTGTTTTCCTGTCCAGTAAGGCTCTCCATCGGAATCGTACCCTGCAGGGGAAGGTAACTCCTTAATATCACTTTTTCGGAGCATATCGTAGGCGTCATTGGCTAAGATATGATTCTCAAAACGTGTCAGCAGGAAAAGTCCTGAAATATGGTCATGGATCCCACCTATAATAGGACCTCCGAAACGCGGGGAAAGAATATTTTCCTGAACCTGCATCAGGACTTTTGCCTCAGCCCTGGACTCTTCGGTCTGAAGGGCATGCATGTTCATCTCGTCCCCGTCAAAGTCAGCGTTATATGGAGGGCATACAGCAGGATTCAGCCTGAAGGTCTTATTCGGAAGTACTTTCACAGAATGAGCCATAATACTCATCTTGTGTAGAGATGGCTGCCTGTTAAAAAGTACAATATCTCCGTCCTTTAACTGGCGTTCAACTACCCATCCGAATTCCAGCTTTTCTGCAAGGTCGTCTTTGTTTACATTTGTAACTTTTATACGTCTGCCGTCAGGACGCAGTACGTAATTTGCACCGGGGTGCACATCCTCTCCGTTACGCACGTAAATCTTAAGCTGTTCTATATTCCTTGGTGTTACTACTGAGGGCATTGTCAGGGTCCGTGCAATAGGCATTGGAACCCCGACCTCATTAATGCTCAGGTTCGGATCCGGAGAGATTACCGTACGTGCAGAGAAGTTAACACGCTTACCTGACAGACTTCCTCTGAAACGCCCTTCCTTACCCTTCAAACGTTGGGATAGAGTCTTTAAAGGCCTTCCTGACCTGTGTCTTGCAGGAGGTATTCCTGAGACTGAATTGTCAAAAAAGGTTGTAACGTGATACTGAAGGAGCTCCCAGAGATCCTCAATAATGAGCTGTGGAGCGCCAGCTTCCCTGTTTTCCTGGAAGCGCTGGTTAATTCTGATAATATCTACGAGTTTATGGGTCAGGTCGTCTTCACTGCGCTGCCCGGATTCAAGGGTAATCGAAGGACGAACCGTAACAGGAGGTACGGGCAAAACCGTAAGGATCATCCATTCAGGCCTTGCGTTCTTTGGGTCCATTCCGATAACCCGAATATCGTCATCAGGGATATTCTCAAAACGATCCCTTATCTCGGTAGGAGTTAATTTCTCCCCATTTTCGAGATATTCGCTGGGTTTTTCAAATTTAATTTCCAGCTGTTCCTCATTGCAGTAGGGACAGGTCTTTACTTTACTGGCCTCCTTATAAGCCTCGTTAATCATATCATCGGGCATGTGTCCGATTTCCTCAATGCCTATAAGCTGGTCCAGAAAATGCTGTTTCTGTGCAGGGTCAAGTAAAAGCCTGCTGCATTTCCTGCAGGTTGCTCTGAGTAATTTTCGGATTACTTTATTAAAACCAACATGAACTACCGGAGCTACAAGCTCGATATGCCCGAAGTGTCCGGGGCACTCACCTGCTCGCCCTGAACAGGTCTTGCAGCGAAGACCGGGGTCAATGACTCCGAGTCTTGTGTCCATAAGCCCCATGTCAATTGGAAATCCGTCATCGTCATAAGTGTCGGCTGTGATGATCGGGGTTGAACTCATTTTACGGATCTCTTTTGGAGACAGTAAGCCGAATTTAATAGAAGCAATTCTTTTCGGAATAGGAGGTACGTTTGCCATATCTGCCTCACCTCATACTGCATCTTCGAGTTTAAGCCTGGGCGCAACTCCCAGGGATTTGATTTCGTCCAGCAACAGTTTGAATGCATAGCTCATCTCCACAGGATATATGTCCGTGTCAGCCCCGCAGGTTGAGCAAAAAGCGACGTTTCGCTGCTTGTCATATGTTGCAATCATTCCACAGTGAGAGCAGACAAGTTCCACAACCTTGTCCGACTCATCCAGCAACCTCTCTTTTAGAGACATGGCAGCTCCGTGCCCTACCAGCACATCACGTTCCATTTCTCCGAATCTGAGACCACCTTCTCTGGCTCGGCCTTCGGTTGGCTGGCGGGTAAGCACCTGTACAGGTCCGCGAGACCTCGCATGCATTTTTGAAGTGACCATGTGGTGCAGTTTCTGGTAGAGAATAACCCCAACAAAGACATCTGCAGGAATCATCTTGCCGGTTGCTCCATCGTAGAAAATTTCTTTTCCGGTATGAGCAAACCCATGCTTTTTCAGGGCTTCTCTAAGGTCTTCTTCATTTTCTCCGGAGAAAGCTGTTGCATTAACTCTTCTACCTTCCATGGAGCCTACTTTTCCGCCAATCATTTCAAGGACGTGGCCTACAGTCATACGGGAAGGAATTGCATGCGGGTTGATCATCAGGTCCGGAGTCAGGCCGGCTTCCGTAAACGGCATATCTGCAATCGGGACTTTCAGGCCGATAACTCCTTTTTGCCCGTGCCTTGAAGCGAATTTGTCCCCAATATCTGGAATCCTTTCATCTCTTACCTTTACTTTGGCAAGCCTGGTCCCATTAATGGATTCTGTCAGGATGACCGTGTCAACAATTCCTGTTTCATTTGACCGCATTGTGATCGAGCTTTCTCTCCTCTGCTCGACTGCAATCCCGAAGTCCGACGGTTCTTCAAGGAACCTTGGTGGACTGGTTTTTCCGATAAGTACATCGTTGGGACCAACCGGAGTTTCGGGGTTTACAAGTCCGTCCGTGTCCAGGTTTGCATAGGCTTCTGCACTGCGTGCTCCACGGTATTCGGAGTCGGGAATCTCAAACTTATCTTCCTGGCCACCCGGATACCTTCGTTCTTCTCCTTCGAAGGTTCTGAGGAAGTGACTTCTCCCAAGACCTCTTTCAATTGAGCCTTTATTGAAAATCAGGGCGTCTTCAATGTTATACCCTTCATAGGACAGGATTGCGACAACGAAGTTCTGGCCTGCAGGTCTGTCGTCAAAACCTATTGCTTGCGAGGTTCTTGTCTTGGTCATTGCCCTCTGAGGATAGTGGAGCACATGTGCTCGGGTATCAGGTCTGAGCTTCTGGTTTGCAGTTGCAACTCCGATACACTGCTTAATCATGGCTGCGCCCATGGTATTACGCGGAGAGGCATTATGCTCAGGATAAGGTACCATTCCGGTAGAGATTCCGAGAATAAGTTCAGGATCAATCTCCATGTGAGTGTGATCTGGAGTAAGGTCAGCCTCATAGAGTCCGATATAGGCATTTTCCTCTTCTTCGGCATCAAGATACTCTATACAGCCTTCTTTTACCAGGTCGTCAAAGTTGATTTCTTTGTTCCTAATTTTCTCTACATGCTCTTCAGTTACCCTGGGAAGTCCGTTCTCCACAACTAAAAGTGGTCTTCTTGCTCTGCCCATATCGGAGTTTATAATTACTTCTCTTGTGTTGTTGTTAAGAGCGACATTGACCTGTCTGGATATGAACCCCTGCCGCCTCATCCTTCTTAGCTCGTCTACAAGCTCAGAAGGGTTATCATGGGTCCCGACAAGCTCCCCATTTATGAATACTTTTGCTTTAGTCATCTGTCATCGACCCCTTAATCACCGAACATTGATCCGGCATCGTCCATGTCTGAATAATCGTAAAACTCTTCATCTTTGTATTTGCTTTCGGTTTCCGAAGGCTCTTCATATTCTTCAATAATCTCTTCTCCGAATTCATCAAGTAAGGTTTCTTTCATTTTGGCCGGGACTTCAGGTACCTTTACAACCACACGCTCGACGTTTAAGTCGTGGAGGATTTTCTTTATTCCTTCGGTATCCTCTATACCTGTTGAAAGTTCAACCATCTCAGCAAAGTTTTTCACCAGGCCACAGTTTGGGCCTTCAGGAGTTTCCGATGGACAGAGCCTTCCCCATTGAGTTGCGTGTAGGTCTCTGGCCTCAAAGTGAGGCTGGGCTCGTGAAAGGGGCGAAATTACCCGGCGCAGATGGGAAAGAGTAGAGATATAGTCGTTTCTGTCAAGGAGCTGAGACACACCTGTTCTTCCTCCAACCCAGTTTCCGGTTGCCAGCGGGTGCTGCAAGCGGTCAGTCAGTACGTCAGCCCTGACTATTGTAGCGACGTTAAGTTCTCGATTTCTCATGTTTGCGCGTTCGAGCTGGTATTTTATGTCTCTTGCAAGTCTGTTGAATGATACCCTGAAGAGATCTTCCATCAAGTCTCCTGCAAGTTTCAGCCTTTTGTTTGCATAGTGGTCTTTATCGTCTTCCGAACGCTTGCCAAGGGCCAGTTCGAAACATGACTCGGCCATTCTTGCCAGAAAGTGAGCTTTGGAGATCCTGTCTCTCATGTCATTTCCAAGATGAGGGAACAGGTACCTGTCAATAACATAGTTTGCTCTTTTTATCTGGTATTCTTTAGCCTGACCTGCAGCAACCCTGGCTCCGATTTTCTCAATTGCTTCTTCCTGGGTTTCGACTTCGGCTTCTTCAAGGTTCTCCAGCATGAATTTAATAATTTCGGGATCACTTGAAACTGCATTTACAATGTCTTCGTCAGTTACGATCCCAAGGGCTCTCATAAGGGTAATAAAGAACACGCGGCCTGAAATCGAAGGGAAGGAAACTTCGAGCAGGGATTTTCTTCCTCTTTCTACGATTACAAGGGCTCTGTATCCGCGTTTTTGTGAGAAAACCTTCGCAACCTCTATAGTGTCACCGTACCTTTCCCCATATTCTACAAGAATTTTGTTAGGAGCAAGGTCTTCAAGGGTCATAACCACTCTTTCGGTGCCGCCTATAATGAAATATCCCCCTGGATCAAGCGGGTCTTCCCCATAACGTATTTTTTCAGTTTCGCTAAGCCCTGGAAGGTTACAGATCTTGGATTTGATCATGATGGGAAGCTGTCCTATTTTTGCTTCCATTACTTCGGACTCAACTCCGTCCTTTACCACGCTCATTTCGAGGTATAGTGGACCTGAGTACGAGAGGTTCCTGAGCCTTGCTTCGTTGGGATAAAGTTTTTCAATTGCCCCGTCGGCTTCCTTTACCACAGGATGTTCTACCCTTATCTTGCCTAGTTTGAGGTAGGTATCCTCGATATCGGTTTCTATTATTCTCTGTTCATCTATGATTTTTTGCAGCCCGTAATCTATAAACTTGTTAAAAGAGTCTATAT
>DUGT01000092.1:5701-11038 GCA_013331275.1 Methanosarcina sp. | reverse complement strand
GAGTCTATATGGTGCTGCACTATCTTGTCCCGTGTAAAATAAGCCTGCGCCAGTATACTTGTTTCTAATGCGATGATAGCACCCTCTTTGCTTTATTAGAATGAAAATCAAGAGATTCTGATCCTTGGATCGATGTGCAACTGTTGAGTTTTGCCATACGATAGTGCATGGAATTCAAAAAGACATTCCGTGAAAAAAATATGATCATGAAAGCGGTTTACTCCCCTCCGCTTACTCGATCACAAGTCTATAATACTCTGCCTCCCCTGCAGTTTGACTTCTTCTTGTGATTTTCACTACGTCTCCGACAACAGCTCCGATTTCTTTACTAACAGGATCTTGCACTTTGATTTTCGGAAGTTGTTCCTTTTCAATGGAATATTTGCTTAAAACAGACTTTAACTCGCCTTCAGGCATGATTTCATGTTTAGGGACCGACTCATGATCGAGCAGGCTGAATTTTGTCAAATCCTTTCCTCCAAAAACAAAGTATTCAAAAAACTTATCAAACTAATCTCTCTTGTGGATGGCCTTTCCACCGGATATAATATATATAGAACATGGCGGGCCCGTAGGGATTTGAACCCTAGGCCGACTGGTTAAAAGCCAGTCGCTCTGCCTGACTGAGCTACGGGCCCAGTTGCTTTTCTTCCTTCACTTTTTGCACGGTGATTCTCTTACGCTGCCCTGCTGCCCCGCTGCCTCAGGAAGCACCTATCACACCAGTGCAACCCTCTAATTCCAGCTATTCTATAAATAGTTTATGGTGAGAATACCTTCTCTTCCTTAATTCCTATATATTTAGGGTAAAATTGTTTCTTCCGTGGTGAATTTCAACCGAATTTTTTACAATTTTGCCGGAAAAATATATGTACGAGAATTTTCAACTCTTTAAAAGTAAGGCCAAGAATTCAATTTATTTCTCTTATTTCCGGGCAACTTGAGACTTTTGCCCCGATTCTTAATAACGTCTCAATTTCCCGGCAGTTACCCTCCAAAAGTAAAGTATCAAACCAATCAAACTTAATCTAAATTTCTAAGTTTAAACATTTCTAAAAAATGTACTCCGGATATATCCGGACTCCAATCCTCCACTCTTCTATAAAGAGCAAAATACGTATATTTTTCAATTAGCTTCAAGCTTATTAGTTTTCAGCTCCAGCAGACTACACAGAACCCAACATGCTAATTCTTACTTCTCGTATACGATATTAAAGGAGATTATCTATATGGTATTGAAAAGTAATGATCTTCTAGCCAATGAGACAATAGGCATAATTGGAGCCGGATTTCTTGGAAGAACCCTTGCAGAGACATTTATCGAACATGGATTTCCCAAAGAAAAGCTTATGATTTCTTATGGAGGAAAACCTTCAACTCTTGAAATCATAAATCCGTCCTGCAAAGAAACTCCTACATGCTTTCCTTAAATGCTTATATTTGCACCGAGCAATTCAACAAATGCTCTTAACCAGGCTGGGTGATTTGGCCATGCTTGAGCTGTTACCAGGTTTTTGTCTGTAACTACCGGTTTCGATTCCCAATCAGCACCGGTTAACCTGCATTCCGGAGCACATGCCGGATATGATGTTACCTTGTAGCCTTCCAGGACTTTAGCCGCTGCCAAAAGCTGCAGTCCGTGGCAAATGACTGCTACAGGCTTGCCAGCCTCAAAGAAATCCTGTACAAGTTTAATTGTCTCATCATACATACGGATGTACTCAGGGGCTCTTCCACCCGGAACAACCAGACCTGAATAATCATCCGCATTTACTTCAGCTACGGAAACATCTACCTGGATACGATGCCCTGGAAGCTCGATATAGGTATCGAGCGTAGTGAAGTCGTGTACTACCAGTTGCAACACATCCCCAATTTTTTTATTTGGTGCCGCTATATCTACCTGGTAACCCAGCATCTGGAGTGACTGTTGGGGTACCTTCACCTCATAGTCCTCGGCGCAATCGCCTGTTAAGATCAGGATTTTCTTGGACATTTATTTTCCTTCCTGTAGTTTTAGCAATTTCAAGTCGTCTAATTATATTTTTTCCAGGATAATCGACTCAGTTCAAAAGCAATTCCAGAAGTAGCTGTAACATACTCATCTAACTGTAATTTGTGTTAAACGATTATGTTGCGAAACACATATTAATATTTCTCTAAAAGACATAATTCCTAAATATAATACCAGCTAAACATCAGGGGAATGTCAGTTATAAAAAGAGAACACCAGACAACAAAAGGAGAATAACAGATACTGAAAAGAATATATTATGTAGTAAAATAAGAACACTATATAATAAAATGAAAACATTAGATCATAAAATGAGAAATCTATATAAATAAAAAGAGGACGCTAGATAATAAAAAGAGAAAGTCAGTTAATAAAAGGAGAACACCACATACCAACTCCTGAAAATCACGCTTTGGTTATATACTCATACCTGACATCTGCCCTTGTAATCCTTGGTACCTGTCCCCACATGCCAATATATTCTCCCTGGATTACAAGTGCCCCTTTTATTCCTGGTATTTCCTTCACGGCTTTAAAAGAAGCCTCTACAGATTCCTTTCCTATACCTACTTCATTTCCAAGAGCCGTTGCAGCTGCATCCGCCAGAGAAACATCTTCTGAGAACACTGCAGCCGCATCCGCCATTCCGAAGCTGATTGAAGGGCCAACTGTTCCTGCTGAGGTGCATACACCTGTAATCAAGTCTCTGGGTTCGAATACCAGTCCCAGGTTTTTAATGGGGGACTGTCCTGCATAGATCCCAACCACAACAGGTCTGTCATTGATAAGTGCAATATCCCCGCCATTGTCGACAATAGCATATTTTGCTCCTGCTTCAACCATTGCTTCCACCGCAAGAGCCGAAATTGTGCCTGCAACCGCACTCATTGGCCCTATACCCATAGTGTTTCCTGCTTTTACCATCCTCTTTACAACCTCAGGAACATTTTCCGGACATTCATAAGGTTCGAGAGTAAGCTGAAAATAAGGATCGGAAAGAATGTAAGTCTCAAGGGCTGCCCTGTGGATGCGGATCGCTTCTTTTGCGGCTTCGATATGCTCCTGTTTATCGGCTGCAATGGTAACTATGGTTTCCTTGAGCTGGAAGTGTTCTCTAATCGGGGTACTGACTGTTTTTTTATCAGGTTTTTTAGCAGGTTGTTTTATGGTATCTGGCATATTGATTCAGATAGGATTTATTGCTTAAAAAAGAGGTGCTTCCGAGTTCTCTCCCTGGAGAAGGGGGTGGTATGCAGCAAGACTGAGGCAGGCATGAAATTTTAAGGGCCTTTTTAAACCAGGCCCCTACGCCTTTCACTCCTATATTCGTCAAAGAGGCTTTGCAGTTCGTCCTCCTTGGCTTTGTGGCGTTTTGCATCGGCTTCTTTTTCCCATGATTCGATTGCGATTTTGAGAGCTTCGGGGTTGGCCATTGCAAAATCTTCAGCCCTTTCGAGCGGTATATCCTTTAAGACCGGCACATCGCCTTTAAAGAAGGTTTCTTCGGCTGCGTGCGAAATGTCCTCAGGGATGAGCACGGCACGGATTCCGGCTTCTACAAGGATCTGAGCAGTTGCAGTTCCGCCTCCGCTTGGGTTTTCAAGGAAAACTACATCGCCTGTCTTAAGTCCGTATTTTTCCTTTGTTTCGGCAATGGACTCCTTCGTAAAAGCGGCAATAACTTTGACAGCCGTACCTTCGCCACGGACCTCCATTTTCTGAATTTTACGCAGCTTGTTGCTTCTGCGCCGCAGCTCCTTTACGGTTTTGTTTTTATGGCTGACTTCTTTCTTCAGGCTTTCAATTGTTTCGTCCCTGATTTTAATTTCTTTTGATTTTCGGATTTCGCTGTAAGCTTCCTTTTTGAAACTGTTCAGTCTTGACTCAAGCTTTGAGATTTTCCTGTCTTTTGCAAGCAATTCTTTCTTCAGTTCCTCGAGATATTCCTGAAGGTTCTGGATCTGCTCGCTCTGCCTCTGGACCGTTTCTCTTATTTTTAAGAGAGACTCGTCAACTGACTTATCCTCTGTCTTTTCGACATGCTCTCTTTGCCTCGATTTTTCAGGCTCAGCTGAAGCCCGAACTTTTTCGATTGCAGCTTCTATTGAAGCTCCCCGAATTACATGAAGCTTTATCAACTCAAGATCGGCATTTTGAGGAGCTTTCTTTTCAATCCTGGAAAAGATATTCTTATAACTCCTGTAAGTGAGAAGAGCCGCAGTCAATGCATCCCTTTCGTGGTCATTGGAATAACCGAAAGTCTTTCCAAGCGCTATTTTTTCCTCGGCAGAAACCTCGATTCCGGGACTTGCAGGTACGGCATTAAAGCTTCTTCGAATTTTCTCAACCGAGCCAGGCATTGGAGTTACGTCGCTGGCAATAACTGCAGGTTTTCCGTATTCGGCAATAAGTTTGACCACTTCGTCAGGAGCCATTCCCCTGGAACTTTTCAAGTAAAGAAGCTCTCCTTCAAGAGAGAGAATCGCTATTCCCACTGTTGTTCCGGGATCGATTCCCACGATTGTGAACTTACGTCTCGGGTTCTTCGGTTTAAGGGGAACATATCGGATTTTGTCGCGTTCAACACTTCTTACGCTTACCTGAGCGTCGTTACTTGCCATTGGATGTATTGGTACCTCTCCACGCTTTGCATAGACAGTGAATTCAGACCTGACATAGCCACCGAAACCTTTTACATTTACGGCTTCGAATCTGATGCCTTTTTCCCGAGAAAGGTCTTTCAGGGCATTCTCAATTTCCCTGCTCCTTTGCAGCACAGCTCCATGTACCTTCCTGCGGTACCGGTTCTGGCTCCAACCCCCCCTTCCCAGAGAACGGGCTCTACTGACTTTAATTTTTGTAATATCTTCAAAAAGGGAAACCTCATGTCCAACCCCCATATCTGCAAGGCGGGCACATATTTCGGCTTCATCGTTCGGGTTTTCGGGATCAAAAGAGAGCCCATGTTTCCGTGCTAGTCTTACAAGCGGTTCGGGATGCAGCCCACCTGTGACCTGAACGAGTTTAACACCTTCAGGCAGTTTTTCCATAAGAGAAAGGAGCTCACTTCGGTCGGCTGCAAGCTCGAAAATATTATCAACAGCTATTATCTCCGGCCTTTCTCGCTGGATCATATTAAAGATTTTCTGGCGACGGAGCATACTTTGATGAAGAACTTCCCCGTCCTTAAGGATAGCAAGTGCATACCTGGGAAGTTCCCTTGCTCTGGGAGAACCCCGAGCAATATCAATTCCATATATAGTCCTTTTTTGCATGAGCATCTATATTTTATTTTTTATGGAATATATATTTAACTGCATCTG
>DUGT01000092.1:0-5647 GCA_013331275.1 Methanosarcina sp. | reverse complement strand
TCCTTTTTTGCATGAGCATCTATATTTTATTTTTTATGGAATATATATTTAACTGCATCTGTTTTACTATTTAAACTATTTAAACTATTTATAATATAGCTTCTTGAGTTGTTTGTCAGATATTTCAGGAAAGACATGCACAGTCCAGATGAAAGGCATAGTTCGAATAGGCCTTCGAGCTAGTATCCGAATTGTACAGGTTTGAAGAACCTGTGATTTTAGCTATGATTGCATAGCGTACTCAATTTAAAACTTCAGTTTACTGGTTGCAGTACTCTTTGCTGTTTGGATTTCTTTTCACGAAATTTCCACTTGCTACTATATTCTCTAATTTTTTTATTTTGTACATAGTAAAACGGTCTCCTAGTAATACCATCTGTTGATAAGGATCGCCTTTGTATGGCATTTACTTTCTTAAAAATTACCAAATTTTAAATTTGCAGGTTTGATTACAGAAACAGAATCTAAAGACTCAAAATGACAGAAAGCATCTGTTAATCTCTTATGTACTGAATTCCGGAAACGATTGAATTAATTTGGGGTATACTGTCAAAAGTATCATATACGGGGACTATAAATATAACAGTTAGTAAGTATTGAGAGTACTTTACACATCTTTCGGGGTTTGTTTTAAGAATCTTTCTCTTGATACATGCAGATTCTCGAGAATAAACTAAAAATTATAGCTCAGTGAGTGCGAAAAATACCACAGTATATGTAATATAATAAATTTAATAATATAACATAATATAATTTGAGGTGTAACAGATGTTGAAAAATCGGCTTATAATAGCAGGTTTATTGATATGTTTAGTCCTGGCAGCGATGCCAGCGGTCTTGAGTGCTGCATCTTCTCAAAGTCAGGAAATATCTCTCTCAGGCGGTCAGCAATCAACAGCTCCAGTCACATTGGGAAAATCAATGTCTACAACAGCTGTGACCAATAACATAGCAACCAAGTACTGGGTTGAACTGAAGGCCTATCCTTCTTCCAATACAAGATCTCTTTGGCTCTATGCAGGTAATGGTTGGAGGTACTTATCCAACCCATCAGAAAATATTGAAACCTCCGTACAAAATGCATTTGCTAACCCTGACATCTTCCAGGTTAAGGTCTGGTACTCTGGACAGAAAATTGTCGGATTAACAGTAGTAACTAAATAATTATGACCAAATAATTATGACTAAATAATTATAACTAAATAATTATGACTAAATAATTATGACTAAATAATTATAACTAAATAATTATAACTAAATAATTATAACTAAATAATTATAACTACACAATTGTAAGCGAGATACATTTTAAATTGAACCGAAAAATAAACTTAAAGTCTGTTTGCAGATCATGAATCGGCATTTTTTTCGGGCTTAAGCAGTTGGATCGTCCACCATTATGCGGTTGATATTTCCATGATTAATTTTCCAGTGCTAGAAGTGCCATATGTTTCGTGCATTAAGCACGCTATTAACCTTACTAATTGCAAATATGATACGCTACTAAAAACATTTGGAAATAACATCAACTAGCTAATAGTGCACGATCAGCAGTTGCCTGGAAAATAGGCAACTTTTAGTTTTTAAAGTTTCTAAAGTTTCCATAAAAAATTTTTAGGTTTTTATAATAATTTATAAGTGATATAACAGGGTTTTACCTTATTAAACTCCCTTAAAATAATGCCCTGTAGTATACTCAACTCCTTTTGCAGGTTTCAATCTGTTTTCTTTTCCTGTAAGAGCTTCTTTGTATGCTTTTATAATCTCTTTTATCTCAGCCTGAGTATTAAATGAAAGATCAAGACGAAGCACATCCACACCGTAATCTTTCAGGTTTTTGACGTACTTCAGCATATCAAGCACTTTTGAGTTGTAAATCAGGGTCCGGGTCCCCAGGCGTTCTACCGGAAATTCGGAACCTTCCTGGTCAACAAGAAGCACCTCGCTGTCCTTTCTTACAATTCTTCTATCAACAAGGGGCTTTAAAAGGTCATTTTCCGTAATTAGCATGAGTTCTCTGCCGTAAACAAAAATCTCGGTCTGTCCTGAGCCTTTACATATTTGAAGTGCTTCGCAGATACTTTTTATTTCGCTCAGGTTCAGTTCACTTGAAAGAGTTGCTCTGTACGCTCCTGCCTGGTAGAAGGTACTGGCTGTAAAAGAGTTGAAAATATTGAATTCTTTTCCTGCGGTAAAAGGTATTGAAAGCTCTTTTGCAAGCTGTACGGCCCCTAACTCGGAACAGGCTATTCCGAAGCCTGCCTCTTTAACTTTTTCCAGTAGGGGTTTGAGTTTATCCAGTTCATGATCATGACTTATAAGGGGAACTCGGAAAACAATTTCAACCCTTTCGGCTTTCAAATCTTCAAGCTTTTCTGTATTTTCTGGCGCAAAAACCTCTTCAAACCTCGAAACTGGAACATAGATAATATCTGCACCGTCAAACGCAGCCTCAAAGAGAGAAGAACTTTCATTTACTTCAACACTAAGAAGGAGTCGCTTTGAAGCTGATTTTTTGCCTATTGTCTTACCGGAGGCCTCACCGAGATTCTCACTTACGGCTGGAGGTTGTTTATCCTGGTCACTCGCTTCAACGCTATGGTTTTGAGAGTTACACAGGTAACTGAAAGCCTCAAGATCCGGGTGCTTGTGCTCTCTCATATCTCCACTGAGGACTTTCTCAAGTAGGAGGTCTGCTGCCTTTCTCCTTGCATTTTTCAACACACCAACCGGAATGAAAATGTTTTCATCAGCTTCGATCTCAACAGAAACGGCCTCAAAGGAAGTGTCCCCAAGGCTTTCCATTGTTTTTCTTATCTGTTCGACCGTTGTTGGGGCTTTTTCAGCTTTCTGGACGATGTAATCGTCCGTAAATTCTACAACGAGAGCCTTCTCTCTGCTCTCCTCCCTGGTCTCTCTGGGCTTTTTACATTCTTCTCCGATTACAACAGTAAATTTCTCTCCTTTCCTGGCTCTTACTTTCAGGCTTACAGGAAGTGTTTTCAGTTTAGTTTTTTGAAGGGCATCGAGGAGCTGAGTGTCTGTTGTGAGGTAGAGTTCATCGCCTCTCTGGACTGCTCTTCCGGTCTTCGAGCTGATTTCGAGCCCTACTTTTTCACCTTTTTTCGCACTTTTTATATGCTCATCTGAAATTGCGATTATGCCTGTAACTGCTGAACCAAGCATTCTCTCCCGAGTGAAAATACTTATACCGTCTTTTACCTGGATGTCCTGGTTCAGCCGAACCGTAAGTTTTGTGTTTCCTTTTGACCGAGAAATATCAATGACTTTTCCAAGGAATGCCCCGTAGTTTGAACTGTACTTGGGATGAGATACACCTTTTTCTCCGAGTACGAAGCCTCTCGTAAATCCTCTGTAAAAGAGTTTTGCAAGCTCGGCTTCTCTTGCTTCAAGTTCCTCTTTTGTCGGGTTCTCTCCCGGGCTGCAGATTTCTTCGACTGCAGCTTTATAGGCAGCGGCACTTGCAGTAACGTACTCGGGCTTTTTCATCCTTCCTTCTATTTTTAGGCTTACAACACCGGTTTTTATGATATCCTCAAGCCCTGTTAGTGTGGAGAGTTCGGCACAGCTTATGGGATAACTTCCTCCAATATGTCTTTCGTCAACGTCTCTGCCGTTTACTACGAATCTGTACCGGCGTCGGCAGGGCTGGGCACAAGCTCCCCTGTTTGCGCTCCTGCCATGCAGGAAACTGCTGAAAAGGCATTTGCCCGAGTAAGAGTAACAAAGAGCTCCATGTACGAAAACCTCAATTTCTGCGTTTGAATGGTCTACTATATCTTTTACCTCAGCCGTGGTAAGTTCCCTTGAAACTATTACTCTTTTTGCTCCCAGACCTGCTACAAAATCGACACCTCCTTTATTATGGATGGTCATCTGGGTGCTTGCATGAAGCTCGAGGTCCGGATAGATTCTACTTAAAAGCCTGAGAAGCCCAAGGTCCTGAAGGATAACTGCATCGATTCCGACTGCATATACGCAGTCTACTATCTCAAGCGCGTGCTGCAATTCTTTTTGTTTGATCGGGATATTGAGGGCCAAGTAAACCAGAATTCCATGGGAGTGTGCCAGTTTCACGGTCTCGTCAAGATTTTCAATAGTGAAATTCTTTGCACCCTGACGGGCATTGAATTCGCCGACCCCGAGATAGACTGCATCAGCTCCTCCTTTAATTGCAGCAAGCAGGGCTTCTTCGTCGCCTACGGGAGCCAGGACTTCAGGGAGAGTACGGGTACAACTAGGAGTAGAGGTATAATTTTCAGTAGACATTTTTGATCAGTTTGTTCTTTCCGACGGGAAGGTTTTGTAATTATGAAGAGAAAACTATGCAAACGATTTGTACTAGAGGTTTAATTTGTACTAAAGGCTTAACAACATGAGGTAAATAAGTAAAGGCGAATAAAGGCAAGTAAAGGAATAAGTTCAGTTTAAGACGTAAAGGTGCTTCTCGCATAAAAAATGGATGGGTAAACCCATGATCTATTACTATAAAGAGAGCTTCTTGTAAACCTGAAACTTTAATTTACTATTGTCATAAATCTGATCTTGCCATTGTAAGTTTAATCTTACTGTTGTGGATCTGGTCTTATTGTTGTAAGTCTGATCTTACTGTTGTAGATCTGATCTTATCGTTGTAAATCTGATCTTATTGTTATAGAGTTGATTTGTTTTGGATCGGTAGCTGTTGGATCTCGGATTCATTTCCTCTTATTTACATATTGAGCTCATCCCAAAACCAATTTCATTCCCAAATATAAACTATTTTCATGTTAGAAGTTAGAGCAATTATTTAAAATTCAAGATTTTGGGATAGGCTTGTATAATATTTTAAATTAGAAGGTTAATCGATAACAGACATTTACTTAGACTAAACATTAAGACAAACAACTTAATTTCGGAAAGAATTAATATTATATAAGCAATTTCTCATTCAAATGAGTTCACGTCGAAATAAAATGAATAAGAAAAGTGTTATTAAGAAGAGATACTTTACTAAACTTAATAATTTACCAATAAAGAAGAATATCATTTTATTTATATCCTCACTTAATTATAGTTCTATTATTAACTATTTATTCGACCGTTTACTATACCTTTTTTTAATGTTTTTAGTCTTTCCAATTATTTCTGTTTTTATGTGGCTTGTACTGTTAAGGGGAGATTTGCATTTTATAAATATTATAAGTGCATTTTTTACATTTGTTTTAAATTTAATGGTATTTGCAAAAATCCTGTCCTTGAGGACGAATTGGGGATTATTTGTTAAGTTTCCGCAACCTCTGTCTTGGAAGCATATTTTATTAAGAGAGAAAAGTTTTGGAGTAAATTCTACTTTTTGGATTAGCTATGGCATTTTTTATGTCATCTATGATGACATTTGGAGGGTGGTTAATCATCCTCAGTCTTGGACCAATATTATGATAGAGAATTATAAATTAATTCTCATAATAACTACAGTAATTTTTATTATAATCATGTTTGAAGGTTTCTTTTTAATGTTTGTATTACTTGAAAAAGCAGTTTATTATCTCTTATTCAAAAATACCGACCAAGTCAAAAACGTTAACTTTGAAAGAGTAAGGGAAAAGTATTTTATAGCTTCCTCAGCATCATTTAATGCTACAAA
>DUGT01000176.1:4259-7437 GCA_013331275.1 Methanosarcina sp. | reverse complement strand
TTAAAAAGATGCTTGCAGATTACGAATGGGCTCTTCTTGTCGAATGGAAATCGGATAATATTTTTTCTCGAGAAGTCAGTGAGAATTTCTCGAAATACTCCATTGAGCCTCCCAAAGATGAGATTGTAAAACAACAGTACCAGAATAACCTGAAAATAATAATGAAAGACCGTAAAGAGATAATTCAGCCCGGAGTCCTGGAACTTGAAAAACTTGCCTGGACACTTGGCTATAACATAGCTCTTGCAACCTTTCCAGGAATGTGTACCTGGTGTGCCACAAGCGACTACTCGAGCGTAAAATGTGCCGGAGATAAAGGTCCCTGTCATCACCCTACTCTCCGCAGGCCATGTCTTATGGGGCTTGGTATCAGGATGGATAAAATACTTGATAAACTTAACACACCGCTTCAGAAGTTTCCACTGGATGATACTGCACCTTTGCCCTATACCCTGATATTACTTGATTGATAGGAAAAAGCTTTTCAAGTGTTATTTTGCATGAGAATACACTAAAGACATAAGGTTAAATGTTATTTTGCATGAGAATACACTAAAGGCATAAGGTTAAATGTTATTTTGCATGAGAGTGCATGAAAGTACACGAGGATGTTTTCCTCAAGTACTCTCCTATTTTTCCAAATTTAAGAGTACTTTTGTTGGGAAACCTAAATACATATTATTTACCCAAAACAAGCATTTTTGTATTCTTAGTTTTAAGGTTGATTTGGGAGGAACCTATAAAGATGGCGCCCTGATAAAAGTAAAATGATTTTTCTCCTTTTTAGAGAGACCTGAGAGCACAGGGTCCGGTTGCACATTTTCCACAGGCAAACTGATTAAGTTCGGGAAAAGCACTGGCGTTTTCCTGAAGCTGCCTGTAACACTTTTCTTTATCAAGTCCCCTTGCACTGAGGGCTCCAGCCGGACATCTGTTCACACAAACAAAGCACTTTTCTCCTTTTTTGTAACGGCAGAACTCTTCATTTGGGCGTAGAGTGGGAGGAATTTTGGCAGAGATCAGCAGAGTCCCAAAACGGCCTGCACACCCTGCTTTTGTAATCAGCATATGGTGGACTCCAAAAGTACCCAGTCCCGAAGCATAAGCAGCACTTTTGTGGGACCAGGCAACGTCGAAGCCTTTACTCTTATAATCAAAAGTAATTCCAGGCACAACAGACCGTATATATTCTTCTGCAAGTTCAGCCTTTAGTTTTTCATTGATTTCACCTATAAGACAGTCGGTTTCACTTTTGGCCCGAATCCACTCATTTATAGGACCAGGAGACTGCCGGTTCTGTTTCACAAGTTCTTTTTCAAACGGCAGGAAGAAAGAAACAACAGTTTTAGCTTCGGGAAAAATCTCTTTAGGATGCAGGTGATGAGGACCAATGATCTTTTTCATTTCATCAAAAATTGGGTCACTGGCTGAAGCATAACCAACGAGAGGTTCACGATATCGAGTCTTAGTGCACGGACTTGCAACAGCTTCTTTGATAATACTTTCAATCTTGTTTTTAAGAGTCATATATCTTTCCTTTTGCCATTGTAAACGAAGTATATTTTTTTCAACTAGTAAATGAAATATATTTTTTTCACTAGTAAATGAAGCACATTTTTTCACTAGTAAATGAAGTATATTTTTCACTAGTAAGTAAAGTCCATTTTTTTCATTATTTTATGATGAAACTTTTCATTTTACTATGAAAAAAATTCTATTTTATACAGGTTGCTCCTCTGAAATCGATTCGTACAGTTTCCGCCTCTCCGGCGGCATGGACTCAACATACTTTTTTGCCTCCTCCGGAGACACTGCCTTAAGAGTTCCATCCGGTTCCTGTATGACCACTCCACTTTCGGTAAGCATTTTATAACGAGCTTTCCGTATTTCTTTGTCTGGGTGGCAGACAAAATGACAGCTGGAACAGGTATATTCCATTCTGTTCCCTGGAATTAGACATATGAAAAATCCGCCTTTAATTTTAGGTCTTTCCAGGTACGCTTCTATGGTTTTAGGCAGCGCAGCAATAAAATCCTCATCTTTTTTGGGGATTTCAAAGCGTGCAGGAGACCAGGTGGACCATTTTCCCGAGGAATTCAGACCCGTAAGCCCACCGCAGACAAGGAAGCAGCGGCTGTTGCTTCTCCTCTTCCCGTAGCTAAACTCTTTTCCTCCAAGAGTTACAGTGACTTTCTCAAGTGAGTCCACGTATCCGGACGAACAGACAGCAAGACAGATCTTACATTCGTCACAGTAATTTTCGTCTTCAGGCAAGGATTCTGTTGGGATAAGCTCAGCGTCCGTAACTACTGACGCCAGTACAATTGCTGACCCGTATTCACTGGTGATAATGTTTCCTGAATACCCAAAATGCCCTATTCCGGAGCGGACAGCAAGATATCTGTGGGAAATAGGTGGATGCATGTCCAGCAGCCAGTTTTCCGAGTCCTGACGGTAAACAAAATTCGCAATCTGCGGAACAGCTTTGTAACCATACTGCTGTAAGAATCCTGCCATTTCAAGGGCTACTCCGTTGGCAAGGGTAGTGGTCCGTACCTTATTAGTGTCAAGAGCTTTATGTTCCTCTTTTCTAAAATAAGGTTCAATAAGGCTCTGATCAAAAGCTAGGGCAAAAACTACTGCAGATTTTGCGTCTGGCAGAACATATGTAAGATCAGCAGAAGGAGGGCCACCTGTAAGAGTTTCAGTAGTCGCAATGCCCACTTTAAAGGCTCCAAGGGTCAAAGCCATCTCTTTGAGTTCTTCAGTTAGTTTTTCAATCTTGGATTTATCCGTAGTATGTTCTCCCATTTTCTATTCCTCAAGCAAACTCAATATTAACCGTAATCAAACTATTTTATATGAGGTAATTCATATATATTTTATGTGCATTTAAATATACTAGTTAGCTAAAGTATACTTGAATGACCTTTCGTGTATTTTCGTTAGTTTCCGACAGACAGAATGAAATAAAAGTTGAACTCTGCAAAAACCGTTCTTATTTTTTCATATTACTTTTTGCATTTAAAACACATACCTTTTTTCTGACAGATATCAAGAGACATTAAGAGAAAAACTATGTGTTCCTTATACTTTCTATGTTCGATGTCAGGTAATTGGCAGAAAATATCATAATTCTATAGACTCTGGGAATTATAGAGTTCAAAAATAGAGTTCA
>DUGT01000176.1:0-4090 GCA_013331275.1 Methanosarcina sp. | reverse complement strand
GAGTTCAAAAATAGAGTTCAAAATTACTGAGGACATTGTGAAAAGGAATCAAAATCCTTGAGTTTTTCAATTCCTAAAAAAGTACTGAGCATAGCAACTGCTTATTGCTATTACCTCGATATATAAAATCAAAGTTTTGTATATGTTTTGTCTGAATAGAGCGCCTATTTTTTTGTTTGCCCTACGCATCGAGTTTACGCATTGAATTATTAGATAGAGAGGGCTTACATTCACAGAAGCCCATTTTTTATCTAATATTTTCGTTTGTCAGCCAGGTTAAACCAGCATCCTTACTCGGCTTTAATGCGTTTAATGGTTGTAGGACGCTCTTTTACCAGGATTCTGTGCCCACAGTACGGACACCTTATACCTGTGTACTCGTAGTCGATTTCCACTTTCTGTTTACATCGAGTGCATTTATAACCCATACAACCACAACCTTAAGATATTACTTTGCCTCGGCAACATTCTTCATCGTACGCAGCAAAGTCTGACCAACACTGGTATAGGGAATATAAGTTCCGCCAGCGAAGGTGTGTCCGCATTTGCTGCATTTCCAGATCCCGGTCCCGATTCTTTTCACGGTAGGCCTGGCACATTTTGTACATACGTGCGGAGCCCGCATGCGTCCTTCCAGGTCTGCAACAAGCTTTCTGTCTTTTCTCCCGTATCTAGCACCGAATCTGCCTGCTGACCTGGAAATTCTTCCTTTCTTAGTAAACTTTTTTGCCATCGTTAAAACTCCTTAAAATGAAACGTTTAATTCCAAGTGTTTGAATTTAAGAACCTGCTAGCTTGCGGATCGGGACCCTAATACCTAGACAAGTTCTATAATCACACTTGCACGTATACTTAGACCGTAATACTGCATTTAATATTTATACTTAATTAGTCCTGCTTTGTCATTCCTTCTTTACCAGTTCTTCCAGGTAAAGCTCCCTGAGTTCGGCTGCCTTTTCGCATGCCATATCTATTGCTTCCAGCACCTCAGCCTCGGTGAACGGAGCAGGACCCATTTTCTGCATGCCTGCAATAGATCCGTCAGAACTCGAGACCACAGTTAGTTTTGTCTCACAAACCGCTTCCTCATCCAGTGATGGATCCACCATCAGCTTTGAACCGATCTTGGCAAGAGTCACGCCCACAGGCATCTCTTTCATTGCAAGAGGTACGTCCGCACCGATTCCCTGCTGCTCATTCGGGACGACTGTAGTCATAAGAGCCGCAATAGCAGCGAGACAGGATGCATCGATGACATTTCCGTCATCATTGAGGACATGAACATCTATATAGACGATCCAGACGGATTCTCCAACGCTTATGCAAAGCTTCTTTATATCAATTGCGCCTGCTTCCCTGATTCCCCTGTCTACAACCCTTGCCATCTCGATTGCTTCTTCTCTGGGTGGGCCTGGCTCAAACTCCGGGGAAGCAATAGGATTGAGTTCCAAATTAGTAATAATTACGCCTTCGTCCTGAGAATCCGGAAAAGGAGTTCCTGGCTGAAGCTTAACTCCTACAAGAACCTGAGTGTCTCCAAGGGTTACCTTTGCCGAACCCTCGGCTTTTGAGATAACATTCGTTTCGAGCTTGAGATCCCTGAAATCTTTAAATCCACGTCCATCCTGGCGCTTTCCCTTAATCATAAGGTTGTAAATGTAATCCTTCTTAAGCGTAGCAATAACTTCACTCATCGTTTTCACCTCTGCTTCCGGATTCAGAGGGGTCTTTAACTACCTTCCAGGGCCCTTTGCACTTCTCTTCAGGCTCTTCTACTGTCTTTTCAAGAGCCTCTGTCCTGGACTCGGCTTCGGACTCTATCTCTGGCTCAGATTCAAAAGTTTCTTTTGAAACAATCTCTTCCGTTCTAGTTTTTTCTTCAGGTTGCACTTCTTCTTCAGGTTGTACTTCCTCTTCAGGTTGTACTTCCTCTTCAGGCTTTAATTCCTCTTCAGGTTGTACTTCCTCTTCAGGTTGTACTTCCTCTTCAAGCTGGATTTCCTGCTCAAGCTGAGACTCTTCTTCAACCTCTGCCTTTTCTTTTTCAAGCTGAGTTTCTACTTCAGGCTGAGCTTCCTCATCAGCAAGTTCCTTGATCTCGGACTCAACTTCTGTTTCGTCTTCAGAAACGGTTTCTTCAAACTCAGGTTCTTCAAGCTCTTCAGGTTCGGGAACTTCCTCAAAAGAAGCCTCAAAAGCAGATTCAAACTCAGCTTCGTCTTCAAATGCCTCTTCTTCAGCTTCCTCTTCTTTGATTTCGGTTTCAATAACTTCTTTTAAGGCTTCCCCTTCTACTACTTCAGCCTCAGCATCTTTAATTATCTCTTCAACCTTCTCACATTCAGGAGCTTCTTCATTAACAGCACAGGCTTCAACTGTTTCTTCGGAGAGCTCTTCTTCAGGCTCCTTGGCTTCCTCAATAATTTCGTCTACAAGTGCTGCCTCGGGAGCATATTCAAGAGAAGGTTCCGTTTCTACAACCTCTAGTTCAGTCTCTTCAGCTTCTTCAGTGACTTCGGCTTCAGGCTCTTCAACAGGAGTCTCAAACTTCTTTCTCAGTACTGCCTGCTGAATTTCAAGGATTTCTTTGCAGCCTTTTCTAACAAGCTCAAAACCTTTTCGGATTTCATCAGGAGTTAGGTTCCCGTCCATCTGAAGCAGGGTAATTTCTCCATCCTGTGTCATTGCAACAGGAAAATCAGCCTCACCATGATTATCCTCTTCTTTATTGAGGTCAAGCACAATCTGCCCGTCGACTTTTCCAAAAGCACATGAAGTAACCAGCCCTTTCATAGGAATGCCTGCATCTGCAAGCGCTATGCTTGAGGCATTAATTGCTGCTGTCCTTGTCCCTGCATCAGCCTGAAGTACTTCCACAAAAATATCGATTGCAGTTTTTGGGAAAAGCTCTGCCATAATAACTGGTTCAAAAGCTTCCCTGGAAACTTTTGAAATTTCAATGCTCCGCCTGCTGGGTCCGGGCCTGGCGCGGTCTTCCACAGAAAAAGAAGCCATGTTATATTTATAACGTATAACTGCAGTATCTGCGCGCTGTGAACGACGGGGGTGAGCTTCTCTCGGGCCAAATACACCCACAAGGATCTTATTCCTTCCCCATTCAAGATAACATGAACCATCGGCTCGCGAAAGAACGCCGATCTCGATTTTCATGGGCCTGATTTCATCCGCATGCCTCCCGTCAAGGCGCAGCCCATCGTCAGTGATTAATTTTTCAGGTTTATCACTCATACTTAAATCTCCAAAAAACTCCTAACAACTATTTTACAGAAGCTTCCCTAAAATCGCCTATCCAGAACTCAGTTGTTCGGATCCAGCAGTACATCGATCTTCCTGTAAATCTCCTCGGAATGATCTTCTTTTGGTACTTTTACTTCTTTCTTACCACTTTTGAAAAACTTGGCGGGCTTTGCCTCTTTTTGCTTGCTTCGCTCATCTTTCAAAAAGTTATATATCCTGTCTGTCAGTCCGGAACGCTGAGCTTCAGCTTCGATCTTCCGGAGAGCTTTACTTAAAAGTTCCACATCGTCGTCCTTTCCATCGATCCATATTCTGCCGTTCTGGCCAACAAAAATGCTGCAGTTTGTTTCTTTCTTCAGCATTGAGATCATGGAACCACCGTGTCCTATCACACGTGGAACTTTCACAGGCTCAACTTCAACAATCTGGCCTGTTTTCAGTTTATGGAAGCTCGAATCCCTGAGGGTAAGCTCGACTTTCATAGAATCGTCTACGTCTTTTACTCTAAGGATTATAGAGTCACCTACGTCCAGGACTTCATGCATCTCCCGGGACTCTATTCTTCTGGGATACTCGGACACATGGAACAGGCCATCATAAGGAGAAGCAATATCCATTATCCAGTTGGATGGTGTAACCACAATAACGATCCCGATCACCACATCATTTGCGGAAGGGATATAAACTCCCGCAAGAGGGATCACTCCAACTTTATCCTCTTTGAGATTTTCAATGCCACAAAATAAAGAATAGATCTTGTCGTTCTTGACATAAGTCCCGTATCCGGCTTTTTTCGAATTCTCGGATAGCAGGTCACCAGGGATCACTATTT
>DUGT01000175.1:2840-3091 GCA_013331275.1 Methanosarcina sp. | reverse complement strand
ATTGCACTAAACCGCTTCGCGGTGGCTCATTGAACCAAATTCCGTGCAATAAAGTATAAAACTATTTATATGTTATCACCTTTCGATTATAATAGAAAAAATTATTTGAAAGGTGGTCATTTATTATGTCCCGTAAAGCAGAAAAAGTAAAGTATATGGACGAAGTCCAGTTTGAAATGGAACTGCGTCGCTACTCACAAAACACCATCTGCCATTACCTTTGCCACATTCGGAGATTCTGTAATCATTTT
>DUGT01000175.1:555-2719 GCA_013331275.1 Methanosarcina sp. | reverse complement strand
GAAATACGACAGTATCTCTATCATTGTATCCAAAGAGGATTATCCTCAGATTACATTAATATAGGCATAAATGCTTTGAAATTCCTTTATACCGTTGTGCTTGAGCAATCATGGGATTCCAACAAATTACCTAGATTGCGTAAAGAAAACAAACTTCCTGATATCCTGGCAGAAGAAGAGATTGTCTCTGTGCTTCTAAGCATTAAAAACATAAAGTATCGAACCATTCTGATGACCTGCTATGGAGCTGGTCTTCGAATTAGCGAAGCTGTAAATCTTCGAATAAGCGACATAGACAGTAAAAATATGTTGATTCGGGTAAACCAAGGCAAACATAGAAAAGACCGCTTTAGTCTTTTATCCGATACCAACTTAAAACAACTTCGTGCTTACTGGATGACTTACAAGCCCAAAGGTGAATATCTCTTTTGCAGTTCAAGAAGGGACAAGCCTATTCCCGTACAGAATGTTCAACATGCTTTAAAACAAGCTTTAGAAGAAGTTGAAATACGAAAAAAGATATCTACACACAGTTTTCGTCATTCTTTTGCTACGCATCTTCTTGAAAATCGCACCGACATCCGTACGATTCAAGAACTTCTTGGTCATTCGAATATTGCAACCACCAGTCGCTATATCCATCTGACTAGAAAGCATCTTCTGGGAGTTCAAAGTCCGCTGGACAAGATTGGAGGGGATCTCATTGATGAGTAACATACAAGAGATTTTTACTGCGATGAAAGACCAAATTCTTTCCGAGATTCCTCTACCCTTCCACAAGCAAAAGACACTGGAATCGATTTGTTCCTGTCGCACCCCTGAAATGGGTGGCTTCATCGAACAGTGTATTGACTGTGGCGAAACCGTTCCCCATTTCCACTCCTGTGGAAATCGTCATTGCCCTGTTTGCCAGGGCGCTCAGCAAGCTAAATGGATTGAGAAACAACTCAATAATACCTTGCCGGTACAATATTTCCATGTAGTTTTCACCTTGCCCAGCGAATTGAACCCATTGGTATTTTCTAACCAGGAAATTCTATATGGCGTTTTATTCAAAGCTGCCAGCGAGACAATCCTTGAAATGTGCGCCAATAAGAAGAACCTGGGAGCGCAACCCGGATTTACATCTGTGTTGCACACTTGGGGCCAAAATCTTCAATTTCATCCCCATCTTCATTGTATTGTAATGGGCGGGGGATTGTCTAGTGATAAACTGCATTTTGTCCAATCATCTAAAAAGTTTTTTCTGCCAGTCAAGGC
This sequence comes from Methanosarcina sp., assembly GCA_013331275.1. Lineage (GTDB taxonomy): Archaea > Halobacteriota > Methanosarcinia > Methanosarcinales > Methanosarcinaceae > Methanosarcina > Methanosarcina sp11020u. The sequence goes on along the minus strand of DUGT01000175.1, from coordinate 1,459 downwards.
AGTATCCAAGAAATTCAAGGGTAAGTTCCTTCATTACTTGAAGCAGAAGTTCCAGTCTGAAAGTCTCTATCTACCTAAAAGTGAAGCAGATCTCGCTTTTTTACAACCTCGGCTGAATTTCTTTGATAAGTTGTACTCTTCTGACTGGGTAGTATACACGAAGAAACCTTTTGATTCAGCTGAAAATGTCATTCGATATTTAGGCCGCTATACTCATAGAGTAGCTATCTCAGATTCACGTATAGTGGACTTCGACCCTATTGCCAAAAAGGTCTCTTTTCAATGGAAGGATTACAAGGACAATAACAAAAAGAAGGTCATGACCCTTGATGCAATTGAATTTGCCCGCCGCTTTCTGTTACATGTATTACCACGAGGGTTTATGAAAATCCGACATTACGGAATTCTCGGAAACAGAAACCGAAAAGATAAACTAAGTCTTTGCCGTAAGTTACTTAGAGTAGTTGCTCCCATAATTCAGCCATTTAATATTCAGGAAACTGCAAAAAACATCTGCAAAGTTTGTAGTGGCTTGCTCTATGTGGTGATGCGTACTCATCGGCATAATCCAATTCTATACCCTCTCAGATGTTAGGGTATGGAAGAATGAATTTTTCAGAAAACCCACTACGGGGAGGGGGTCACTATGTCAAAAAACAGGCAAAACACTTACTTAAAGCTTTTCAGGATATCAAATATTTTCTTTTTTCAAGGTTCATTTATGTTACCGCATATGGAGATAGAATAAAGATTACATGGCTATGAAATCAGCGGTTTAGTACAATATGGAGTTCATCACATTTCCATCTCAAAAATTTATACCATTCTCTATTGCTGCATTACTTACTACGATATGCAGCTTCTTTTTTGGGTGGGAAATGTGATAAACCCCTTAATCATTATA
>DUGT01000175.1:0-441 GCA_013331275.1 Methanosarcina sp. | reverse complement strand
CCTTAATCATTATAGCATAGAACCAGATTATTGATTGTAGATTGTTTAAATACTTTACAGAAGTTTCACCATTTATATTTCCTGAAAATCTTAATAGGACAGCTGCAAAATAAGATAAATAAATAATAATTCCATCCAGTACTGCTAAAAAAGCCCTTCTTAACTTAGTGGTCATCATGTATATCATGCCCCCTTTCAGACATAGCTTCGCCATATACCCCACTCACATGCAATATTACCTGCTGTAAATCTATAACCTCATTCTAAAAAGCCTTGCGCCGAAACAGCAAGGTTTTTCTCCTGATTTTTATTGGCGGCTCTCTGATGAATAAAACATCATTCAGCACCGATATCGGGTTCTCATAGAGCAACACCTGGGAATATTTACTGCCTAACCATTTTTCCAGTTGAGCTGCTGCCTTTTTGAACCGAGGAGACCTG
>DUGT01000060.1 GCA_013331275.1 Methanosarcina sp. | reverse complement strand
TATAGTATAATCTTTTTTAAGATTCATTGTCAGATCTTCGATCCTTAAGGTAGAAATAGGGTCAAGAGCGCTTGTGGGTTCATCAAAAAGGATTATTTTTGGTTTTACTGCCAGAGTTCTGGCAATGCAAAGTCTTTGTTGTTGTCCCCCACTTAGAGAGAGAGCAGGAGACTTAAGCCTGTCTGAAACTTCATCCCAAATTGCAGCCGAATGAAGAGCTTGTTCAACAATACCGTCAAGATCTTTTCTGTTTGCACCGTGGATACGCGGCCCATAAGCTACATTATCATAAATCGACATAGGGAAAGGATTGGGTTTCTGAAAAACCATGCCTACGCTTTTTCTAAGGTCAACAACATCCACATCTGGCCCGTAGATATTATTGCTTTCTATCGTAACTTTACCTTCTATTCTACAGTTGTTAATAAGATCATTCATCCTGTTTAAACAGCGGATAAAGGTGGACTTGCCACAGCCTGAAGGACCTATAAGAGCGGTTATACTGTTTCGAGGGATATGCATGGAGACGTTCTTAAGCGCCTGTTTCTCCCCATACCACAGATTAAGGTTTTCTACTTTTATCTGAGGTTTAGATACGTTTTGAATACCTTCAGTCATTTAAGTACCTCACTATCACATAAATCATGATGAGTTGTTAGTGAAACTCTTATTAAACTTTCAATTTTTTCCGGTAATGCCTGCGAATCAGAACAGCTACAAGATTTAAACCCAGGACGATAATCAAAAGAACCAGAGCTGTTCCATACTGAATAGACCTGGTTTTTGCAATATTTGTCCCTGCTGTTGCAAGCACGAAAAGGTGGTAAGGGAGCGCCATAAATTGCGAATAGACCGAATCAGGCAGCCTTGGCAAAAAATAAGCAACGCCTGTAAAGAGAATAGGAGCAGTTTCTCCTGCAACCCTCCCTATGCTCAACACTGATCCCGTAACAATTCCGGGTATGGCAGCTGGCAGCACTACATGCCGGATAGTCTGCCATTTACTGACCCCAAGTGCAAGAGACGATTCCCGATATTCTTTAGGAACCGTAAGCAAGGCTTCTTCAGTAGCACGAATAATAACAGGAAGAATAAGGAGAGAAAGTGTAAGAGAGGACGCCAACAGGGAAGGACCAAAACCAAAATATTTTACAAACAACGCAAGTCCAAAAAGTCCGAATACAACAGAAGGGGTTCCTGCAAGGTTGTTGATTGCCATTTCAATTAGCCAGGTTGTTCGGGTTTCTCCTGCATACTCATTAAGATATATAGCAGCCATAACTCCCATAGGAAGGGCCACAATCATGGAGCCTATGATGAGGTATAAGGTACCTACAATTGCTGGATAGATTCCACCTTGAGTCATCATAAGTCTGGGCATTTCAGTAAGAAAGCCAATGTTAATTGCACTATATCCATTGTAAACAATATAAGCAAGGATAACTAGCACAAACCCTACTACTGTCAATACTGAAAGGCCAAGAAACGCAAAGGCGATCTTTTCGCTTGTCTTTGCACTAAGTTTAAAATTCAGTCCCCCCTGAACCCTGGTCACTTTATGATCACTTTCTTTTACTTCTGCATTTAGTTCCATGCTCAATCCACCTTAAACCGATATCGCTTTTTGATTGAATCCGCAATCAGGTTAATAAGGAAAGTTATGATAAAAAGTACAGATCCGACCGCAAAGAGAGCATGGAAGTGAGTACTTCCCTGAGGAACCTCACCCATTTCAAGCGCAATTGTGGCAGTCATTGTCCTTACAGAAGCTAGAAAACCCCCTGGAAAAGAAGGAATTATTGCAGTATTTCCAGTAACCATCATAAGAGTCATAGTCTCTCCTATAGCTCTTCCAATACCAAGCATTACAGCCGCTGAGATTCCCGATAGTGCTGCAGGAACTATGACTTTGTATATCGTCTGCCACTTTGTAGCCCCAAGAGCAAGCGAACCCTGTTCGAGAGTACCGGGAACAGAACTTATAGCATCCTCTGAAATAGTGATAATCGTAGGGAGCGCCATAATTCCCAGCATAATAGAGCCCGTAAGAGCAGTTTGGCCGGTTGGCAGGCTAAAGCTATCTTGTATAATCGGAACCAGTACAACGAGCCCGAAGAACCCAAATACAACAGAAGGAATTCCTGCGAGAATTTCAATAAACGGTTTCAGGAAATCTGCAATCCGTGGATCAGCGATTTCAGAAATATATATAGCAGCAGCAACTCCCAGAGGAACAGCAAAGATGATAGCGCCGGCAGTAACAATAAGAGACCCGAAAAATAGAGGTAACAGCCCAAATTGCCTGTTTATTGATGTTGGATACCAGAACTTTCCTGTAAGGAAATCCATAAGAGACGTATCCTTAAAAAGAAGTAAACCGTCTCTGAACAAAAAAAGACATATAAGGAGGAGAACAACGACAGTAAGGACACTGACTGAAAACAGAGTCCACTCGATTGTTTTTTCCTTATAATTTCTGCTTAGCATTTTATCCCTTAAATGTTTTTAGCAGTTGTGTTACTTTTTTAACGGGATATACCCTACTGTACTCACAATGCCCTGCCCTTTTTCACTTGTGACAAAGTCAGTGAATTCCTTTGTTAAGTCCGAGGGCTCCCCATTGGTATAGAA
>DUGT01000035.1:2303-2877 GCA_013331275.1 Methanosarcina sp. | reverse complement strand
CCCTCCTCCCAATCCTCCTCTGCTTTCTCCACAAACCACTTTCTGAACAGAGTTTCTGTCATTTTCTCCAAGGTTTCATTTTGTCGATGAAGCAGTTCTATTTTATCATCTAGTGATGAAAGAATAGATGCAATTGCTTTTTGTTCGGGGAGGGGTGGAAGTGATATTTCTAATGCTTTAATGTCACTTGGTTTTAAAGAAGGGTATGCAGATGTCGAAGCTTCAGCTATAGAATGTAAATATTCCGTTGTCTGTTTTTGTATAAGATTATAGTACAAATATCTTGGATAGAGTGTGTCGACTTTGCATGTAATTGTAACAAAACCTGTTGAAATTACTAAATTATTTGGAGGGTTTTCAATAAACCCGTAATGAAGCTGGTTGGGTCGTACTGTTGAATAGATAATATCGTTCTCCTTTACCAATCTTTTTGCTCGACTTGGAGCATCATTTAAATCAAACTCTTGTAGACCATCAATCTTATTTTCTGTTATAGATCCAGTGTCTAAATAAATTATTTTTGAATATGGATAATTCTTATCAACACTTTCATTGTTGCAAATAACTAAATCCC
>DUGT01000035.1:0-2157 GCA_013331275.1 Methanosarcina sp. | reverse complement strand
GCAATAATCTCATTTAGTCTCGCCTCTTCTTTCAATTGCTCTTCCCATTCAGCTTTAAGAGCTGCGAAGTGTTCGTTAAAATCAAAGTCGTCTTCCTCTTCAGGGAGTCCCACATATCGCCCTGGTGTGAGTACATAGTCAAGTTCTCTAACTCTGTCAATAGGAGTAGAGGAGCAGAAGCCTGCAATGTCTTCGTAATTACCGTTTGGATTTCTCCAGTTGTGATATGTATCGGAAATCTGTTTAATATCTTCTTCCGAAAGCTCACGTGTGCGTCTGTTTATAAGATGTCCCAAATTGCGGGCATCGATAAATAGTATCTCTTTTGTGCGGTTTCTGAATTTACCGTTACTGCGGTTACGACTCATAAACCACAATGCCGCCGGTATTTGTGTGTTTAGGAAAAGCTTGGCGGGCAGGTTCACTATACAGTCAATTAGACCTTCTTCAATAAGGTTTTTTCTTATTTCTCCTTCACCACTTGTTTTAGATGTTAAAGCTCCTTTTGCAAGAACTACACCTGCCTGTCCGGTTGGAGCAAGATGATAAATAAAATGCTGCATCCATGCAAAGTTAGCATTACCTGGTGGTGGCGTTCCATAGTTCCAGCGACCGTCATTTCTCAGTAAATCACCTCCCCAGTCACTTACATTAAATGGTGGATTGGCAATTATATAATCTGCTTTCAGGTCTTTATGTGCATCGTTCAGAAAGGATCCTTCACTGTTCCATTTCACTTGAGAACTGTCAATACCTCTGATAGCCAGGTTCATCTTGCATAGTCGCCATGTGGTTTGGTTACTTTCCTGACCGTAAATTGAAATGTCGTTTACTTTTCCCTGGTGTTTTGTCACGAAATTCTCTGATTGTACAAACATTCCTCCCGATCCACAGCATGGGTCAAATACTCTGCCCTCATAGGGTTCAAGCATTTCTACAAGTAACTCAACAACACTGCGGGGGGTATAGAATTGTCCGCCTTTCTTACCTTCGGCAAGAGCAAATTCTCCAAGGAAGTACTCAAAAACATGACCAAGAACATCTGCACTGCGTGATTTAGTGTCGCCTAAAGCGATATTTCCAATAAGATCGATCAGTTCACCCAGACTTGCAGGATCCAGGCTTTGGCGTGCATAAACCTTAGGGAGTACTCCTTTAAGTGAGGAATTCTCTTTTTCAATGACATCCATGGCATCATCTACAATCTTGCCAATATTAGGTAACTTGGCTTTTGAAATTAGATAACCCCATCTAGCTTCTTTTGGCACAAAGAACACGTTTTCTGCCTTGTACTCATCTCTGTCCTCGGGATCTGCGCCTTGTGCCTGTTCTTCTACTAGTTTGTCGTACAATTCCTCAAATGCATCAGATATATATTTCAAGAATATCAATCCTAAAACTACATGCTTATACTCAGCAGCATCTATGTTTTTTCTCAATTTGTCTGCTGCCTTCCATAGCTGTTTCTCCAGAGGTTCTTCTGTGCCTTTCTTTTTCTTTCCCACTTGTTATTCTTTTGTTTCTTAATTATTGTGTTCTGATTGACAGAAAACAAATATACGAATAATAAATAATCCGTGCATTTTTAATTTTGGTAGAGGTTAATCTACAGATTTGTTTTAAGATTACATAAACTGTATTTCCTTCATTATAAGTTTAAATTAGGTCTATAAATAGTTTATTATCGGGATATAAATTAATATGCCGATAATAAGCCGGATATATACCGGATATAAGCCGATAATAAGCCGGTAAGGACTCAGACAGGAATAAAAAAGGACTACACAGTTAAGTATAGCCCTGTATTTTACAATAAGCAGTAATTGAATTTTGATTTTATTTCTCAAATGGTGCTTGTCTTTTAATAGGCTCGCATCCTTTGCATCCGGCGCAATAAGAGGTGTCTTTCTTTGTGAAAAAGAAGTTATATATATGTCGAAGCAGGATAAATCCTACCGCAATTCCTATTATTATTACTATAATGAGTTGAATGTCCATAACTTAATAATTTTAAATCTATACAAACAGACTGCCCACCTGAAATACAAGTAAGGCAACTAACCAGGCGAGACCTGTAGAATAAAGAACGCTGAAAACTGCCCATTTCCATGAATGGGATTCTTCTTTTATTGCGGCAATTGTTGCAATACAAGGGAA
>DUGT01000178.1:23178-24508 GCA_013331275.1 Methanosarcina sp. | reverse complement strand
TCAAAAGTAAAGAAAAATATATATAGATGTTCAAACAGAGATTGATACTGGAATGACAAAAGAGGTTCTCATACATCAAATTATCGATGTATTGGCACATGCAGGTTTTGCACTCTCCGATCGCTGCAATATTCGTCCGAGGAGCTTTGATGTTGCCGCACGGAAAGACGAAACACTATTACTTTGCAAGGTTTTATTTAACATTGATGGCCTGAACGAAGAAACTGCAAGAGAGATGAAGTACCTGGCCGAATACCTTGGAGGCTCTGCTATTGTCGTGGGGGCGAAGACCAGAGACCAGATGCTTGAAGATAGCGTTGTGTATATGCGTTATGATATTCTCGCCTTAAATGTACAGACTCTTTTCGATTACTTTATTGAAAATGTTCCTCCTCTAGTCTCAGCAGCTCCAGGTGGGTTATATGTCTCCATAGAAGGAGATATCCTTAAAAAAGCCAGGATGGGTCAGTCAATGTCTCTTGGGACTCTTGCTGCCATGGTAGGGGTTTCAAGGAGAACGATCAGTAAGTACGAAGAAGAAGGCATGGATGCGTCGATAGATGTCGTGCTCCAGCTAGAGGACATCTTTGGGGTTGAGCTTGCAAAACCCATAGACATCCTGAAATCCTGTGGGAGCAGGAAGCCCAGGAAGAAAACAGAACCCATAGCCGAAATTGAGGAAAAACCCTCTATGCTTTTACCGGAAGACTTGATACTTAACACAATTTCCATGCTTGGTTATGACGTCCTTCCTACTGCCCAGGCTCCTTTCAAGGCCATTTCACGGGATAAATCCTCAGTTATCCTTACAGGAGTCAGCGAATTCAATACGACCGTGGTCAAAAGAGCTCATTTAATGAGCAGTATTTCCTGCGTCACTGAGACCAAGTCCGTGTTTATCATCAACGGACACTCAAAAATAAAATCCGTAGAAAATACCGTTATGATAGAGAAAAAGGAACTTGATAGAATAAGTGATTCTCAAGAACTCCTTAACTTTATAGAAGAACGTAGAGAAACTCACGACGAAACGTAAAATCGAGTTTCCACTGCCCTAGTCCTATACCTTTTCAAAAAAACTGCTTGCCCGCAAGCCTTTTCATAAAAGGCTTGAGCGAAAATCACTGCTAAATCTAAAACGTTATGACTACGTGCTCACAAGCCTTTTCAAAAAAGGCTTGAGCGAAAACCCCGAGTAACGTTGATAAACCGGTGCAACGGTTTTGATCAACCAGTGCAATAACTGTTCAAATACCCTTTTTCAAAAAAGCTTTACCAAGAGCGGTTCAGCATTTGAATTTGATAACCTTATCCCCTAACCCTATCGGCG
>DUGT01000178.1:19047-23060 GCA_013331275.1 Methanosarcina sp. | reverse complement strand
AACCCTATCGGCGTGATCAACCGGCGCAACGGTTGTTCCAAAACCCTAATATAGCACTGTTTCAATCTAAAAGCTTTGATGACTGTAAAAATTGCAGTGCTGGTTTCTGGAAGGGGTTCGAATCTCCAGGCAATTATGGACAGCATTGAGAAGGGTTACATAAAGAACGCTACAATTAATGTGGTTATTTCCAATAAAGCAAATGCGTACGCGCTCGAACGTGCAAGAGATCACGGAATAGATGCGGTTTTCCTTGATCCGGGCGAATATGACCGGGATGAATATGACAAGGCTATCCTTGATGTTTTGAGCCAGTATAATATCGACCTTCTTTTGCTTGCAGGTTACTTCCGGCTTTTAGGAAATGAAATAATTATAGCTTATAAGAACAGAATTATGAACATTCATCCTTCTCTTCTTCCTGCCTTCAAAGGACTTCACGCCCAGAAGCAGGCTTTCGAATACGGGGTAAAAGTTGCAGGTTGTACAGTGCATTTTGTTGACGAAGGATTGGACTCGGGACCGATAATCATCCAGAAGTGCGTGCCTGTGCTTACAGGAGATACCGAAGAAACCCTTACTGCCAGAATTCTGGAGCAAGAACATGTTATTTATCCTGAAGCAGTCAGGCTTTTTACCGAGGGTAAACTTAAAATTGAGGGTAGAAATGTAGTAACCGGAAATTGAGCAAACGCTTAATATCATATAAAACCGGAACAGATTTTACTGATTAATAACTTCTTTAATCCCTGATAGTTATAAATATTCCAAACTTATAGGTATTCCGCGAAACCATATAGACCATAAGGGCTTTTCGGGTTTCGAAATCTCCTATCTTCAAGTTAGGAGCTTTTTGCCGGAATTTTTGAAACTTCAGAATGAAAAACCCCATCAGGAAGGTTATAGAGTCTGTTAAATTATACTCCACATTATTCGGCGGTTTTATCGCTGAACGCCGACCTCTTGAGTAACTTTCCAATCTGGAAGGCAACTCCTGTACGTGCACATGTTAGCATTAATCAATCCATTAATCCAAGCTACAAAAACTCTTGATTTTGAAAAATTTAAAGGAATAGGTTACAGGTGACAGTAATGTCTTATATTGAAAAAATTGATCCTGAATTGTTCGAGGCTATAAAGAAGGAAGCTGAGCGCCAGGAATATAAACTAAACCTCATCGCATCTGAAAACTATGCGAGCAAAGCCGTTATGGAAGCTCAGGGATCGATTCTGACGAATAAGTATGCTGAAGGATATTCCGGAAAGCGGTACTATGGCGGCTGTGATTTCGTGGACATTGCCGAGGATCTCGCGATTACCAGGGCAAAGAAAATCTTTAACGCAAATTATGTAAACGTCCAGCCTCACTCGGGTTCTGGATCTAATATGGCTGTCTATTTCTCGGTTTTGCATTCCGGAGACACCATCATGTCCATGGACCTCTCTCACGGAGGGCATCTTTCTCATGGCAGCCCTGTGAGTTTTTCCGGAAAGCTATTTAATATTGTGCCTTATGGAGTCAATGAAAAGACTGAGATGCTGGACTATTCCGAACTTCTAAAAAAAGCAAAGGAAAATAAACCGCAAATGATTGTTTGCGGGGCTTCAGCTTACCCTCGCGAAATTGATTTCAAACAATTCAGAGAAATTGCTGACGAAGTTGGAGCTTATCTGCTTGCAGATATTGCCCACATTGCAGGGCTTGTAGTTGCAGGTGTGCATCAGAGTCCTGTACCTTATGCGGACTTTGTTACCAGTACGACTCATAAAACTCTCAGGGGCCCAAGAGGCGGAATTATTATTTCCAAGACAGAAGAACTTGCGACAGGAATTAACAAAGCTGTTTTCCCGGGTCTTCAGGGTGGGCCTCTCATGCATATTATAGCCGCAAAGGCAGTAGCCTTTAAAGAGGCTATGAGTGAGAAGTTCAAACAGGACCAGATCCAGACCGTAAGGAATGCAAAAACCCTCTGCAAATGCCTGAAAGAGAAAGGTTTTGATATGGTTTCCGGTGGCACGGACAATCATCTTATGCTTGTCAATCTTAATAATATGAATATAACAGGCAAAGATGCAGAAGCTGCCCTGAGCAAAGCCGGGATTATTGCAAACAAAAACACGGTGCCCTTCGAAACCCGCAGTCCCTTTATCACTAGTGGTGTAAGGCTCGGAACTCCTGCCTGCACCACAAGGGGTATGAAAGAAACGGAAATGGAACTAATTGCCGACTATATTGAGACTGCAATCACGAATTCAGAAAATGATAGGATCCTGTCTGAAACTAGTGACAAGGTCAGAGAACTCTGTTCAAGGTTCCCGGTTTATTGCTAATTGAAAAAGTGGGATGTTTTACCAATGTCAGACGAAGGGTATGAATCACGAATTATAGATGGGAAAGCTCTTGCAAAAAAAATTGAAAGTGAAGTGGAGTCTGGAGTTAAAGCTCTTGTAAGTGGCAGAGGAGTTACGCCTGGACTTGCTACCGTTCTTGTTGGCGATGATCCAGCTTCCAAGATGTACGTCCGCCTGAAGCATAAGGCCTGTGAACGTGTGGGCATTCGGGCAGAAGACCACTTTCTTCCGGCAGAAACCAGTCAGGAGGAACTTATCTCCCTGATCAATACCCTTAACAAAGACAAGAATGTGCATGGAATTCTGCTTCAACTCCCACTCCCTAAACACCTCTTCCCTCAGGAAGCAATGGAGGCCATAGCTCCTGAAAAAGATGCGGACGGCTTTCATCCCTACAATATGGGAAAGCTAATGATTGGAGATGAAGGGCTTGTCCCCTGTACTCCACATGGAGTTATCCGGGCGCTTGAAGAATATAATGTGCCTATTAAAGGCAAAAACGTGGTTATTGTCGGGCACAGCAATGTTGTCGGAAAACCCATGGCAGCAATGTTCCTTAATCGGAATGCAACCGTTTCCGTTTGTCACGTATTCACGGATGACCTTAAAAAATATACTCTTGGCGCAGATATCCTGGTGGTTGCTGCTGGGGTTAAACACCTCATCAAAGCTGATATGGTAAAGGAAGGTGCAGTAATTTTTGATGTGGGTATTACTCAGGAAAAAGACGGTGTATACGGAGATGTAGACTTCGAAAACGTGATCAAAAAAGCAGCCCTAATCACCCCTGTTCCTGGAGGTGTTGGTCCTCTGACAATTGCCATACTTATGAAGCACGTACTTAGCTGTGCAGAAATAAATTTTTGAAATTTCTTTAGTAAGGGCTCTCTACCAGAAGCCTTTTAATCTTTTTTGAGACTTTTTTGATAATATTTTTGTTTTCTGGTGTCTTTTTAGGATACCTGTTTACTTTTTACCTCTTTGTCGTCCTGTGTTATATGACTGATATCACTATGATTTAATATTCAGTATGACGAATAATGGTGTTTTTGTGCAAGGAATGCAGGTTAACTTCAGTTACACTTAGATCTCCAGTTACACTTGGATTTCCAGTGCACTTAGATTTTCAGTTACACTTGGATTTCCAATTGCACTTAGATTTTCAGTTACACTTATATCTCCTGTTGTACTAAAATTCAGAACAATAAGAACTTGAAAACTGCTTTGCTTCAGAACAATAAGAACCTGAATACTGCTTTACTAATGTTTGAGAACAATCTTAACCAGATAATAGAAGACGATCTATATCTTTGATAGCACCGGAAATCAAGTAAAGGCATTGAGTTCTTGAGTAAAACATTGATTATGAGTTGTTGAGTTAAGTCAGGTACTCAATTTAATGTGTATACCCTTTATTTTACTCGTTTTGTACTAAAGCAAGAAAAGTTGTTTTTCCTAATTGTACCAGATAAGGAAAACCATGTTTGTCCTCTTTGTCTTGTCAGTTTACAATATTAATAATTAGTTATAAACGATTTCTAAATTAACATACAATGCTGCTTTCCTAATTGTGCCAGATCAATTCTACACATCAATATTTTTATGTATTATTGGAGCTTATAATATTACAATAGTGTTTACAATAATGTTTACTACAATAA
>DUGT01000178.1:2260-18785 GCA_013331275.1 Methanosarcina sp. | reverse complement strand
CTACAATAACGTTTACTACAATAGTGTTTATAATAACGTTACTGCCAACAATATTCAAAATAGCTACTTAGGTTAATATATAATCCCCTTACTATATAATGTGTCAGCGGAATGAGGTCTTTAGTAAGGCTTGAAACCTGCTTTAATGTGTCTTCAAAATACCTTAAACAAGTACACCTGATAAAGTCAGTTTATATATATTAATTAACATATGATTATATTGATTACTTATCCAGTCCTGATAATTATCAATAAACAATCTCCCCTGTCTGGAAGCCTCTGCGGATGAAATAAAAGATTTTTCACGGAATGTAGTAAAAGTGGAATAAACTATATTTTCACGATTTAAAGGCATATCGTTGAAATCTCCGATAGTGAGAACGCTCTGTAAAGCCGGCTTCCCTCAATACCTGTTTACTAATGGCTATTAAACGCCGGCTGGCGTAATTAAATTAAAACCTATAGAGTCTGGTTGTCAAAAATGGTTGTTGATACTGAAATATGTGGTATTAAAATAGGAGATCGATACCCTGCACACGTTATGGGTATTATTAACTTTAGTCCTGAGTCCTTTTACGGAAATTCGGTCATAAGCCCGGACTCTGCGCTTGAGACTGCCCTGAAAATGGTTGAGGAAGGAGCAACATTCCTTGATCTTGGAGCTCGTTCAACCTGGATACATGCCGAACCTATTAGCAGGAAACAGGAACTTGAACGTATTTTGCCAGTGCTTGAAGCACTGGAAGGCAATGTGGATGCTGTGATTTCCGTAGATACAATGTTTTCTGAAATCGCAGAAGAAGTTCTCAAAAGAGGAGCTGACATTATAAATGATGTTTCCGGTTTTACAGCAGATCCCAGAATGATTGAAGTAGTGGCGGATTACGGATGTCCTGCTGTTGTTATGGCCTCAAATAAATTACCGGGCGACCCCCTTGGAATGGATGCAATTATCCAATCCCTCGAATCCATAGTACAGGCTGCTGAGGCAGGCGGCATAAGTCCGGAAAAGCTTATACTTGACCCTGCATCCGGCAGGTGGATCGAAGAAAAACTTTCTATTTATGACTTTGAGACTCTTGACGATTTTGAACGCCTTAAAATCCTTGAAAAGCCTTTGTTAGCAGCTATCTCAAGAAAATCTTTCATAGGAGATGTGCTTGGAAAACCTGCAACTGAAAGGCTCTATGGCAGCCTGGCTGCAGCAGCTATTGCAGTTTACAAAGGTGCTCATATCGTCCGTACGCATGATGTACCTGAGACCGCCGATGTTGTAAAACTTTCAGGAGCTATCAGAAGTAGGCCAAGTGTAGTAAAAGAGGGTAGGTATGAGGTCTCTGTGGTTGAGGTAAAGACACCACAGGATGCAGCCATTGCAATGAGGAAACTTGGGGTTACCGTGACAGGCTCAAAGGTAATGCAGAATAAAAGCATCCATCTTATGCTAAAAATTCGTAATCTTACGACCACAGAGGCTTTGATAATAAAACAGGAGATACTTGCTCGGGGAGGGGATGCAGCCCTGACAAGGAACGCAGTTTCCCACGAAACGGAGATGACTGATGTGCTTATAATGGGTACTCTACTTCAGCTTGAACGCCTTGCCAGGAAACTTGAAGGACAGGCGCGTTCCCTTCCACTTATTGCCGAAATGATCCGAGAATGTATTGCAAATCGGAATGATCTGGAATATCGATACTTGAGGTAGTTATGATTATAACTTCAGCAAAACCCCTTGAAGAAATCCTGGCCTTATTAAAGGACGAAGATGATATATTTATTATCGGATGCAATGTCTGCGCTGCAAAATTGAAGACCGGTGGAGAGCCCGAAGTCCTTGAGATGATCCGACAACTTGAGAAAAGCGGAAAGCATGTAGTAGGCTGGGCTCTTCCCACAGCAGCCTGTAGTGTCCGGTCTTTTGACTCCCTCGTCCAGAAAAACGAAAAAATAAAAGAGGCACGCTGTATTCTGGTTATGGGCTGCGGTAGTGGAGTTTCAACGGTTTCCAGTGTAACAGAGGTACCGGTATTCGGCTCAAACGATACGCTTTCTCTGGGTGGTTCAAGCGAGGGAAAATTGCTTTCAGGACAGTGCATAATGTGCGGAAAATGCACAATTGGTGAATTCGGAGGAATCTGTCCTAAATCACGGTGCCCAAAAGGACTCCTAAATGGGCCCTGTGGTGGAGCTGTTGACGGGATGTGTGAAGTCAACAGAGAAAACGATTGTGTATGGACTTTGATTTATAATAGGTTGAAAAAAATAAAGAGACTCGATCTCCTTTATACAATTCATGCCCCTCAGGAGCATATAGTTGATTAAATTCACTTACAGTTTTTATTTAATCTTTTACTCTATTTTTTCTAGTGTGTTAAATACATGCCTTTTACGCATCAGTGTTAAACGTATGTTTTTTACGTATCAGTGTAAACCTGCTGTAACCTCTCTTTGATCTGCAAAAAGGATGATGTATAGTATTAGGTTTTGGAAATAGTATTAACCGACTGATAGTGCACGATTCAGGAGCATGGTTTTAAATAATTTCATTCCTAATATTCTTACTCAATGCTCTTTAATTTTCGTGAAAAACTGAATTCCAGCAAATTTCTGGTTACTGCTGAAGTCTCCCCTCCTAAGGGCACAAGATTCTCAGTTCCCCTCGAAGATGCTCGCCAGCTCAAAGGCATTGCAGATGCTATAAATGTTACGGACAATCAGTGCTCAATTATGCACATGAGTTCCCTGGCTTTTAGCAAGCTTCTTCTTGACGAAGGACATGAGCCTATTATGCAGCTCACCTGTCGAGATAGGAACAGGATAGGACTTCAGTCGGATCTTCTTGGAGCGTATGCTCTGGGTATCCGTAACATCTGTGTGATGACAGGAGATTTTCCTTCGTGTGGAGATCACCCAGGTTCAAAGCCCGTATACGACCTTGATTCCGTACAGCTCCTGCAACTTGTTCGGAAGCTTGACTCAAGCATTAATTTTGCAGGAAACAGGCTGGACGGAGGTACCTCTTTCTGTGCAGGTGCGGTTTCTGGCATAGACCCTGAAAAACCTCTGCAACTCATAAAGCTTGAAAAGAAAGTCAGGTGTGGAGCTGACTTTATCCAGACTCAGGCGGTCTATGACGTGGGCATGTTTGAAGAGTTTATGGAGGCTATAAGCCACCTTGAAGTGCCTGTAATTGCAGGCCTGATTCCTCTAAAATCTCTGGGTATGGCTGAATTCATGAACAGGAACATTTCGGGAATTCATGTACCTGAAGAAATCATGCTTCGTATAAAAGGTGCACCTGATCCTGTCGAAGAAGGTCTTTCAATAGCTTCAGAGACTATAAAGGAGCTTATGAAACTCTCAAGAGGGGTTCATATTATGCCTGTAGGCTCTCATAAAAATACCCCAAGACTGCTTTCTATGGCTGGAATTTCAGGGAAGTAACGAAATACAAAAACATTCACTTTATTAAATGGGAGGTTTCTTTTCCTTTTCTTTAAGTTTTAAAACTTCCTGTTTTGTGGTAGTTTGTGCCGTTAATTTCTTCCTTTTTCTTATGAGCATATCCAAAACTTTTTTGTCTTAATATTAATGATTTTTTACGAGTTGCAGTTTTCACAGGTGGTCTACCAATAATCAGTTGGTATTTTCGAAATATTCACACATATTAGCATTCTGCTCTCATTTTTTGCTTTATGTGCACTCAATTTCCTGTAATCACAGATAAGCTTAGAAAACAGATGTAACTAAGCAAAAATACTCAAAGGCAAAAATATCAATCAGCTATTAATGCACCACTAGTCATATAAATCAGTAAGAAATGTAGGAAAATAGGGACAATATTCTGGTTAGGGGGTTGGAATATGAATCTGGGACTTGGCATCGATACCGGTGGAACTTATACTGATGCTGCCGTAATGGATCTTTCAAGCGGAGGAATTCTAGACTCAAATAAAGCTTTGACAACATATCCTGACCTGATAATAGGGATAAAGGATGTAATTTCAGGCCTTAATCCAGAGTACCTGAAAGATATTAATCTGGTCTCAGTTTCCACAACTCTTGCAACCAATTCCACTCTCGAAGGCAAAGGATATCCTGCAGGGCTAATTCTTGTAGGGTACTCAATTCCAAGGCAGCTCTTCACTAAACACATAGTTTCCGTAAGCGGAGGGTATGATATGGAGGGAAATGAAATAGATGATCTTGACACCGAGGCCGTCATAAATTTTGTGTTACAGACTCAAAGCAGGGTATCGGCCTTTGCCGTTTCTTCCTATTTTGGGGTTAGAAATCCGGAACATGAACTTAAAGTAAAAGAAATTATCCAGAACCTGACTGACCTTCCAGTGGTCTGCGGATATGAGCTTTCCCAGGACCTAGGGGCATATGAAAGAGCAGTAACTGCTCTTTTAAACGCCCAGCTGATTCCCATCAATGCAAGCTTCATAAATTCGATCAAGGCCGTAATGCAGGAAAAAAGCATCGATGCACGGCTTATGATGATGAAATGTGACGGCTCCCTCATGCGAATCGAGGATGCATTGGAAAAGCCTGTTGAATCGATCTTTTCTGGGCCTGCAGCAAGTCTGGTAGGGGCTGCTCACATAACTCGTCTTAGGACCTGTGTTACAGTTGATGTAGGAGGGACAAGCACCGATATCGCCCTAATCTCTGGCGGGATCCCTGAAATTAGCGATTCCGGAGCTGTTGTGGGGGACTGGAGGACAATGGTCAAGGCGATCAAAATGAAAACCTCGGCGATGGGAGGAGACAGTCATGTCTGGGTGCAAAGAAAGGCCTTTATTGGACCTCAACGGGTCATACCTCTGTGCCTTACAGCTTCCCATTATCCTGCCCTTCTTGAAAAGCTGGATAAGGTAGAGACGTTCCAGCCCCGGACAATGACCGGGATCATGCAGCCTACAAGCTTTTTTGTAAGGCACATCGAGCCTGCTGGTTTAAAGGTTGCGGACTTTAGCCCTGCCGAAGAGGAGCTTCTAAAGATCATAGGGGAAGAACCGGTTTCGATTTTCGAAATCTCCGAGCAAATAGGAATCCATCCTATTATCTTTTCGGACAGCTTAAAGGCGCTCCTTCAAAAGCGGACCATAAATCAGATAGGATTTACGCCGACCGATGCTCTTCACGTGCTCGGAGAATACACCGCCTGGGACCGTGAGGCCGCCTTAAAAGGAGCAGAGATTCTTGCCAGGTATTTGAAGCTGGACAGGGAGACTTTTGCTTTCATAGTGAAGCATCAGGTTGCAAAAAATATTGCCCTGAACCTCGCTTCCTTTTTCGTAGAAGGGCTCAAGAAAACCGATCTTGAAAAAGTGATAGATCAGCCAGAGTATATCAGGTTCAGGATAAACGTGCCTGTTGTCCTGATCGGAGCGCCTGTAAAAGCCTATGTGAGCGAATTGAAACAAATAATTGATGCAGAAATCAGGGTTCCCGAGCATCATGAAGTCGGAAACGCAATCTGGGCTTTGGTGGGAAACGTTATCAAAAGGGTTGAAATCCTTATCAGGCAACTTGAAGCTGGAAGCCACGAGTACTCGGTATTTTCGGAAAAAGAGCGGATGACATTCAGGAACTATAAGGCGGCACTTGAGTACGGGCATGGGCTTGCGCGAAGTCTTGTAGAGGAACATATGGCTGCCTACAGGCTGGGACCTGACAGGATTCATTTCGATCTTAAACAGGCTAACATAGGACCGATTATGGATCAGCCTGTTGAAACAAGACTTTCTGCAATTGGAATCGGAACACTTCTAAGGTGGGAATAAATGGCATCTAAAGTCAAGCCTGCCCCGCAAATATCTATTAAGCCTAATGCAACGGCCGGAAAACTGTCACAGGAAGTTTCAGATACTGCTTTTAACCAGCTGGCTGAAAGTATCAGGAAAAAAATCGGGATCAACGAGCCCGTGAAAGGAGAAGAGCTAATCAGCCACCTTGAAATGGCATGCGGGGAAGTTAACAGACTTCTTCGCTCTTCTTTTGGCCCAAAAGGTTTTGACAAGCTAATCATCAATCCGGTAAACGAAATCGTTGTAACCAGTGACGGAAAAACCATCTTGGAAGAAATCGACATCCTTCACCCTGCCGTAACGACTTTGAAAAACCTGGCAAAATCCATGGACAAAGCCTGTGGGGATGGGACAAAAACTGCTGTGATCCTGGCGGCTGCTCTTATCGCAAATGGGGTCAAACTTATTCGGAACGGAGTTCACCCAAATACGGTTGTCCGAGGGTATAGGCTTGCGCTTTACAAGGCTTACGAGTTACTGGAATACAGCTGCAGGCCTGCAAAATCTTATGAGGAAATCTATGCTGTCGTGCTGGGGGCTGCTCTTGGTAAGGGCATGCAGCCAGGGCTTGCAAAAGAACTCACACACGTGGTTCTCAGGGTGGTCGAACGTCTCAACTGCCTCTCTCCTGAGGGATACTTGGACCTGAACGAAAATATCAAAATTCTCCAAAAATCCGGGGGGCCTGAGGTCGATTACCTTGAAGGTTTGATAATGGATGAGTCTCCTGCAAGGCCCGATATGACCCGGAATTTCAACAAACCTTCCCTCCTGATCCTTAATTATGACCTTAAATTCAAAAGCGAGTACCTCAGCCCCAAGCATGATAAGATAGCTCGGGATCTTGAGGCCGCCTATAGCTTCAGAGATAAGCAAAAAGATATTCTTCGGGGTTTTGCAGACAAAATAATCGGAAGTGGGGCAGATGTGGTCTTCTGTGAGGGAAATGTAGACCCACGCATAGAGGAGGTCCTTGCACGGAAGGGCATTCTGCTCTTTAAAAAACTCAAACTCAAGGACCTGGAAAAACTCTCTAAAGCTACAGGGACTCAAATCATGGTCATCAGCGATGAGCTTGCCCCAGAAAGGCTGGGCAGAGCTGACAGCCTAGAAGTTATAAAGAAGTGTCATGAAAACTTTGTATTTATTCGGGTCCAGAACCAGCCTATTATGAGCATCCTAATCTGGGAACCTGTCAAATACAACTTGAGGAAGGTAGAGGAAGCTGTGGACGATGCCCTGAACAGTGCAGCTTTCCTTTACAGGAACAAAATGATCGTCACAGGTGGAGGGGGGGCCGAGTTTGACCTTTCGCAGATGCTAAGGATTTATGCGCTTACCCTTGAAGGCAAAGAACAGCTTTCTGTGCTCGAGTATGCGAATGCCCTTGAAGAAATCCCAAAAGCTCTGGCTCGAAACGCAGGAATGAACGCGCTGGACGCCATGGCCGAAATAGCTGCCAGCTACAGCAGGGGGGAGGAAGCCAGAATCGACCTATCAGGCAAAGTTCGGGCAGATGCACCCTTTGTCTATGACCTTGCGAGCATCAAAAAGCTGGCAATCGTTTCCGCTACCGAAACTGCCTGCAGCATGCTGCGGGTTGATGAGATCAGGCTAAAAAAGTAAGAACTCAATATAAAACCCGTTTTTCTTTTCTGTCTTTTGAGATTTTCTTCATTCTCCTGCTTTTGATTCCGGGTTTACTCTCCTGTATTTTTATCATGAGAATATTTATATTTACGAATCGTATATCTTGTATAATTACTGACTTTTGCCACATGATTTTTATGTCATTATATAGGAAATGTCAAAAAAATTTAGAATCTAATTTCTAAAATATTGCTTTGAGGGGGTTATACACTGACAAAAGAAGAAATATTAAAAGAGCTAGCGAACGCTGTTATCGAAGGTGATGAAGATCTTGCAGAAGAGCTGGCACGCAAAGCTCTAGATGAAGGAGTAGATGCCTATGAAGCGATAATTAATGGGCTTGCCAAGGGAATGTCGATAGTAAGCGAAAATACGATAAGGGAGAGGCTTTTGTCCCTCAGCTACTCATTGCTTCCACTGCAATGTATGCCGGAATGGATATCCTGACCCCTCATGTGAAGATCGAAGGTGCGGAAAAACCTGCAACTGTTGTGATAGGCTCAGTTGAAGGGGATGTGCACGATATCGGGAAAAACCTTGTAAAGACAATGATGTCTGCTGCTGGTTTTAAGGTAATTGACCTTGGATCCGATGTGCTCCTGGAAGAGTTTATCAAAGCTGCAAAAAAGAATAAGGCCGATATCATTTCCATGAGTTCACTTATGACCACCACCATGACAGGCATGGAAAGGGTTATAGAAATGCTTCAGGAAGAGGGGATCCGGGACGCAGTAAAGGTCATTGTCGGAGGAGCCCCAATTTCGGAAAGGTTTGCAGAGGAAATCGGGGCCGATGCGATGAGGTATGATGCAAGTTCGGCAACTGATTGGGCGCTTGAAGCAGTAAAGGCACTTCCACCCACTGAAGAAAGATGGAGTGACCAGCATATTGCTCTTTCCAGGAGAAAATATAGAGAGATCCTTGCTGCAAAGGCTCCGAAAGCCGCTGTGGATATTGGTAGGATTACTGCTGAAAAAGTCATGAAAGAATTCGACTCAGTTGTGCCGAAATTCGTATCAACCATGACCAAGGCTGAGAGGTTCACAGCCGCCTTTGATGACAAAAAAGTCGACAGGCTGCCAACCGCGCCTCTTGCTTGTGGAGTATCAAGGAAGTTTGTGCCCTGCACTTACAAGGATTACTCAACCAACGCCGAAAAGTATTCAGAATGTGTCTACACGGGTATCAAGTACTTCAACATGGACACTTTCATAGGCCTGACAGACCTTTGCGTAGACGCTGCCGATTTTGGCGCAGATATACGATATCCGGAAGAGGACACGCCGGCTGCAAAGGGACACCTTGATGACTATGAGCAACTAGAGGTCCCGGAGCTTAAGGAAGGCACCCGTGCCTATAACCTGATTATGGGCAACAAGCTTGCGACCGAAAAGGCTCACAGCCTGAATGCCCCGATGACCGCACTCATCGAAGGCCCGATGATTGCCCTTACCCAGATCATGGGTGCATCTCGCGTTCTTGCCGATATCAAGACAAATCCAGATGTCGTGAAGAAGGGGCTTGAAAAGACTACCGAATATGTAGAGGATGTCATGAAAATGATGTTTGAAGAAGCCCAGCCTGACAACCTCTGTATGGTCACCCTCTGGACAAACAACTTCATCATGAGTGCCGATGAATACATGATGACCGAAGGTGAGATCATGCAAAACAGAATCGCGCCTCTCTATAAGCAATACAACAAGCCTGTAATTATCCACAACTGTGCTGATGCCCCACACTGGGATCTTATCCACAAGTGGGAAGCTAAAGCGTACAGCTATACTTACTACCCCCATGAAGCTAACAAGGGGTCGAAGGACTACAGGTACCTCATCACCAACCACGGTAAGGAAACAATGTTTATGGGCCAGGCAAACCCTATAATATTCCTTGACAATTCCCCAGAGGGCCTCAAGAAAATTAAGGATGATACCATGGAGCTCATGGAAGGCGTCCTGAATACTCTGAAGGAAAACGGAATGCAGTCCAGATACGTGATCTCAACGGGATGTGAAGTACCGCCAGGTGCTGCATGCGATGCAGTTACTGCGGAAACATACCTAGTTGCCGAGAAAGGGCCGGAACTCCAGAAGAGGATTATTGGATAATAAGAACTAAAAAACGAAGATCAAAAACAGCTCTATAGAATCCCTCAAAATTCTGATATGATTGAAGTGAAAATATTCGAAAATGTATTACTGAATAGCGAGAGTTATTCTTGATTTCAATTTATGAGCGGGTATTTTGATAGGTTTTCTACAGCGCCTAAAAAGATTTTTGCTTTATATTTATGTACTTTATCTTCTTTTTGACATCCCGATTTGATAGATTTTGATTTCTCCGCCAGACCGGAGAATCCCGAAAAGGAGGTAGCAATGAAGGTAATAAGTATCATTTCATGCAAAATCTTTGAAGATGAAATTGTTCATCTCCTGGAGCATGATAAAAAGGTGGACGAAATTCTAATACTTAATAATGGGAGTTCTGAGGATATTGTACGAAAGTTTGGAGAAGTAGGCGTCCCCTGCCGGGAAATTGCTCTTAAAGATCTCGAAACACACAGAAGTTTCAAGAGTTTACAGCAAAAAGAGGGTTCTGGGCTAATTCTGGTGCTTGACATTCTTGAAATTGTGGGCACAGGACCAAAACAACGTGCCAGGCTGAAAATGAACATATATGATGCTATTCTAAAAATGGCACTCTTCTCAGACGGGCTGCTTTTACTCTATGGACTTTGTGGTAACGTGCTTAAGGACGTTGAAAAAGATTTTAAGTATCTTAAATGTCCTCTCGTGTTGCTCAGGGACGCTGAAGGAGAAATCGCCGACGACTGCATCTGTGCGACTCTTGGGGGCAAAAAAGCATTTATGGAAGTAACAAAGAATTTAAGAGGGGAGAGGACTTTCATGCTTACTCCTATGTGGGCTGCCAACTGGGAAAAAATGGTATTAGCTAATGGATTTGCCCGTAGCCTGGAAGCTCTTGAGGAGTCAAAGCTGATATTCAAAGCTGCCAAGTATACTCAGGTGGCAAAAATCAATACTGGTTTAAGATACCAGCATAATTTTGAACTCAGGGTAAGGGAATTTGCAGCCTTCTATGAGTTTGGAATAACGGAAATCAAAGCTGAACAAGCTATCTTCGAAAGGTGTTATACTGAACTGAAGCAATCGCTTATGACCCATTTCTAATAATGATAAGAGAAAGTTTTCAAGTTGGATTTTGATCTATCTGGAAGGTTACTTCAAGTTTTTCCAGTAAATTTTCGGATACATTTTTTATCTTCGAGTTTCTATATATATAAAATAGTTTTTTCCGAAAATTTAGGATAAATCTATAAATTTCCATATAAATTTGTCAATATTCAGATAAGATTATTAATGTTTGGAAATGCTTATGAAAATTCAGATAAGTATATAAATATTCGGATACATTTATCAATATCTTCAGTATTCTACTGCTTGATGCTGTATCACCGGTTCCTGGTTCAGGAAACTAAAGTAAATCATCGTTTTTAAAGGCAGTAAAACATGAGTTCAAAAAATATTTCCATCCAGATGTTTGGGATTAAGACCCCTATTATCAGGGAAGGGGACGATATCGTACAGATTCTAAAAGCGGCCCTGGAGGACGCAGGTCTTGTCCCGGTTGAAGGGGATATTTTCGTGCTTGCCGAATCTGCTGTTGGCACGGCGGAAAGAAGAGTTGTCAAGCTTGAAAGCGTTACTCCAAGTGAAAGGGCAAAGGTGCTTGGGGAAAAGTACGAGATCGATCCCAGGGAAATGGAACTCGTGCTTCAGGAATGCGATGAGATTTTTGGGGGTGTGCCCGGAGCTGCCCTTACAATTACAAAAGGTGTTCTGGCCCCGAATGCAGGGGTCGACGCTTCAAATGCCCCTGAAGGCTATGTAATCCTGCTTCCGAAAGACCCGCGAAAAAGTTCCGAGACTATTAGGAGCCGACTTGAAAAGAGTTACTCATGCAGGCTAGGGGTAATTATAGGAGACAGCAGGACCCAGCCTCTCAGGCTTGGTTGCTCGGGAATTGCGCTTGGAGTTTCAGGCTTTGTGCCTGTGGAAGATGCGCGGGGAACTGACGATATCTACGGGAAACCTCTCCGAATTACATACAAAGCTGTAGCAGATAACCTTGTTTCGGCTGCCGAGCTCCTTATGGGAGAAGCCGGGGAAAGGGTACCATGCGTGCTCATCCGTGGTGCTCCTGTAAGCATGAGAAATGAGTCCCCTGATATGCCAACGATCCCAATGGAAGGCTGTATGTATTTCGGCAATATAATAAAAGGTCGTCCTGAGGATAAAAACTGCAAGAAAAACATATGACTCTTTAACAGGTTCCTGATAAAAACAATGTTTTAAATATTTTTCAACAAACTGAACATTTTTTAAATTAACAAATTTTCTGGCAAGAGTTATAATACTAATAAACTTTATAAGTAGAGTCTCAGGTCCAGATCTCACTCTTTCAGGAACTCTTATTGGAGAATCTGCAATAACTTTCCAATTTCCAATCTCTTAAAAAAGAAGTTTTACGAAAAATATTTTTCTTAAACATTTTTTTAATATTTAAGAAAAATATACAAGAAAAATATATAATCCGTTGGTTCAGAAAATACGATTTTTAATGATTTGTCAGTCGGGCCGTGAAAAGATAGCTATTATGCTTTTTCCCTTCACACCAAATAATCATTTCGGGCTCGTCAGTTATTGTTGACAACTTCAGTCCCCTAACAGTCCCATCCACGGTCCCAGAATCTTCGACGGCAGCAATCGCGACCTCTAATCTGTGGTCACAGCCAAAGCGGCCGCCATGATGGCCAAAAACGAAGCCATTAAATCCACCACAGCCTCCATAGCCGCCCCATCCGCAGCCATCATGACCATCGAACCTGTTTTTAAAAAATGTGTATACTATACAGGAGAAGACAAACTTTTTAAGACCATGATGTAACTATTTGTAACCATTTGGTCAAATTTACCTCAATACTCTAATCCTATAGTGCACACATAGCAGTTCTTCAGCAGTTCTTTAGCAGTTACTTAGCGTTATTTAGCAATTATTTAGCGTTATTTAGCAGTTATTTTTCTAAATAGTTAATGTTTCCCTTATTTACTTGAGTTAAAATGTTTAAACTAGCTTACATGAATGCAATTATAAATATAATTATATATTATACAATAATGATTGAATAATTCTTTCTTATTATCAATAGTTTTGAAAAATTAATAAACCTTTGATGGTAAAACAGATTGACTTATGTTTAGAAAACTATGATTTTAGTTTCTGTCCAACCAGACCAGCTATAAAAATGAAGTATTATAATTAGAATCTGAAAAATCACAGTTTGGCCAAGCAGTAAGTGGTGCTTCTGAGAAGATTCATCACCGGGCTGGAACCAGGAACTTTATAATATGAGAAAACACACTTGTAAATCGACGGCTTAAAGTCGTTATCTAGATCGTGTATATGGCGACTATCTCAGTTCTAACCTGGTATCAATGGACGGTATCAGTCTTATCTTTTTGCGAGATCATACACGATAGAAATATAAATGCAGCGATCAATATAAGACTATTATTGCACTTCGATATGGAAATAGTTCACCTTAAGGTTCCAGGGTATAGCCTGTGGACTTATTCTCAGTAGAGGGAAGTATGAAGCTGGAAGAAACAACTGGATATACGGAAAACTATTTCACATTATCGAAGATAATATATATTTATTGAATCCCGACCCTGTATTTGGTAAACCCAGCTTTCATGTCGCCTGCCATCAGGATTGGGCTTCCGATAGCTTTGTCGCACAGACCATTGAGGCTAGTATATGTACGACTCTTCGGTATGCTTTCCGGAGTGAATTTAATAAAAATAAAGAAAGTCTCAGATGTTTCAAAAATATAAAGGTGATTTTATGAAACCAATGTTATTGGACTTTTCCGCAACATGGTGTGGACCTTGCAGGATGCAAAAACCGATTCTTGAAGAGCTTGAGAAAAAGTACGGGGATAAGGTTGATTTCAAGGTTGTCGATGTGGATGAAAACCAGGAAATGGCTTCCAAATACGGCATACATGCGGTCCCAACTCTGATTATTCAGAAAGACGGGACTGAGGTAAAACGCTTCATGGGAGTTACCCAGGGTAGTGTACTGGCGTCGGAACTCGATAAGATCCTCTAACCCTCAGCTTTTCTGACAAAGACCGCCCAGGGTTCCATAAACCTGGGGCTATCTTTTTCCGTATCTGTTTTTGTGTCTGTTTTTGTATATTCCACAAGTCCGGAACTGTCCTTTTCATGTTTCTATTTGTCTGTTTTTGGACTCTTTCTATAATTCCTAAAACGGAAAAAGTTTTACTGCTCGCATTCCTCAGTACTTTTTCAAACTGAACATATTTATTAATACTGTATATAAAACTTATTTTTATAATATAGGATCTGAATGGAAAATTGATGGAATTTAATACCTGCGTTTTCTGGTTTTCATATTAAATCGCATAGCTATTCTTAACTTCTTTATAGAGGCCCAGTAAATTCGTATTAAATAAAAAAACAATGGCGGATGAACTATACATGTCTACTCTCTTACTGTGAAACGTAAGTCCCTAAAGTTCCTGGCTGAAAAATTTTGAAACTCCGTAAAGGTCATAATAATTGAATAAGTTTGTATAAATTAATTATATGAGTTATCTGAGAAATTTCAATTAAAAAAATGTTTCTTAAACTGAAAACTCGTAATACTATCTAAATAATGTTAGTTCAATGGGATAAATATTTATAGTCAGTATATCTTAATTATATCAATGTAAAAACGTAAAAAAATTCAAAGTGAGATGAGAAAAACATGAAGATCCGAGTGGTTAGTTCCAGAGAAGAAATCTTTACACTTAACCCGAACGAGCGCGTTGTTCACCTGGCCTTCAGGCCATCGAACAAGGATGTTTTGGGCCTGGTTGAGACCTGCCCAAAAATCGAGGTAATTCAGTTGCCAAAATCCTATATGGCTACAGTTTCAAAATCCATAGAGATGTTCCTTGAGATGCAGAGAATCCAGCTCATTGAAGGGGACGTATGGGGCCACAGAAAAGATATAAACGAGTACTATACCATTCCTTCCTCAGTGACTGAAAAAATAAAGGAAATGAAGTCCGAAGGTATATCCACTGAGGATATTGAAGCAAAGGTTTCAAGGGAAAATATGCTTAACCCTGAAATGGTCGCTTATATCATAACTAAGGAATCCACTGCCTGAGTTTCAACCGGATAAAATACGCTACAAGGTGTGTTTCACTGGAGATTAAACCGCAAAGGCGTTGAACTTTTCGCGTTTTCGCGATCTGATCTCCGGCTTAAATCTTCTACTAGAGAAGACTTATGTCCGGAAAAAGTAAGAAACCCTGAAAATATAATTGAGATCCGCTTTTCAAGAGGATTTTCTTATTTATTAACTATTTTCCTATATTTTTTAAGAGATTTATTATCTGGAGAGAAATTGGACTCCAGGGTTGCTGTCGAACTTACTGTCGAATTTGCTGTCAACACTAACTGGAAAAACATGTTTTACGATTTCTTCAGCGGTGTAACCCACAATAATTTCGTTTGTGATATCTTTTCCGAGTGATTTTATAGCATGCTTAACTTCCAAATGATTTTATGAAATGCTTGACTTTGGTTGTCCTCTATTATCTGGTTGACATTATTCTCAAATGCTCGTAAAATAGTTTTCAGTTCTTTTTCTGTTCTGAGCCTCAGTGAAAATGGAGCTGACTTAAATTCCTTGTATAAAAACGCAATAACTTGTCATACTGAATATTCAATCATGGTAATATCCACCATGTAACACCGAACGACCTTACATTTTGAATCTGCAATTTTTCCCTAACCTTAAATACCTTAAGTATTATCTCCTCAAGGATTTGCGTGATTTCTAAAAAACTGATTGATCTTGGTGTGCTGGCGCTCAGGCAGCGTAATTCCCGCGGAACATTTAAACCGCATATCTCACTTCGGTTCAGGGACAATGCCGGGGACTTGCGCACTTTTTCTATTGATACCACCAGGACAGTTGGAAAGTATCCTCAGCCCGATGCTTATCTTATAACTCATGCTCACTCCGACCACAACGGAAAATCGGCTATGCTCTCTCCCAATGCCGTTTGTACGGAAAAGACAGCAATAGCGCTTGAAATCAGGCACGACAGAAAATATGCAGGCAGCATGTGTAAGCTTGGGGATGAAATCGATATAGAAGGAACAAAGGTAAAGACCTTCCCTACGGAACACACCGCAGGCGCGAGTGCTTTTTACTGGGAAAACGATGTAGGGACAAGGATTCTGGTTACAGGCGACGTCAAAGATGCAAGCAGCCTTCCTCCGTGTGACGTCCTTATCACTGAAGCTAACTATGGGGACCCTGCAGATCCCTCCTGCCATTTTGCAGATGACCTTGAAGGCATGAAATCTGCGCTTTTCGAAAAAGGGCCTGTAGCCTTTGGAGCATATGAATTCGGAAAGGCTCAGCGAGCAGTTGAACTCATAAGAGGCTTCGGATATGACGGTGCCATCCGTATGGAGGCCAGGACAAGAGCTCTTACCCGCAGCATGCTTGAAGATGCCGGGGAACTTGCAGGGCTTGATTCCGGAGAAGATGATGGAGTTTTCGTAGTTGCTCCCTGGGACCTTGACAAGTTGCCCTGGAACATGAAAAAATATGTTTTAAGTTGCCGCATGGATTATCCTTACCCAACAATCAGGATAAGCGATCATCTTGACGCTTGCGGGCTTGAAGATATGGTCAGGAGACTTTCCCCTGAAGTTACCCTTGTCTATCACCCAGGAGGGAATAGACCTTCAAAATTTTCAAAACATTTAAATTCGATAGGAATTGATTCGATATCTATAGATCAGATCGGTAATGTTTTAAGCAATGAATTTATTTAAAGCTGTGAAATCAGGTCTTAACAATGATCCCGAAGTCAATTTAGAGGGCCTTGTATCAGAAACTAACTCCAAGGATTTAATTCCATATTGATTAATTCC
>DUGT01000178.1:0-2079 GCA_013331275.1 Methanosarcina sp. | reverse complement strand
TCCATATTGATTAATTCCATATTATAGTTCCAGGAATTTTATTTCAGCAGCAAATTATCATAACTTGATAAATAATTTAATTCTATTAATTTAAATATAATGATTTTAATCTGATATTTCAAATCTGCAAATCAAGATCTTATAATTCAGGTCTAATTTTTTAACCGAGATTAGATCCTGACTACGATTACATCTCGGGAATGTTAATTGCCGTTCAGGAGAGTATACAGGTTGAGTAAGCAAAATCCGAAGTCAAAGTCCAGAAAGGAACCTGCAAAAATAGCAGAAGCTACTTCAGAAGTTCCTGCAGCAAAGATTGAGACTCCAGAGAAGAAAAGTTTTGTCAAGGAGAGGACGCCTGAGGAAAAACAAAAGGAGCACAGGGATGGAATTATAAAGACGATAGTAGCCGCATTACTTGGCACAATTGCAGGAGTTTTATGTTTCCACCTGTATGGGACTGGAGAAGACAGGATCTGGTATGCAGTACTTACGATTGTTATCGGAATTACATACTACATACAGAAAATTTTTTATCCACAACTCAATATCAGTACAAAGGAGTTCAAATTCAAGGACTGGTTCTACGTAGAGTTTATAGTTATTGATTTCTTCCTTATCGTCTGGACTCTCCTCCTGAACTAAAGTCTTCTTTCCTGAACTACAAAAAGGCTCTCTTAAAGTTAAGGGCCTTTTATACAATCTTTATCAAGATTTTCACCTTTTTGACTTACTCAGCTCCTGTACTACCTGGAGTCCTGTATTACCCTGGAGTTCCTGTATTACCTGGCCTTTATTTCATTAAACTCCCTTACGACTGATATTTTATGCCTGCAGTAGTCCAACGGTTCATATATCAGAGCAGGCATCTCATAACCGATGACTACTATATGCAAAATATCTTAGGCAAATAACTGCTGTATGTATGCAAAATATCTTAGGCAAATAACTGCTGTATGTATGCAAAATATCTAAGGTAATAAACTGCTGTATATATGCAAAATATCTAAGGTAATAAACTGCTGTATATATGCATACTATCTTAGGCAAATGAATACAGTATATATGGAAATATCCTCTTAACATACTGGACATTACATTATCAATCGCCTTGCCGTGGATAACCGTTCTTTACTATAGCAAGCATTACACTGCTATACTTCGGTTATGTTTGAAATCATAGCAAGTGCTTCATCTAATATTATTTAACAAATCACGAAAAACGTAATTTTCGGGGACTATCATGAGAATAGCTATACTTAATAAAGATAGGTGTCAGCCTAGACGGTGCAGTAAGGAGTGCGAGAAATATTGCCCGAGGGTCCGGACAGGGGATGAGACTATTGTTTTTGAGGAAGACGGAAAGCCAGTCATTTCCGAGGAACTATGTGTAGGCTGCGGAATTTGCATTAACAAATGTCCTTTTAAAGCCATTATGATCATAGGGCTTCCTGAGGCTCTGACAGAACCCACTCACAGGTATGGAGCAAACGGTTTTGCCCTCTTCGGGCTACCTGTGCCAAGGATAGGAAAAGTAACAGGGATTCTCGGCCCTAACGGGATAGGAAAAAGTACGTCAGTCCAGATTCTTTCAGGAGCTTTGATCCCTAACTTCGGGCAGGAAAAAGGTGATTGGGATACTGTGCTTGAACACTATGCCGGAACTGCACTTTATGACTACTTTAAAGCTGTTGTGGACGGGAAAGTTCGGGTTTCCCAGAAACCCCAGTACGTGGACCTTATCCCTAAAGCTTTCAAAGGAAAAACCTCCGAACTGCTCGAAAAAACCGATGAAAGAGGAGTCCTTGATGAGCTTATCGATTATCTTGACTTAAAAAGTGTAATCGACAGGAAAATTTCGGAATTGAGTGGCGGAGAGCTTCAGCGTGTGGCAATAGCAGCATGTGCGGCAAAGGATGCTCAGTTCTACTTCTTTGATGAAATTAGTCCCTACCTTGACATCTACCAGAGGATTAACGTCGCCCGCCTTATCCAGAATATCTCAAAGGATAGGGCTGTGCTCGTAGTAGAGCATGACCTTGCGATCCTGGACATGCTCACTGACGTCATTCACATTGC
>DUGT01000205.1:11806-29616 GCA_013331275.1 Methanosarcina sp. | reverse complement strand
GGTGGGTTCTCAAGTTTATCTGCGCGAACATACATACCTGCTCCAGGCTGATAAATCACTAAAAAGAAAACCAAAAATAGTGCAAGGATTCCAAAAGAAATAATCATTAGAGCTGTTGTTGTTGATTTCATATAACTCACTTCAACATCTATATACTAAAAATTAAACTGTTGGTGTACAAATAAATATTGAGCCTATCCCAAAACCTTGAATTTTGAATACTCGCTCTAATTTCCAACATGAAAATAGTATAGAGGACTTCGATAAACCTCTGATTTCAACATATTACTTATATACCCTTTATAAGCAACTAGCCAAAAATCTGGGTTTATCGAAGTCCTCTATAATATATTGGGAATGAAATTTGTTTTGGGATGAGCTCCATGGAAAAAATTCCACCTATACCTCTAGGAATGTGGAGTTCAAATCTACTTGGAGGGCTTGTTTGAACTCCACATTCAAAAGCAGTTTTAACTTTCTTCTATACATTTATCATGTCGACGAATTTTAATCAATCTGATTAACATTCATTAAACCAAGACTTTTTTTTCATCGAAAATTATGAAGTTTCGGAGTGCGAATTGACATCCAGAATTCAATTTTGCTTTAGGCAAATAACTTGAGGAGCTTTGGGAAAATCATACATTTACATACAAAATATCGTATTATTTAAAATGTTGATTATAAATGCTTACCAAGAATTAGGGCTATGGTTATAATTGTAATAATTGTCAGTACGGAGCCTTGAAATGGTAATTCTTGAGCTGAACTGTTTGTATTGTTTTCTAGATCAACAACATGAATATTTTCTTTACCATTTGAATTTGCAATATTGCCAGTTAATATGTTGTTCCTGCTGGAGTTATTGATGTTTATACCATATTCCATATTATTTGAGGCATTGTTATAAGCTAACTTATTACCATTTGATTCTATCAAATGTATTCCATTATTGTTGTTAAAATTTGCAGTGTTGTTGTATAG
Organism: Methanosarcina sp.; assembly: GCA_013331275.1. Classification (GTDB taxonomy): domain Archaea; phylum Halobacteriota; class Methanosarcinia; order Methanosarcinales; family Methanosarcinaceae; genus Methanosarcina; species Methanosarcina sp11020u. The sequence goes on along the minus strand of DUGT01000205.1, from coordinate 28,632 downwards.
TGTGTTTTCTGTACTGTACTCAAGATCTATACCACTCCAGCCATTAAAATTTGCAACGTTGCTAATCAGAAAATTACGACTTGATTCTCTAAGAAAAATTCCTAAATTAGTATTTGATACGATATTATTAGTGATTGTGTTGTTTTCACATAAATAAATCAAGTCAATCCCAAATCTGGCATAACTGACAGTATTATTACTTATTTCATTATTATTACTAGACGTGTATATATATATGCCTTCATGATTGGTCGCATTTATGAGATTATTATTCAGCTTATTGTTACTTGAATTCCATAAGAAAATCCCGCCAATTCCACTCATATACGCGTTATTTTCAGTAAGTGTATTGTTGTACGAGTCTAACAAAAAAATGCCATAACCATTTGAAAAAACATTATTTTTCTTTATGACACTGTTATTGACTCCCTCAAAATAAATTCCGGCTTTATCATCTCCATACTGATCCATTCCAGCACCACTTATACCAAAGCCGCTAATAGTTACATTATCTGCTACAACATTGAATACATCATTCTCAGAGTTAGCAGCATGAATAACAGTATCCGCCGGATTTCCAGAGAGAGAAACAATTTTTAACTCTTTATCAACATACACATTCTCCGTATAGTTTCCAGGAGATACAAGAATTGTATCGCCACCAGTAGCGTTATCAATAGCATTCTGTATGCTTTTATAATTTGCTCCCTCAATATCGTCATCTACTGTGATTGTAACCGCTTCAGCACATGCGATCATTGCCATCATAATAAATATTATTAAAAAAGGAAATATTTTCGTCATGTTATATCTCCTTTATCATGTGTATATAATTATCAGTGTACTTAATTGGTAATAGAGTTTTTAATCAGTTAAGTAAAAATGAAAGGATAAGTGCCATTATTTCAGGCAATTGTATCGCAAAAATTATTGGAATCCAGCCACAGTAGATTTAGTAGACGTAATATGTTGGATGTTATTGTGGGTACTATCTCCGTGGATACCATCGTTAGAAGAGAACCTACGTTTCATAAGACTGTCACCAAACCATGAAGCATACATTGTAGAATAAACCTGTGTGCCACTTTCTGTCCAAAAGTATGCTTCATTATGAGTCGCAGCGAAATTATGTCCAAGCTCGTGTGCTATAAGGGTAGATTTTCCATTAGCAGTCGCATCATAGCTCCCTGGAGAATCAACCATCTGAACTATAGAATATGCTTGAGTTGAACTTCCAGTGTATGTTGTAGATCTTCCAATAACACTGTCAGTTAAATCTTTTCCATAAAATAGTATCGCTAAGTCACTGTTTGTTATATCACGATAAGGTGGGATATCAGATTTGAAAAAGTTTAGGATTTCTTCTCCAGTTCCAGATGAAAGGTAACCATATTTTTTATAATTCGTAATACTGAACTCTACGCTAGCAGGTGAATATGCACTTTCTGCATCGTTGATCCTGTTTGAAATCTCAAGTTGGGAAGCAGAATCACTTCCATATAGGTTTTTAAAATCTTGATCATAGGCTGGAAGAAGACTTATTGTGTATGTAGTTAGTATATTGTAAGCGTTAGTTTCTTTAGTATTAGATAAATCTTCCAGAGATGGTTGTTCTTCAACTTCACAATAATCTATTTCTTCATTTTCGTTTTTCTTTACATCGTCAGAGCTGTAAATAACAAGAATTGGTTTTCCATCTACTGTTTTGTTAGTTAGCTCAATTGCATAATAGATATTTTCTAACTTGATGTGTCCGATAAGAGCTTCATTCGATACTGCAAATCCTGCACTACTATTTTCTTCTCCAATAACTTTTCCACGGTATGTATTAATTTTTGCTGCTGGTATAGTATAAGTTCCAGTTTCATTTTCTATAAGAACCTTAGCGTCATCACTTACAACGTGAGTATTCTCAAGTTCCAAATTAAATTCTTTTTCAAGCAATTTCAGCTTCACTTTGCGATCAGTAACGTCTTCTAAAAAGACTTCCGGATTTGCAGTAGCTGTTTCAAAATCGTCTACTACTTTGGCAAGACGAAGAGAATCTTTGTCACAGCTTACATTTTCCAAAATATCTGATTTAGAATCCATTGCTAGTGCTGTTCCTGGTAAAATTAAGGTACTCACCAGAAGTGCTAAAGTAAGCAAAACATATTTTCTAAACTTTATTCCTATTGTCATTTATTTCACTCCTTGCTATTTTTCTCAAGGAGGCAGGATCCGGCAAACATTAAGTATTCTTAAAGCTATCATTTTCTTGCCTCAGGGCATGTGGAGTTCAAATCTACTTGGAGGGCTTGTTTGAACTCCACATTCAAAATCAGTTTTAATCTTCTTCTATACATTTATTACGTTGATGAATTTTAATCAGTCTGATTAACATTCATTAAACCGACGCTTTTTTCATTTAGAATTATGAGGTTTCAGGGTTTGAACTGACAAAGTAACTTTGACCTAATTTTTAACAAAAATCTCAATGTTCATCTCCCACTAAGCAAGAAAATTAGCAAAATGAATACCAAGATACGTGCCCCAACAGGAAATAAAAACATATATTGTATTAAAGGAATTCAATAAGAAAGAAGTAAAAATCTGTAGATGCGGAGACGGGAAATGAATAGCTTTGAAATATATAATGAAACGGAAGATAATCTCCAGGCCATATACAGGTCAAGACTTCTAACCGAGATACTTTTATCATTGAATGAGAGCAACAGAAAACTTTCTCAACTGCGTGAAATTACCGGAAGTACATCCCAGGCAATAATTCCAAAGCTAAGAAAACTGGAAGAAGATCATCTAATAGAAATAAAAGAACGTGAGTATTACCTAACTCCTATAGGAAAAATTGTGGCTTCTGGAGTAGCTGACTCTTTTGCGACATTTGGGACAATTAATAAATTCAAATATTTCTGGTCTACGCATTACATGGAAGGAATTCCCACTCCATTGCTAAAAGAAATCGGATGTCTTTATAATTCTAAGATTCTCCATGACAGAAGAACAAAAATCCTTAATGTCTACACCAATCAGTTAAAAACGATTAAAGAGGCAGAACATATATACGGCATATCATCCGTGATAACTGAAGGATATGCTGATTCTATCTCGGAAAAAGTGAAAGAAGGAGTCCCTGTTGAGCTTATAGTTCCTCTTCATGTTGCAGAAGAATTAAAACAGTCGCCTTATGCAGAAAAACTTGAGGTACTGAAGAGTTATAACAATTTCCAGTTAAGATCTAAAAATGAAGACCTTAAAATGGGGTTAATCGTTACGGATAAATGCCTGGTCTTAAGCCTGTACAAGAGAAGCGGCATTGAATATGACATAACCACAGGTTTGTTTAGCTCTGATCAAAAGGCTATTGAGTGGGGAGAGAGACTTTTTGGATATTATAAGATCCACTCAGAAGTGAAGTTACATGGCAATTATGCTTTATAATGGTATGCCTTATGATAAATATGCTTTATGACGATATGCCTTATGACGAGTTTTTTTAAATCAAACATGCTTGAACAGGTCATCTCTTTTCATTTCGTGCAGCCTGTCCCGAAGCAGACCTTTTAAGGCTTTCAGGTCTCCTTTTTTGGCGCTAATGGGTGCTATAATGTGCTTCCAGTTCTGCCAGGGAGGCTCAAGCCCGAGACGGGCTGCGATCTCGTCAAGAAGGGGATCGTACTCGCTCTCTTTTACTTTATCCATCTTGTTTGCGGCAATAATGGTATCAATCCCGACTTCCCTGAGGAAATCGAACATTTCAACGTCTATCGGAATCTGGTCCCTTGAGTCCCAGCGGTCCACAATTTGCGGAAAAGCTGGACCATCTATAACAAGCACTCCGAGCTTGATCTTTTTGGCATTATCTTCAATATAGTGCACGGTTTTATCTTTTACGATATCCTGCTTTCTGTCTTTTACTCCGCTCATGAAGCCGAAGCCAGGCATATCCGTGATAAGCATGTCCGAGACCTGAGCATGGGCAGGGCGCAGGGTGACTCCTGGGCGTTTTCCTACTCTTACTTTCGCCCCGAAAAGTTCTCTTAGCAAAGAGGATTTGCCCACGTTTGAACGGCCTACAAAGATAATCTCAAAGCTTACTCCACTTTCAGCTGCAGTCTTACTGGTTTCCATTGTTTTTACCTCCAAGCCTTTCAAACAATTTTTTTTAAGAAGGTTGATCAAAAATCTATGACACGGCGTGATCACAAGCTTTTTTTAAAAAGGCTTAACCGCAACCCTTTTTTAAAAAGGCTTGACCGAAAACCATGTTGACGTTTGGATTTAAAGAACTTATCCCCAAACCCTATAGGCGTGATCAACCGGCGCAACGGTTGCGGCGCAACGGTTGCGGCCCAACAGTTATGGGTCAACAGTTGTGGGTTAACATTTTTGGTCAGGCAATGCTCCGATTTTTTTACTCATGTGCTTCCCCAAGTATTTTATCAAAAGCCCTGAGGAATGCATTAAGGGAATCTTCAGGAATTCTAGCACCTGCTGCAAGAGGGTGTCCTCCGCCGCTTCCCCCGAATCTTGGGGCTACTAAGCGGAGAATACGGTTTACATCGATCTCTCCCCTTGAGCGGATACTCAGGTCATAAGCCCCCTTTCTTTCACGATACTCGGCTGCAATCCCTACTTCCCGCCTGCCGTAAGAGGCTGCGTAGATTGCTGCCTTTGAAATGGAGTTATTTGTATTTACAATATACGCACAATTTCTCAGGACTTCCACATTATATTTAACAAAAAGCCTTAATCTTTCCTCATTAACTGCAGCTTCCCTGGCAAGTTCAGACAGGTTCGGAATATTTGATGGGATGATATCCTTTGAGAGAGGTTCAAGAAGGTTTCTCTTGAATTCGTACTCCCTTCCTTTATATAGGATGGCCTGGGTCAGGAGTCCGGCCTGGAAATAAAGGCTTCTTTTATCCCAATCCTTGACCCAGCTCTTTAAATGAGGAGTATTGTCGCAGAAGTCCCCAATTGCTCCGTAAATTGCTATCCTCCGCATATCCCTATCCAGCTGTTCCTCAAAAAGCCTGTAGGTCAGCTCTGAAGAACAGACTTCGAGATCATGGTAGAACCAGCTTTCTTTTTCACAGCTTTTCGGAAAAGGGTGATGGTCAACGTAGTAAAGGTTGCATTTTTCTGCAAGTCTGCTAAGTGCTTCGTGAAGTTCAGAGCAGTTCTTTTCATCGATTGCAATATCGCAAATAATAAGGGTTCTCACATCCTCTATAAGTTTTAGTTTTTCAAGAAGGTTAACCGGATTTGTAAAATACACATACGCATCCGGATAAGCGGTTTTTGCAATTGCACCAGAGCATATCCCATCCGAGTCTCCATGAGTAAGGATTAGAGTTTTTGCTTTGATCCAGTTCTGGAATTCTTTCATGTTTTGCTTCCTTTTCCCCAATAAAGTATTATTCTAAGGCAGTATCTCTTCTAACGGCAGTGTTGAGCTTTTCTCACTTTCAATCCTTTGTTTTGCCTCATAAAGTTCGTTTTTCGTTTCGAAAGCTGACAAAGACATTAACTTTTTCTTTATATTAAATTTTTATTTTTTATCCAAATGAGTTTCAAGGTAAAAGGAGGCTTTTATTAACTTATTGCTTTTGAAACAGGCAGGAGTTACATAATAAAACAATTTGTATTTTTATTAATAAATATGGAAATAGTAGGTGGTGAAATAATAGGCATGTAAATAGTAAATATGGAAATAATAGGCATGTAAATAGTAAATATGGAAATAATAGGCATGTAAATAGTAAATATGGAAATAGTAGTTATAGGGATAATAGGTATGGAAATAGTAGTTATAGGGGATAATAGGTCTGGGAATAATAGGTATGGAAATAGTGAATAAATAACTGAAAGTGATGGAAAAAAGTGATGACAAGAAGCTTTTTCAGTAAATTCTATTGAAAACAAGAGGTGAATGCCCTAGAAAATCCAGAGCGTTCAAAACTTTCGTTTTAAGCTTCTCAGGTACGTCTTCTTCCCAGAATGCCTGCAACTGCGAGAAAACCTGCTATGGCAAGAACAGGGCCGAACCCGGGAGTGTCTTCAGATTCTTCATTTTGCGCCATAATTGAGGAATCATTTTTTTCCTGATTTGAGTCCGTTTTCCCTTCCTGCTGCTCGCTGCTACCTTCAAGAGAAATTGGTACTCCTACATAAACAACAGGAGTATCCGAAATAACCTCTCCTGAGTATTCATCAAGATCAATAAAACTTGCTTTGCATGCAGGCAGACGAATCTCCCCTTCTTTATGCATCTGCAGGATATAACTTATTGTTTTTGAATCACCATTGCTTTCGAGAATCTGCTTGAAGCTGGTTTCCCCGCTTATTAGTTTAGCTTCCGGAGGTACGGTGTCGGTTACTGCCACACTTGAACCAACATTTCCGGCGTTTCTTACAGTGATCGTTACGGTCATTTTATCTCCTGAATTCAGTTGCTGACGGTCAATGGTTTTTGTGACTGAAATTTCTGGTCCGTAAATTTTTATATTTTCCGAGTTATTGGAACTCGCTTCCCCGTTCTGTCCGTTTGGCAGGGTAAAGTTAGCCGTTGCTTTTGGGAAGGTGAATTCTCCTGGTTTATCAGGAATCAGGGTGTACTCAAAAACTTTTTCAGTTAATTCTCTAGATTTAAGGGAAAGAGTCTTCTCGAGCACTATGTCTTTCTGAAGGTGCGTTTCTGGAGCCACCGAGTCCTTAAGTATAATATTATCCAGGTCACACAGTCCTTCGTTCCGGACATTAACCGAGACACGGATAGGTTTTCCCATATGATTATTTCTTGTAATAACTTTTGAAATAACAAGACCCCATTTTTTTTCTATTTTTATGACTTTGAAGCCTATATCTTCATACTTCTCGTCCCTTACGTCCTCGCAGGTAACTTTTGCAGTTACGTTAAGGTCAGTATCTTCCCACGGTTTGGGGGCTTTCAACGTAAGGTTTACAGGTTCAAGAGTTTCGTCTTTAAGGACTTGACCAAACGTGTATTTTGTTTTTCCTTTAAGAACTTCCATTCCGGCTGTGTCTATGGTTAGAATGGTGTTTTCAGCTTTTGCATCTCCTTCATTTTTAATCTTTATCGAGACATCGATTGCGCTGTCCCCGGTAGACTTCGAGTCATATGTATCTTTTTTAGTTTCAACTTCTATGTCAAATTTTGGTTCTCCTTTTATAAGGATATCCAGTTTAGCATAAGGGTTCCAGTTTCCGGTTTCGAATTTCTTTCCGTTTTTCTCGATAGTCTCATAATTAGGGTCCACTTCCTGGGCATAAACCTTTATCCTGTCGTCATATACGACTTCCAGGCCTACGGAGAGTGGAGAAGTTTTCAGTTTTTCTCCGTCCTTTGAGATTGAAATAAAAACCTGGTTATCATCGTTAAAATCTTCTGCCTTTATATCATAGCCATTGACTGTTACTGTATCCCCCCAGTACAGTGTTATTCCATCCTGTTTCTCTATCCACTCGATGTCTTCTTCCGCAAAAGCAGTTACTGAAAAAGCCGAAACGAAGAAAACGGCAAGTAATGCAATCAGTGCAAGCTTCTTAGCCATAATCATCTTCCTTGAATTTGATATCTTTATACTTAATCTACGCACTGGAAGCATGCATTTTGAGTTCCTGAAATGGCTACAGCTCTTTAAATTTACGACTATATATTATATACAATTAATAAATGTCTATTTATTATTGAATCAGCCGTACTTTACTACTCTATGCATCGATTTTGCCCCAGCACTCCCTTATGATTTGCATTTTTCTAACTTTATTAGCTTAGTACTCTAATTTTCATTATATGGTAAGAAATTTCACTAAACTCTATAAATTATCTTGGCATAAGGTATTTAATTTTTTGTACTGTTTTTATCTCTAATAAACTTCTTATATCAGAGTTGTTTTCTTTTTAAGGCTGTGTATCCTAAAGAATCAGGAAAGGAAGTCTCATAAGTCTCAAAACTTAATCAAAAAGTAATAATTCCTTCCGATATCGGAGGTTTTTCATGGAAGTTATAAAGGTCGTAGAAATTCTCGAAGAAATCGCGCCGCCTGAACTTGCTGAAGATTTTGACAATGGCAGGATCGGACTAATTCTCAACCTGGAAAATAATATAGAAAGAATTGCAGTTGCTCTCGATGCCAATTCTTATGTGCTTAAGAAAGCTGCAGAAATGGAAGCAAATCTTCTGGTTACTCATCATACCCTCATCTTCCATCCGATAAACAAAGTCTCAAAATCCCTTGCTGAATCCCTCAGGCTTGCTCTTGATAACGGAATATCCCTTTACAGCATGCATACAAACTATGATAGAGCTGAAGGGGGTATTAATGACGTGCTTGCTGCAAGGCTTGGACTAAAGAATCTCGAAAATGTGGAAACTGGCAGAATCGGAGAGGTCGAACCCTGTACTTCGGCTGAACTGGCGTCTCATGTCTCGGAGACCTTGCAAACTCCTGTAATATATGTTGGGGAAAAAGAGGAAGTAAGGAGGGTAATGGTCATTGGTGGCAGTGGCTTTACTACTGAGTTCCTTGAAATTGCAAGAGCAAATAGAGTCGATGCTTTCATATCTTCCGAACTTAAGCATAATATTATCCGTGAGTATGAGGAACTCTGTCTTATTGATGCTACTCACTATGCCACGGAAAATCCGGGTATGGAAGCTTTATGCTCCAGGCTGCGTGAAATTTCCGGGCTCGAAGTGGAGTTTATTGAACAGTCTTCCGGAATCAAGGCAGTTGATAAAACCTGAACATCTTTCAAGATTCTGGCTCAATAAGGAAAGGCCTAAAGAAATCCTGATTAAAACAACACTCTAGTTTAAAGCAATATTCTAGTTTAAGATAACAATCTAGTAATGCGATTCCAAAGTAGGTTCATAAAACTTGACTTTTTGATCTATCCGAAAATCACGGATTTTTCTAGGAAATAAGGAATTGATTTTGGAATCGAAGCACTAGTTTAAAAAATGTTCTAGTTTAAGATAACACTCTAACTTAAACTAATATTTAACTAAACTAATATTTATCATACTAGTAATACTTAATTAACTAGTAATATTTAATTAAACTAATATTCTAAAAGATAATTGAAAATATACTTAAGTGAAAGTGTAGATTTAGCAAAATGTATGTTATTGAACCAGGATTATCTAAGTGAACCAGGGAGAATTTTAATATGACAGAGAAAAAGAGTCAAAGTAGATCGGGTTTAGAGGAAAAGGATAAAAATGTAGAGAAAAATATTAAAGAAGATTCCATAGAATCAATGCTTGAAGAACAGTTAAGAAATCAGGTTCGTTCGGATTATCGGCGCAGTTTGGGCAATGAGTATCGTAGAAGATTCATGGAGTAAACTAACATCTGATGAGTTCGGAGTTGATTCTCTTTTTTAATGAATCATTTCTAATTTCTATACGCTATCTCTTCTCTCTTTCGTTTAGCTCTCTTTTGTTTATCTTTTGTTTAGCTCTCTTTTGTTCAGTTTACCTACACTTCATTAACGTTTCGGTTTAACCCGATCTATACTCTTTAATGTTTATTGACTTAGATGATATCCGTTTTCACAGCTTTGTTTCTGGATCTGGTTTCGATTGCATTCAAATAACTATCAATATGTTTGCGTACTATCTGCGCTTCTTCGATTTCTGGTATTGAGTACAGAATTGTTTTAAGATAACCACGTTCTCTAAGAAGGCTAAAAGCCGCAGGAAAATTAATGTCGAAAATCCAGCTCAGGCGAAGGAATTTGATATCATTCAGATTTTTGGTATCTGTAAGCTTTGCCATTCTGTTATTCAGGATATCAGCAACTATTTTTTCCGAGCATCCGGGCGTATCGGGCATATCGAATTCAAGAGCTGGGTTCCTGAATTCCTCTTCTTTTTCGTAGTCTTCACTCACAAGCTTCAGGATATCCAGTTTATCGGCATCCCGGATCAATTTCAAATAAAAAAGGAATTCACTGGAAGTTTCTGTGCATTCGGGAATTGCCATGCGATTATGATACTCCACAGCTTTAAGAATTAAATCTTTCTCTTTCCGAGATAGAATGGTAAGAATTCCGGCATTTTTCAGAATCTTTACCCCAAGTAGGGCATGATTTTCAGATTCCAGGTCATTGAAAGTCCTGTATTTTGTAAACTGCTCAAAACGACCCAGATCATGAAATAAAGCTATTGTTTCGGCCATCCTGGAGTCTTTTTTCTCCAGGTTTTCAGCTTTAGCGAGTAAGAGTATGTTTTCACAGACTCTTGATGTATGTTCGATTTTCAAATCAATATTTTCCTGAATAAAAGCTTCCGGAGAGGAAAATTGGTCTACGTAATCCAGAAACCATTTTTTGAAGAAATCCAGTTCTTCCTGCTGCATGCTTTTGCAATAGGAGTTTCAATGTATAATCTTTTCGTATATCTACTGGAACTTTGAGATATATCTCTATTAATGACTATATTTTTATCATTAATTCTATTTTACTGTCAAAAATATTGTTTTACTGTCGGAATGTTTTCTATTTTACGATTTATTATTTCTGTAACAATAATATACTGCGTTAAGTATAATAACAATTCAGAGGGTCTTTTTATACTGCATAAATTTTATATGGGATAACTTCTAAAATTAAGTTGTAATGCATATGACTGATCTTTCATACTAGCTAAATTATTCATTGGGGGAGCAAAAATATATTATATAGTTACTTTTATTCTTTAATCATTCATGCTTATGTAGGTATAGAAACCGTACAGAACAGTGAATACAGTGACAGTGTGAGACTCTTTGCGAAAAGTTTCCATAAGAACTCATTAGAATAAACCGGGGTATTTAATGAGCTCAGTTAGAAAAGGTAATTTGATTGTCAGTTCTTATATTCTCCTTGCTTTAATGTTATATTTCTTTTCAGGTTTTTTACCTGTAGCAGGAGCCATCACAGGTCAGGAACTGGCTGCAGAAAATGATGAAAAAACTAATGTGACCGATGTTAATGAAAAGACTGAAGTAAGTCCTGATCTCTCTGAGATAATGGCACAGCGCCCAGCTTCTATAGAAGGTCTTATTGACAAGGGGAATACGCTATACTCCCTTAAAAAATATCAACCATCTATGAACTGCTATAATGAAGCACTTAAGATCGATTCTAATTCCTCATTGGCCTGGTACGGAAAAGGACGTTCTCTGGCCGAACTGGGAAAGAATGCCGAAGCAGTTAATTGTTATCAACAGGCTCTTTTGACCTTTCCGGTTTCTTCCGATAACTGGTATGATAGAGGCAACAAACAGCTTGAGCTAAAAAAATATGTTGAAGCCATTAACTGCTACGAAAAAAGCTTTGCAGCCGATACCTATCTCGCCACAGTGTGGTATCGAAAAGCTCTTGCTTCTGAGCAGCTGGGTCTTGATCAGGAAACTCTGAACTCTTATGATAAATCTATTGAACTTAACTCCAATTCTTCCAACTCTCTGCGGATGAAGGGAATGGCTTACATCGGACTTGAGAAGTATCCTGAGGCAATTAAATGCTTTGACAGCGCTCTTAATATCACACCTGAAAATGGTGAACTCTGGTATCAAAGAGGAGTAGTTCTTGATAAGTCCGGTGATTACAAAACTGCAATAGATTGTTATGACAAAGCAATTTCTTTTAATCCGGATACTGTGAACGCATGGCGTAATAAAGGTATTAACCTTGAAAAAATGGGAATTTATGATGAGGCGCTTACTTGCTATGAGTTTGTTCTTCTGTCAGAGCCTGAAAATCTTGATGTATTACAGAGAAAGGGTGTATGCCTTGAAAAGCTTGGAAGAAACGAAGAAGCTCTAAAATGCTATAATGAGGTTCTGGTTTACAATCCTGGTAATTCCGAAGCCTGGTATAGTAAAGGTTCTCTGCTTAATAAAACAGGCCAATATGACGCTGCAATAGCGTGCTATGATAAAGCGCTTAACCCGGACACAGGGATTCAGGTTGAGGAGATCGGAAGTGATTCGCTTGAACAGCTAAGTGTTTACGAGGCTGCACTTCCGTCTTATCCATTAAATCCTGAATTTAAGTCACCCACAGTTAAGATATGGTACGAGAAAGCGCTGTCTTTTGATAAGCTTGAAAAGTACGATTCTGCGATTGGGTGTTATGATAAGGTTCTTGAAACCGAGTCCGAACATGCTGTTGTCTGGTATATGAAAGGCATGGACCTTGAAAAGCTTGGCAAGTATGAAGAAGCAATTGAATGCTATGACCAAGCTCTGAAACTGGATTCCGGGTATGCTAAAGTATGGTACCAGAAAGGCTTAGACTCTTCAAAAATCAAAGACTACAAAGATGCAGTTGAAAGCTACGATAAAGCTCTCGATATTGAAGAAAACTATACACTTGCCTGGTCTGGTAAGGCTTTTGCCCTGGCGAAACTTGAAAAATGTGAAAGCTCGCTTATATGTTACAACAAGGTCATTGAGGCTGTACCAAGCAGTGCAACTGCCTGGTACAATAAAGGGCTAGTTCTTGATGAACTTGGAAAGCATGAAGAAGCTTCAGAATGCTATAACCAGACTCTTCTGATAGATCCCGAGTATTCGGCTGCACGCTTTAAGTTAAACAAAAGCATGGAACAGGACTCAACAGCTCCAATATCAGAGCAAGTTAAAAATAATAGTACAGATGCCAATCCTGCCCAGGTGCTTTCTGGAGGTTTCTGGGCTTATCTTCTGAACTATGAATACATGAGCTCAGAAGATCATGCCGAACCTTCTGAAGATCTGAACCTTTTTAGCCCCGAGGTCAGTTACGATACTGCATGGTATGGAAAAGCCTCTATCTACAGTAAACTCGGAATGTATGATGATGCACTTACTTCTTATAATATGGTGCTTGCAATTAATCCTGCACGTGCCGAGGCCTGGTATGAAGAAGGCTTGATACTTGATAAGTTAAACAGAAGTGAAGAAGCTCTGGAATGCTACAAGAAAGCCCTGGACCTTGACCCACAGTCAAGTAGAGCCCTATATGGGATAGCTTCTACTGTAGGCAATCTTGGAAAGCTTGAAGAAGCAGTCAGTTACTATGACCAGTTGCTTGCTCTAAACTCCAGCAATTCAGATGCCCTCCTTGGGAAAGGTCTTGCCCTCTCGAATCTGAGCAGGTATGATGAGGCAATCTCCTGTTACACTACACTTCTTAACTCTGAGCCTGAAAACATTGAGGCTCTCAGAAGTCGAGCTCTCGCTCTATCGAAATCCAATAAATCCGATGAAGCACTGGAAGATTATGATACAATAATTAAGCTTCAACCTGAAAATTCCCAGGTCATGGCCGAAAAAGCCTCTTTACTGGAAGCACTTGGTAGATACGAGGAAACTGCTGCATGTTACGAGAGAATGCTTGAAATCTCACCGGATGACAGGGAGATTATTTACAAACAGGGAAAAGCCCTAGAAAACAGCGGAGACTTTGAGGGAGCAGTAGGCTGCTATGACAGAATTCTTGAACTGGATCCTGGAAATGTGGACGCCTACAATAAAAAGGGCTTTGTGCTCTACAAGCTGGAACAATACCAGCAAGCTATTGACTGTTACAATAAGGCTCTGGAATATAGTCCAGATAATGTTACAGCCTTATATTTCCAGGGCTGCACTTATCTTACGTTAAGCAGCAATAAAGCATCTCTTAATTGTTTCAACAAAACAATAGAGCTTAAACCTGATTGTATCACAGCCTGGTATAACAAAGGATACATCCACAATATGATGGGAGAAACTGAAGAAGCAGTTACATGTTATGACAGGATCCTTGCAATTAACCCGAACTCAGCTTCGGCTCTTTACAACAAACGTTTTGCTCTTTACACTCTAAAGAAGCTAGATGAGGCTGCTGTATGCAAGGCAAAACTGGATGAAATCGATCCTGATTTTGTGGACGCTCTACAGAAAAGAGGAACTAAGTTCTTCCTTCCTGAGTATTATGACAGCACTCTGAATTACTCTCTACCTTCAAGATGGTATGGAGGAGAAGAGAATATTTCAGGAAATGTAAGTGCAAACATGACTGAGCTTTCTCAATCAGGAAAGATATCTGATCTTTCTTACAGTCCGGAATACAATAGCAGTAACTATACTGAGACTGATGAGGGCCAGGAGAATGAGAACTATATTGAGCTTGATGATGGATCGGAAAACGGGAACTATACTGAGCTTGACGAGGGATGGGAAAGTGAGGGGTCAGGTTACTGGTATGTTCCCGAACCTGATGAAGGAAGAGCAAATAGTAGTGAAGAATGAAATATTACGGAATCCGGTTAAAACTCGAATTCCGGAAAATTGAAACCCATAAATCTTTTCCGGTATGCAGTCAAATGCATGCTGGTACGATTTTCCTTTATATTTTTATGTTACTTGCCTGGCTTATTAACTTTTTTCATCTGGTCCATAACTTTACTAACTTTTTCTTCTGACTTATTAACCTTCTCACTTTTGAAAATCAAATTCTTTATCCTGAAAGTTTTAAACTTCATGCCATCCTAACTTTAGCATCCATGACAGACAATTCCAATGAGATCGAAGTAAAGCCTAAGGCTGATACCCATAGCTCGAGAGAAAGCAAGAACAAACCAGAAGATTATATCGAAAATCCAGATAACTCTGATTCCGATCCTTCTTCTTTAAGGTCTGAAGTTCCATCTAATGTAGTCATAGTTCGGTATGGTGAACTTGCTCTTAAAAGTAGAGGAGTTCGGAACTGGTATGAGAAAATTCTCATGAAGAATATTGCGGCAATGCTGGATTCTCGAGATATTCCATATTCTCAGATACGGAGGGAATGGGGCCGAATATTTATTGACACTACGGATTTCCGTGCGGCTGAAGCAGCTGCTGATGTTTTTGGGATTGTCTCTACTTCTCCTGCATTAACGACTGAACCTACCCTTGAGAGTGCAGCCATTGTATGTGCTACCCTGGCCAAGGACCTGGTTTTAGAAGGCGAATCTTTTGCCGTAAGGGCCAGAAGAAGTGGGAACCACCCTTTTTCTTCAGTGGACATAGGTAGAACCTGCGGGGATGCCGTATGGAGTGCTCTGGAAAATAAAGGGAAGCATCCCAGAGTTGACCTGAGTTCTCCTGATAAGGAAATTTTCGTGGAAATGCGGCAAAATTTCGCTTACATTTACCTGGAAACGTTTAATGGAGTCGGTGGTCTTCCTCTCGGCACCCAAGGAAGCATGGTTATTTTAATGTCCGGCGGGCTTGACTCCCCAGTTGCAGCCTGGCTTATGATGAAACGCGGAGTTATGATTATTCCCGTATACTGCAACACTTCGCCCTATGCCGAGAATGCCGCAAGAGAACGCGCTTTTGAATGTATTCGTCAGCTCCAAAAGTGGGCTCCAGGGTATCAGTTTACAACTTATGAGATTCCTCACGGTCCCAATCTCGAGGCATTTATAGACATCTGTAACCGAAAAAATACCTGTCTTCTCTGCAAACGCATGATGTACAGGGAAGCTTATGAGGTTATGAAAAAAGAAGGGGCAAGTGGAATTATTACCGGTTCTTCCCTGGGACAGGTAGCTTCCCAGACTGCTGCCAATATGTATGCTGAAATCTATCAACTTGCTATCCCTATTTATCATCCTTTGATAGCTTTTGATAAAACTGAAATCATGGATATTGCCCGCAAAGTCGGAACCTATGATATTTCCAGTCAACCCGCAGGCAGCTGCACTGCTGTGCCTGAGAGGCCTGAAATTGGAGCAAATTATGACCTTATCGTACTTGAGGAAAGAAAAATGGATATCGAGACTATGGTTTCCAATGCTATGAAAGCATCAAAAGTTCTTAAACTCTAAAAAAGGTGATGACTCTTTACATTGTTTTTAGTAATTTCAATTAACTTTAATATCTTCAATTAACTTTAATATCTTCAATTAACTTTAATATCTTCAATTAACTTTAATAACTTTTATCTTTAACCTACTCTCTTATTTTTTCTTTTTTGACCGGTTTTTAAGAAGAGCAGTCTCTATGTTTTTGCATAGGTCTTCTTCTTTGAAGGGCTTCGAAATATATCCCTCTGGATCTGTTAGATTTGCTCGTTCAAGGGTCTCAAAATCCGTACAGGCAGTAAGGTAAATTATAGGTATTCCAAAGCGTGATTTAATAATTCGGGCCGCTTCAATTCCATCCACATCTCCTTTTAGCATAATATCCATTAAAACCAGGTCAGCATTTGTAAGCTCAGCTTCTCTTATCGCTTCTTCCCCTGAGACCGCAGTGCTAGGAACTGCGTATCCCAGATTCTTCAGCCGAACTTTAATATTTAAAGCCACAATGGCCTGGTCTTCTACAACTAGAATTTTCGTTTTGTCTATTTTTTCGTCCATTTTTTATCTATCTTATATTTTTTGAATTATATTCCTTTCTTTGTCTTCTTACTGTTTTTTAACAATCTCTAAAGTCGCGCTTCTCTAAAACTATATGTTCAAAATCGCATACTTCTAAAACTGCATCCTATCATCTTGATTTTCCCCTTTAACGAAGTAACTGCAGGCTATAGGTTACATATGTTACAGAGTAAGAAAACTCCCAATCTTCTTACTCTCAGGTTTACTTATGACCACAAAAAATTATATGGTTAATATAACTCTTTTTTTATTAATATTACTGTTGCCTGCAAGCCTTTTGAGAAAAGATTTTATCGAAAGTCCGATAAATGCTTGAATTTGAGATCCTTACTCCCAAACCCTGACGGCGTGTTCACAAGCCTTTTCAAAAAACTGCTTGCCCGCAAGCCTTTTCAAAAAAGGCTTGAGCGAAAA
>DUGT01000205.1:11346-11588 GCA_013331275.1 Methanosarcina sp. | reverse complement strand
ACCCTATCGGCGTGATCAACCGGTGCAACGGTTGCTAGACAACGCATATTCTAAAGAATGAGCGTGTCAATACTTTCAACTTTTTGTGGGTTTCACTGATTCGAAAAGGAAGTAAATAGGATGTTTTTAGTGAAAGAAGCCTTTCTGAAGAAAAAACTTTCTCAGTTTCAATGTTACAGGTAAATTAAAATAGTGTTTTTGTCTTTTACATAATAGGATTTAGAGGATTCTTTTACCAATGG
>DUGT01000205.1:10652-11221 GCA_013331275.1 Methanosarcina sp. | reverse complement strand
TGAGATTATTCCCTCTGCTATTTTTCTCCAACCTCAATTCTACTTTTTTCTGGTTTTCAAATTCTCTGTGTCCATTAAGGATTCATTCTATAATTTTTATGAAATTTCACAGGTCCAGACTTGTGGTGAAAGGTTGCAGTAAATATTTACTCAGGAGTCTTTTCATTTTCTTTTTCAGCTTCTCTTTCGGCTTCTTTCTTTTCTGCTCTGTGTTTATGAAGTGCCATTTCGATATTGCTGTGCAGATCCTCTTCCTTAAAAGGTTTAGAGATGTATCCTGCAGGCTCTGTTGTTTTTGCCCTCTCAAGAGTTTCGTCATCAGTATAGGCTGTAAGATATAGTACTGGAATCCTAAGTCGGTTTTTTATCTCACGGGCAGCCTCAATTCCATCCATTTCTCCTTTTAACATAATGTCCATCAAAACAAGGTCTGCGTTCGTTAACTCGGCTTTTCTTATTGCTTCCTCTCCTGTGGACGCAGTACCCGGCACGGTGTAACCAAGGTTTTTCAGTTTGTTTCTAATATTGAGAGCCACGATATTCTGATCTTCGACAACCAGAATTTTTGC
>DUGT01000205.1:6226-10586 GCA_013331275.1 Methanosarcina sp. | reverse complement strand
TCTTCGACAACCAGAATTTTTGCTTTTTTCATTGTATCTCCCCTTTTATATTGGATAAGCCTCTGGATAATCAGTTGTTTTCCTTAAATAATATTTTGAAGCTAGTCTCTGAACCTTTTTGAAGTTCAATTGTACCATCCAGTTGTTCAACAAGAATGTTTACAAGCTGTAGACCCAGAGAACCACTACTCCTGAAATCAAGTTTTTCCGGAAAACCCAACCCATTGTCCGAAACTACCAGCGAATATTGACTATTTTTATTAATTGAGCTCTTTGCACCATTATTATTAGTGATATTACTTATACTTTTATTCTTGACATTCTCTTCAGCCTTGCAGAGTTTTATTCGGATTTCTCCTTTTCTGCCCTGGGGGAAAGCATGTTTCAAAGAGTTGGATACAAGCTCATTAATAATTATCCCCAGAGGAACTGCAGTGTCCATTCCGAGAAAAATCTCTTCAACATCCAGAAATGTTTTGATGTCATCTTTTCTGATATTGTATGAATGAAGAAGATCTGAAGTCAGTTTTTGAAGATATCCCGAAAAATCAAGAGTCTCGCTATTTTCTGATCTGTAAAGTTTCTCATGGATTATAGCCATGGTGGCAATCCGATTTTGGCTTTCTCGGAAAGCCTCAAGGACTTCCTTTTCACTAAATCTTTCAGCCTGGAGTTCCAGAAGGCTGGAAATAACCTGGAGGTTATTCTTTATGCGGTGATGAATTTCTTTCTTACGGATTTCTTCTATTTTCCTCAGAGACTCTTCGGCTTCTTTTTGTCCGGTTATATCGTAAATCGCGCCTTGCAGGATCCTTTTCTTGCCTGTTGGGTCCGAAATATTCTGGACAATCTCGCGAACCCATTTTATTTTTCCTTCACTGTGCCTTATACGATATTCGTGCTCTATGAGAAGTAGCGGATCATTCTTTAATCTTTCATTATTATTAACGAGCTTTTTCCAGTCTTCAGGAAGAACAATCTGTTGCCAGTTTATTTTCCCTGAAGTGAAGTCTTCTCTCATGTATCCTGTAATTGTTTCTACGCTTCCCTCCAAAAGAATGAGTTTGAAATCCAGATCTCCCTGGAAAGCTATTCCCCTAAAGTTCTTCATAAAAAATCTGTATCGTTCTTCGCTTTCTCTTAACTTTTTCGACGCAAGTTTTAGCCCTGTAATATCTTTCATTACCCCAATTTCCCTGTAAGAGTGTCCCTGTTCATTTTTCAGAAAAATCCAGCTGTCTTCTATATAAAGATAGCTTCCGTCTTTCCTTCTGAATCTATACTCAGTGGTAAGTCTCTCTTCTCTCTCCCTGTACTTTTCCAACTTTTCAATAGTTTTCTTGCGGTCATCAGGATGAATATTTGCTTCCCAGTCACTTCTGTTAAAACTCTGAAACTCTTCCGGACTATACTGGGTAAGCTCTTTAACGGCTCCAGCCCATTCGATTTTACCTGTAAGCCTATCATGGTCATATACTATCTGACCTGTCTGTTCAGTTGCAATACGGTATCTTTCTTCACTTCTCTCAAGGCTTTCCTGAGCCAGCTTTAGTTTGGTTATATCTTTCATTACTCCGAGCAGTCTATATGCATTCTCTTTCTCATCCCTAAGAAGCACTCCCCTATCCTCTACATAAATATAATTTCCATCCTTTCTTCTGAATCTGAATTCTTCCCTTAGTTTCTCCTTTCTTTCAAAAAAGAGCCTTACTTTTTCTATTACTTTTTTGCGGTCATCAGGATGAATATGCTCTAGCCATATTTCAGGACTAATTTTTTGGAATTCCTCAAAGTTGTAACCTGTAAGCTCTACAATAGCTCCTGCCCAATCTACTTTCTGTGTTTTTGTATTATAGTCATACACGATCTGGCCGGTCTGCTCGGTAGCAATCCGGTATTTCTCTTCACTTTTTCTGAAGGTTTCCTCAGCTTCCTTACGCTGTGTTATATCAAGCATTACTCCGACAACTCCGGCTACTTCTCCTGAATTGTCCTGATAGGTAGCTTTATGGAAAAGAAAATCCCTGTGCACACCGTCGGCACAGACCACTTTGGTTTCGTAATAGTTGTTCCCCACTTTTTCAATAAGGCTCCTGTCATCCTTAAGGTATATTTCTGCCAGCTCTTTTGGAACTTTTTTCCGAAACTCATGAAAAGAACCTCCTATAACCTTTTCTTTTGGAAGCCCCATAATCTGCCTGGCGAAACTCTCATTACAATTTACATATGTTTCATTCAGGTCCCTCTGGAAAACAGGGCTTGGAACACTATCAAGCAGGATTTCAAGAAACTGCACGTTATTCTGAAGTTTATTTTCGATTTTTCTTCTTTCCGTTACTTCATGTACAAGTTTCTCATTTGCTTCCATGTACGCAAGGGTCTCTTTTTCGACGAGCTCTTCCAGTTCTTGCTGATGAATCTGGAGTTCTTTCTCATAGTGCAGGCGTTTTATGACCTCAGACAACAAAAAAGCGGCAGAATCCAAGAAAGATTCATCATCCTCAGTAAATTCTCTTTTTTCTCGACTGTAAACTTCCACTAGTCCGAAAGGCTCATTTATATCTCCTATCAGGCTTGATACTCCGCTGAGTATTCCGTATTGCCTGAGATACTCAATGCATTTAAAGCGGGTTTCGTTTTCGATATTTTCCCGGAGAATTGGTCTTCTCAAAACAAGGGTACATTCTGCCTGAGACATTTTTTCTATGATAACACTGTCTATGGTTTTGTCTTTCCAGCCATACCCTGCCCTCATAATGAAGGTTCCGTCAGATTTGAGTTCCAGGATTCTGGAAAATTCTATATCAAGGCCTTTAGCAATAATCAGGGCACTTTCTTCCAGAATCTTCTGAACGTTTTTGCATGTTAAGGACATTCTGTAGAGGTTACAGAGGTTACTAAGGAAACGGTATTGTTTTTCTTTTTTACTAAGTTTTTCTTCGGTAAGAGCTTTGAGAGTTATGTTAAATCCTTCAAGATTTACATACTCATTTTTCGGAAAAGGGTAGAGTACTGCAAAATATGTTGTTTCTCCGGCCTGAATTTCAAGACTTTCCGGATTTCCCTGTATGAGAACTCTTCTTATACTGTGCCTTAACTCCTGAGGGACTTTTTCCCCTTCTCTTATACCCCAGTATTCGAGAAGAGCATTAGCTGCCTTGCTAGCACAAAGAACTGTTCCTTCTTTTCCAAGTCTCAGGAAAACGCTGGAGGTTATTGGAGAAAGTTCTTCTACAATTTTTTCTTTATATCTTCCTGGTATTTTTTCTGCTTTCTCTAGTAAATTATTACCTTTAATAACTTTCAATCCTCCATTTTTGATTTACATATTTTCCAGCTCATGGGAGTAATTATCAATATCTTGGTTGAAATCCAGACAAACAGCATATTACTAGATTTTTCTACTTTACACCCTTTATTCCTTTAGCCCAACGTTTCTTAACTTTTTCAATTTTAAATAAGAATATGGATCCATATGTATTCACTATTTAAAAAGTTATATGATTTTATTAGATTTTTTAGAAGTTCGCAAGTTATTTAAAAATAGATGATTAAAACAGAGTATATTGGGATACAGTTTTTCTGAGTATCTGCCAGAACATTGTTGTTTTACTCCAAATTGTCAGTTTACCCAAACATTCTCAGCCTGCAGAAAATTATCTTTGATTTTAAATGCTTCTATATTTTAGTAACAAACAATGTTAAAAGCACTTAATTTTAAAACCTCTTTCATAAAACTTTACAATTTGAGAGTTTACTATTCCTATTTTTTACGAATTACTTTTGACAACTTTGTCAGCTTTTTAAAATTAGAATTTGGTTTAGAGTTAATTACAGTTGGTTTTTATGAAAATTGATGCTAATTTTAAAAAGTTCGGTAAATAATAAAATCATATTTTATATTTATTTATTGTTCGTTAAAATAACATTTTATAGGCAAGTATTTTTTATTTGCAAACAATTTTTCATATAATTTATTTTAAATAATTTTAGGAATAATTATGTTTGTAAACTGAAGAGAACAAACCAAAGCGAACGGATAAAAGAGAATTTTAGACCACGGTAGAAAAAACGGATGGATCAACTCAATGGGAAAGTGACTGGTAGGGTATGTGATAAAGAATTGCCTGGAAGAGGTTCAATCCGAATAATATAAACTGGGATGTTTTCGGAGTTACTGTAACGGGGGCTACAGTAAAAAGAACAAAATTCTTCCAGGCTCTCCCTAATATTTTTAAAGGAATTTTCAAGTTTCAACTATTTTTTGGGTTCTAACCTCTTTTTAGGTCTTTAATTGCTTCTTTTAGATTCTAATTCCTTTTTAGGGTTTAAATTACTTTTTAGGCTTTAACTATTTTTT
>DUGT01000205.1:0-6124 GCA_013331275.1 Methanosarcina sp. | reverse complement strand
TTAGGCTTTAACTATTTTTTAGGTCTTTAATTCTTTTTAAAATTTTAATTATCTTTTAAGGTTTTGATCTCTTTTTCAGAGATTTCAATAGTTTTTTGATTAATATTTTGTTTGAACCTGCGTATTCTCAAAGTAAAATCTACTTCAAACGTTTTTTTACTAAGGCAGTTTTAGAAAAAATTATATGTCCATTGGCCACATAGTCAAGAATCTGACTCAGAGTATGGCACCAACTAGTATTTTCCAGCCACTTTTTATATGACAATAACAATATTTTTATAATCGATGTTCATTATTCCTTACTGAACCGTAACTTTTCCATCCACAAGCCTGATGATTCTATCAGCTTTTAAGGCCATATCATCGTTATGAGTAACTACGATAAATGTCTGATTATACTCCTTATTCAGCTGCCTGAGAAGCTCGTAAATCATGTCACCGGTTTTTGTATCCAGATTACCTGTCGGTTCATCCCCAAGTACAATTGCAGGAGAACAGCTCAATGCTCTTGCTATTGCAACCCTCTGATTCTGTCCTCCTGAAAGTTCACCGGGTTTGTGATCCATCCGGTCTTCAAGTCCTACTTCTTTCAGGAGTTTTTCGGCAGTTTCCTTTGCTTCTTTCGTCTTTTTCCCAGCAATCAAAAGTGGCATCATTACATTTTCCAGGGCTGTAAAATCAGGGAGCAAATGATGGTATTGGAATACAAAACCAAGCATCCTGTTTCTGATCTCAGAACGTTCTTTGTCAGACATATTTGTTACGTTATTCCTGTCTATCAGTAGAGTACCTGAACTTGGAGTATCCAGCAAGCCTATTAAATGCATAAGTGTACTTTTACCTGATCCTGATGGTCCGACAATTGCCACGAATTCCCCCTTTTTTATTTTCAGATTTGCATTATCGAGAGCACGGAATTCCATTCCGTTTTTATAAATTTTTGTCAGATTTTTAAGTTCGATTATTGGGCTTTCTTCTGCCATATTTTCTACGCCTCAGTAGAGTTATTGAGATTTGAACAGTCAAGGTTTTATTGACTCTTTTTAACTCTGAAATTTCTCAAATTTTAAGCGGACAGCCTTAAATTTTTAAATTATTTTTAAATAAATCTGTAGATAAGTTTGTAAACAATTTGTAAGTAAGTTTGCAAATAATTTGTAAATTTATTATACGCTAAAACCAGAAATAAACAGCTTTTTTACACCAGCGAAAGATATCATATCAGGCACTTTCTATGGCTTTTACAGGATCAAGCTTTGCAGCTTTTCTTGCAGGGTAGATACCTGAGATTATGTTGATTATAAAAGCGAAGAAAGCAGCATATACGAAGTTTAGAGGTTCAACTTCAAGAGGAAGTGTCTGAAGCCCGAAATACATCTCCTGAGGGACTGCAATTTTATAACTCTGCAGAATAATGATTGCAATATAACCCAGGATAATGCCCAAAACCAGCCCAATAGCTCCGAGAATCACAGACTGGAAAAGAAAGACAATCATTATACTTTTTTGAGAGGCTCCCATAGCTTTTAAGATGCCTATTTCTCGGGTTCTCTGGGAAATAATGGTTATTAGAGCATTTGAAATCCCGAACCCTGCAATCCCGTAAATAAGGAGATAGAAAACATTTACGAAAACCTTCTGAGTGTTTAGAAGATTAAGGATTTCTGCATTTGCTTCTATCCAGCTTACTGCGTTAAGCTCGTTTTCTCTTTCAATTGAACTTGCAATACTATCTGCTTTATAAGGGTCTGCGACCCTGATTCCTATTGTGCTTACAACTCCAGGTTCGTTGAAGAAATCCTGCACCGAGTCCAGCCTTGCATAGGCTGTTACCTCATCTGCCGCAGTTCCAGTATGGATCAGACCTATGACCTTAAAAGAAGTTGTTTTTGAGCCCGGAAATACCGCATTTACTCGGTCCCCTAGCTGAACCCCAAGATTTTCCGCAAGCTTATCTCCAAGTACTATTCCATGCCTTGTATGAGTAAGCGATAGAAAGCTCCCTTCTACTATATCTTTGCTCACTCGCATAACCTTATCTTCAGCCTCAGGTTCAATCCCCTGAAGTGAAACACCTTCAGCATTGTCCTTGTGTTCCAGGGCAGTCTGGCCCAGATATTTGGGAGACACCGCCATAACTCCTTCTTTTTCCGAAATCAAGGCCGAATTATATCTGTAAAGATGAATAAACCCTTCTTTTTCATCCTGAGGATTGATAACAATATGGGGATTGTTTTCAATACTGGATTTTACAAGTTCTCCTTGAAAGCCAGAAAGCATTGCCATCATTACCGTAATCACGGCTACTGCAAGGGCAACTGCAAGTATGGCGAAAAAAGTTTGCCTTTTTCTGGAAAAAACCTGCCTCAATGCGATTTTTAATTCATACATCTGAATAAGCTCCTGGAGATGATACATCTATGGGTTTTTAGTCAGCGGGGAATTTCATAGTTTCCAGAATATTTTTACCTGTTAGAACATTTTATTAGCATAACTTTATAAATTTGATATGAAGTAAGCTAAGGAGTAAAATCTTCCATCTATACTTACTTTGAACTGATGGCCTTCACAGGATCGAGTTTAGCTGCCTGCTGGGCAGGATAAATCCCGGCAATAAGGTTCAGCAGAAAAACTGCAAGAATAATAACCAGAATATCCCCTATTCGGATTATTATGGGAATAGTTGTCATGCCGCCATAAAGTTCCGAGGAAGCACCTGGTATTTTATACTGGCCTATTGCCAGAGATATTGCAACTCCTGTAAGAGTTCCGATAAAAGCACCTAAAAAACCTAGAATACCGCTTTGGAGCACAAAAATTGTCCGAATACTGGAAATCGTAGCTCCCATAGCTCGGAGCATCCCTATCTGGCTTATTGCACCGATAACTGAAAGATTCAAAGTACTAATCACTCCAAAAGAAGCAATAACTACAATCAGACCAAGGATTACATTATTTGAAGTGCTCTCGATGGCAATGGTTTGAAGGATTTCGGGGTTGCTTTCGGTCCAGCCTCTTGCCTTGTAGCCGGTCTTTTCTATCTTAGCGGCAACTTCTCTATCCCTGTTAAAATCTTCAAGCTTAACAGAGATTCCATTTATCACGTCCTGAACATTGTAGAACTTCTGGGCGGTATCCAGAGATGTGTAAGTAAGTGATTCGTCCAGAGGAGAGCCGGTGTGGAAGATCCCAACTACTCTAAGAGACAGAGGATTTGCATTGGGAAAAGACACATCAACAGAGTCTCCAAGATTAACCTCAAGCTTATCTGCCAGTTTCGAGCCAATTACAATGGTATTTCTCGAATATTCAAGCTCCCTGAAATCTCCTTCAACCATATCGGCTTCAATAGCGCTAATATTATTTTCCTGTAAAGGGAGAATGCCTTTTAGCTCGGCGTTAAGGGAATTTGTCTTGAACCTGAAAGAAGCTTTTCCCGTAAGAAATGGAGAAACCGCAGAAACGCCCTCGATTTTGCTGGTATTGTCAACAAGGGTTCTGTAAAGGTAAATATAATCCTCGCCCTCTTGCGGAGATACTGAGACATGAGGAAGTTTATTTACTGTAGTATTATAGAGCTCGCCAGTAAAACCAACCATAAAAGCCTGGGAGACGGTAAGTACCATCACAGCAAGAGCTATAGCTCCAACTGAAAGAATTGTCTGAAATTTTCTTGATCGAATCTGCCTGAGTGCTATAAAGAGTTCATAACGCATTGGACTCACAGCCTTTAATTTGGTTTCAAATTTTATCTCTTAACAAAATAAAAATGGCCGCAAGCCCTGAAATTAAAGCTGCTGCAGAAAAACCGGGAATTCCGTTTTTACCTGAAGCTTCTGCTTCTGAAGTGGTATTATTTACCGAGCTAACGTTAGAATTCTGAGAGAGATCGGATTCGATAACTGTTTCTCTGTGCTCAATAACATCACCATCGTTTCCCAGAAGCTCGATTTCAAGTCTGTAGATCCCTTCCGGAAGCCTGTGGTCCCAGGCAACCTCAACGGTCTCATCATCGTTGTTCAGCAATACTGGAACTTTTTGTTGGGCAGACTCAATAAGACTATCATTTCCTTTTTCAGAATTTGCGTTCAGTTTGTATACCGAAAAAATCAGGCTTCCTTCAAAAGGTACCTGAGAGCGCCCATAAACAGTCGCACTGGCACCGGTTTCATCTTTGTAAATATCGGTAATCTCCGCATCGTCTCTGGCAGTAAACCTCTCAGATGAGCTTATAACTTCCCTTTCAGGGGAATAAACCTGAATCTTTACTCTTCCAGTATATTCTTTATTGTTCTCAAGAAGTGTACCCCAGGGAGCGGAAAAAATATCCGGAGCGCTGGTAAGTGATAATTTTTCAGATTTTGTTGTATAAACAACGTCCGAATCATTTACAAGCATATATTCAATATCAAAAAGTGAGGCTTCTTTCGGAGAGAGTGCGACACTAATTCCCTGTGAGTTAGCGACCAGGTCATTGACCTGAAGCCTTAATGCAGAGTTGGTGCCGTAAGCAAAATTATATTTAGCCTCTGAGATAGCCTTATTTCCTTCAAGAAGCCTGGCCTTTAACTTATAAGCTCCACGTTCGGAATTTCCGACATTCCAGAAACCAACCTTTGTCACCTGTTTATTTGCAGGAATATTATCTATTGGAAGTACCTGTTTGTCAAGTGTTTTCTCGTTTGTTCCCGTGGATCTGACAAGAAGCACCTCAAGACTCAAGTTGTTTTCTGGCTGGTCTGAGTAAAGGGTTATATCAAAGGACTCCAGATCGCTATAAAGATCAGCTATGCGCATTGTATTCGTTTCTTCAGTGTGAGAATTCTCGGATGCAGAGGCCGGAAAAACTGATATTAGGTAAAAAATAAGTAAGAAAAGTGTAGCTTTCATTGTCTTTTACCCCGGTTCTGTATTATAATAATTATTAAAATGTATCTATAAAATTTATTGAAGTAAGTTTTGATTTTAAAAACATTGAATTATTTCTGGACTTTGTATAAAATTCTACTAATCTTTAATGCATACAACTTATTAATAAAGGTTTTGAACATTGTTCACTTAATGTATTAGCGCATATAATTTACTAACAGAAGTTTTGGCTATTGTTCACTTGGAGTATAAATGCATACAATTTATTAACAGAGGTTTTGAATATTGTTCACTCAGGAGATACCAGATGCAGGATAAAAAAACTGTTCAAGAAGATAGAAAAAGCACAAAACGGGATAAAAAAGCGAAAATTATCTCTATTCAAGATGCAACGTGCATGTTGATAGAGACAAAAGGTTATGAAAATGTAACCATCCGAGACATAGCTGAGGCTGGCGGTGTGAGCATAGGACTGATCTACAAATATTTCCCAGGAGGTAAGTTTGACATCCTTAAAGAGATCAGTTATCGGTACACGGACGAGTTACTGATGACAAATAAGTCCGAAAATATTGATTTTAATGATTTTCCTGGCTACATAAGGAATGTAATAAAAAATATGCAGCAATATACCAGAGATAACATATCTTTGTCAAAAGCGTTGATCATAGCCTCACTGCTCGACGGCGAGATAGTGGAAGAAATCAAAAATCTGGATTTTAAAAACGAATACTACAAAGCTGTGTCCGAACTTTTTTGCCGTTTCAATGGCGTTGAGATAGGCGATAAAGACCCTCTTGAAGTCCTTATTGACTGGGGAATTGCGGTAAAAGGCATTATCCAGTGTGACTTAATTTATTCCCTATTCCTCATCAAGAGCGAAGAATCCCTGACCGACTTGATGGTCGATATATCTTTGAATATTTGGGGCTATCGGCAGACATCATGAGTTTTTTCTTATTGAACAGGTTTCTGGAACCGGAAAGATAACTTTTTAAAGTATTTCTAATCCATATTGTGGGTTTTGAGGAAATCGAGGATGATGACGAGGAATTTGAAGAGAAAATGGAGAGACTGACTGCCGAACTTTCGGAGCAGTTCAGGAAATCCGAAAAACTGGAGAAGAAAATTAAAGAGAATCTGGCAGGGCTTAGGTATGAACTCTGATTAGTCATTAGAAATTGATGGATTGATCATCGTTTAAAGAACTTTACCTGAATTTTTACCTGAATTTTTTACTTAAATTTTTGCTTGA
>DUGT01000214.1:312-6349 GCA_013331275.1 Methanosarcina sp. | reverse complement strand
GAGACGAGCAGCCCTGGCATTTTGTTATAATTGATCAACATGATCTGCTTGAGAAAATTTCGGAATTACATCCATATGCAAAAATGCTAAAGGACACTCCAACTGCGGTGCTTGTCTGCGGGGATCAGCACGCTCCGAAATATAAAGACTTCTGGATTCAGGACTGTTCGGCTGCAAGCCAGAATATGCTGCTTGCTGCCCACGATCTTGGACTTGGCGCTGTCTGGATCGGGGTTTATCCCGTTGAAAAGATGATTCAGGAACTCAGGGAGTTGTTGAATATTCCGGCACACGTAACTCCGTTTTCAATAATTGCAATGGGTTATCCGGCAGAGGAAAAATCCGGAAGAATAAGGTACGACCCTTCCAGAATCCATAGTAATTTCTGGTAAAATTTCTCAAACTCAAATCCGAAAAGAGGGCAGTATCTGACCGAAATCATATCTGGTCGACATCATGGAGCTTTCCAGCTAAATTCCGGAGACATGTCTTACTGTGAAAGGGGTGGTTTATACAGTTATTACTTTCATTGAACCTTTGCTTTACTTTACTTACTTTACTTTACTTTACTTTTAATTCACTTAAATTGAACTTTAATATTAGTTTCAATAATCTTTTGAAAACATTCATTAATCAAGGTATAATTATGCGCAAAATTAAATAGTGATCTAAAGTAATTTAAAAATTAAGTAATAGTGCAAAGAGGGCTGTTTTATGGAAAAAAAATTGGTATCAATTCTTATTTTAATTATAATGCTTTTTGCTGCACTGCCTTACTCAGCAGGAGCTGCCGATGAAAATTTTCTTAAACATACGAGCTCAGGAAACGCTTTTGGAGCTGGTGAGAACCTTCAGATCGACCAGAACATCCAAGGAGACCTGGTACTTGCAGGGTCTCGACTTGAAATAAACGGGAACACGGGAAACGATTTCCTGGGTGCAGGCGGGGAGATAATTGTTAATGGAGACGTTTCAGGAAACATTATCGCAGCCGGAGGATCTATACGGGTAAACGGGAATGTAGGTGGAGATGTGGCAGCACTCGGTGGTCAGATTATCCTTTCCCGGAACAGCGTAGTCGAAGGAGATATTCTGCTTGGTGGCGGGGAAGTAACGCTCGATGGAACCGTTAACGGAAATGGGGATGTCTCAACAGACACCCTCAAAACCGGAGATAACTTCAAGCTTAAAGGAAATCTTTCACTTCAAGCCGATAATTATCCATCGAACCTGAACGATAAGGTTGGAGGAAACCTGAATATCACGCAGGTAAATGCGACGGAAGAACAGTACGAAAGTGTTTCCAAAGGGTTTAGCATTTTCTCCTTCATATGGAGGTTGCTTGCATCCCTGGCTATTGGCCTGGTCCTTATCTACCTTTTCCCGAGTTTCGTAGGTGGGCTTGTAGAACTTGTAAAAGACTCACCTCTGAAAACAGGACTACTGGGTTTTCTAACTCTAGTTCTTCTTCCGGTACTCTCGATAATCCTGCTTGCTACTCTTATTGGGTGGAGCCTTTCAATCCTGCTTATCCTGTTTATGGTATTTGCGCTTCTTATCGCGACAGTACCTGTAAAACTGCTTGCTGGCAGGGTAATCTATAATAAAATCTTAAAAAAGGAAGCAGGAAAAATGATGTATTATATTTTCGGGGCAGTCCTGTTTGCAATTGTATATGAAATTCCTTTTCTCGGAGGGCTTATACGTTTTGTTGCCCTCATTATTGGGTTAGGGGCTATAGTAGCCTGGCTTGCGATTCGAGCCAGATCGACAGGTTAAGCAGGTGAATTTCTAAAGGAAAAGTTTCAATTTCCTCGTCCAAAAGGCTACAAGCAGATTTTCAAAAAACTTGGTAAAACCAGTAAATTTGGATAAAATGGGGAATTTGGATAAAATAGAGAAATTTGGAGAAGGTCAGGAGATTTGAAGGAAATTGAGTTATGGATAGGCTCAGAAAATAAATATTTTTAGGATATATATTATTAAAGAAACGGCTTTACTAAAGCTGTTACTTTTTTCTTTGGAACGCGAAATCTAACTGAATAGTAAAGTTAGTAACTGAATGCTAATGTTAATATAGTAATTAAACGATAGTTATTATTGTAACTACTAGTTATTATTGTAACTAATAGTTATTTTAATTAATCAGGGTTATTTTCTTTGGTGATTGAGATGTCTATAAAAGAGATAAAGGAGCAGGAAAAAGAACAGAGACGTAGTTATATTCTTGACGCGGCGGAAAAGCTGTTTTTCTCCAGGGGTTATGATGGCGTTTCGATGGACGAAATCGCTAACGAGGTAGAACTCAACAAAGCGACTCTTTATCTTTACTTTAAAAACAAGGAATCACTTTTTTTCACTATTGTCCTGCGCGGGATAAGAATATTGAATGCCATGATTGAAGATGGCATTAAAAATTGTAAAACAGGCATCCAGATACTTGACACGATAGGAAATGTGTACTTTGAATTCATTAACAGGTACCCGGATTATAATCGGACATATCTTTACTTCCGATCTGGAAGGTTCGACCTTGATGATAAAAAGAATATAAATGAAGTCGCAAAGGAGATTCTCAAGTTGCGTCAGGATACATTTACAATAACGTGCAATGCGATAAAATCAGGGATCAATGAAGGTATGATCCGACGTGATATTGATCCAGTTGAAGTGACCGTTCTGTTGACTCTGATTGTCAAAGGGCTCACAGAAATGCGTTCAGACTTCAAAGAGGTACTGGATAATCAGGGAATCTCTCAATATCAATTTTTCGTAGATTCTGCTGACTTTATACACCGTATGCTCATGAATACGGAAAAAGTGGACACGAAATAAAAATCTTTATGCATATGCGAAGATCGAAAAGCGAATTTTTTGTCATTATTATCGAGACTTATAAGCAAAAATATTTCAGGGTGGATCATAAATGCAAGAACCGACAAGCTTAACCGCTTCAAATGGAGCAAACAATAAGAGAAAAGGGTCCAGTAAAATGGCTGAGCTAATTGCTCTCCACAGGGTTGCAGAATCGAGAAAGCCAGAGGGTAAACGGATATGTTATGATCCTTATGCAGTCTACTTTGTTGACCCAGAAACACTGGCATTTGCAGCGTCCAATCCAGAAAAGGCAAAAGAGATGTCAGAATACTACGAACGTCTTTTTCCGGGTCTTGCGAATTCCATTCGGGCTCGAGTCAGGTATTTTGATGATTTTGTAAAAAGCTCTCTTGACGAAGGGCTTGAGCAACTGGTCATCCTGGGCGCCGGATATGATACCAGAGCATACAGGATTGAAGGGCTGAAAGGGAAAGTCAGGGTTTTCGAAGTGGATCATCCGGATACCCAGAGCGTAAAAGTTGAAAAAATAAAAAACATTTTTGGGTCTCTTCCTGATCATGTTACGTATGTTCCTGTTGATTTTGAGACTGAAAACCTTGGTGAAAGACTTGCTGCGCAGGGATACGACAGATCACTGAAAACTCTTTTCCTTATGGAAGGACTCAGTATGTATATTCCTCCCGAAGCTGTTGATGAGACATTATCCTTTGTTGTAAAAAACTCATGCAAGGGAAGTGCTATTCTTTTCGATTACTATCCCGAGTCCTTAGTTGACGGAAGCTGTGAGTTAGAAGCAGGAAAAAATATTCACAACTATCTGGTACAAGTTGAAGAGTCGCTTAAATTTGGCACCAGGGAAGGAGAAGCCAAGACTTTCCTTGCAGAAAGGGGGTTTTCTCAAATTCACAACGTGACTGCTGAAGAGTACAAAAAAATGTACTTTCATGGAATAAATAAAAATAGAGAAGTATCCAGCCTTTTATTCTTTGTCCATGCAGTGACTGAGTGATTTAAGTTTCAAAGCACAGAAAGCATCACCAATTAAACTGATGAGGCTCATTTCTGGGCTATTTATGAGATTGATTCTCTTGCTTTAAGGTTTGCTGTCGTCTATAATAAAAAGCTGGCGAACGAATGTTTGATCGGCTAAATGGATTCTCAGCCTTTTTTTGCAGAAGCGAACAGCCTCAGCCCGGACTTAAATCTGTTGTTGACGGAACTTACGAACTGGGAAGTGAGAACGAATATTCTTAATTAACGATTAAGGATGTCTAAGAGAACGGAGGCGCGGCAAACACGAAAAAGATATTATGAGTAAGATTTATAATTACTGTCATACGTCTAACACACAAATAAATAATCATAAAAACTATGAATTTATTTAGTGATATTACACTGACTTGTATCACTAGAGTTTTAAAATGAGTCGAATGAAGGCGAATATAATTTATTTTTGCTCATAGATAAGTGAGAGAATGGAGAAAAGACATTTTTATATCTCAAACAATGAGATTCGTATCCCTGCCATCTTGTGGGGAAAACAAAGTGAAAAGCTGTTGATTGAAGTTCATGGCAATCTTTCCAATAAAGAAGACACCGTAATTTCCATGATGGCACAAAAAGCCGTTGAAAAAGGTTACCAGGCATTAAGCTTTGACCTGCCTATGCATGGTGAGCGTGTAGATGAGGAATATGCCTGTATTCCTGAAAATTGCGTAAGTGATTTGGTTTCCGTTTATGAATATGCAAAGTCGCTTGCATCCAATATTCATTTGTTTGCGTGCAGCATGGGAGCTTATTTCAGTCTGCTTGCCTATCATGACCTTAACATAAAGCAAGGCTTATTTCTCTCGCCTATCGTCAATATGGAACGCATTATACACAATATGATGGAAGGTTTCCAGGTTAGCGAAGAAAAACTAAAAGCAGAGAATGAAATTCAGCTGCCGATTGGACAGACACTGGAATGGAACTATTATTGCTACGTGAAAGAAAACCCGATTTGTTTTGAATGGAAAGTGCCTACTGCCATTTTGTACGGTTCTGACGATAATCTGTCTGAATGGAACGAGATTTCAACGTTTGCAGCAAGATATCATTCAGCAGTTAAAGTCCTGGAGCATGGAGAGCATTACTTCCATACTGAAGAGCAATTGAAGGTGTTTGATAGATGGGCAGATGAAAATCTGCTGTAAAACTTGATGGCATACTGACAACGAAGAAGTATCCGGTCTTTTGCCGTTTGCCCACGTAGTGATCGAATAGGTTGAATTTTTTTCAAGCATTATATATAGGAGCTTCATCTTTGTGGGAGCTTCATCTTTGCATAATGCAGATGACAACACTCTCAACTGCGTGGACTACTATGATGAAGGATAAGAGAGTTTGAGAATTGATAAAAGGGTCTAAATTAATTAAGGTTTTTATGCGCAGAATGAGGGCAGTGCATATTGGCATGCTTCTATCGTATTTTTCAATATAATTATTATTTTTAAGCAGTTTCTTATTCCCTTATTACCGATTTTTTAAACAGTTGATTATTCGATTAATTATTATTGAGTGGAACTGATGCCTGATTATTCTTTTCTATTACTGTGAACCTTATAGTGAATTCTGTCCCGTTATTCCTTTCCAGTTCCAGTTCTCCGTTCAACTGTTCAACAAGAGAAGTTACAAGCTGAAGTCCCAGACTATCGAGATTTTTGATGTCAAGTTCTCTGGGAACGCCAACTCCGTTGTCTGAGACCGACAGAACATAAGCTGTACTATTACATTCTTCAATTCCGCATTCTTTGTCCTCTTCTCTATGCAGTTTAACTCGGATTTCTCCACAGTCTCTTCCTTGAAATGCATATTTTAGAGAGTTTGAAACAAGTTCGTTTATGATAATACCTAACGGTACTGCAGTGTCCATATTAAAGAAAATATTTTCTTCTATATCCTTACCGAATCTAGTACCGTCATTTCCAAGTTTATAGGTAAGGAAGAGATTATCCGCAAGTTCCTTAATATACTGTGAAAAATTAAGCTTATCAAGTCCTTCGTTTCTATGCAGTTCTTCATGGATGAGAGCCATTGAAATTACACGATCCTGGCTTTCCCTGAAGGCTTCAAGAACTTCCGAGTCCTTAATATCCTCTCTGCCTCTGAACTTTTCAGCCTGTAAATCCAGCAGGGATGAGATTACCTGCAAATTATT
>DUGT01000214.1:0-187 GCA_013331275.1 Methanosarcina sp. | reverse complement strand
ACCTGCAAATTATTCTTAATGCGATGGTGAATCTCTTTCTTACGGGTATTTTCAATGTTTGCCAGAGCTTCCTCAGCTTCTTTTCTTTTGGTGATATCGGTGTACATGCATAGCGAGCCAGTAAAATCGCCGTTCTTATTAAATAACGGTTTAGCGTTTATAAGTGCCCAGAAGAGTGAACCGTCCT
>DUGT01000008.1 GCA_013331275.1 Methanosarcina sp. | reverse complement strand
TTGAGAAAAATTTGATCAAAAACAACGTAACGTTTGGATTTAAAAGCCTAATCCCCAAACCCTATCAGGCCTGGTCAACCGGCGCAACGGTTGCGGTTGCGCTCGAAAGGACTCATTTTATGACAGATTTATTATATTTCTCCACCGATTCTCTCTTCCAAAAATTTCCCTGAAGCAATCTGAGCCTTTCCCAAGCACTCAAGGGTACAGTAAAAGGCTTTTTCTTCCACATTTTTAAGGACAAAGAACTCACTGCCGCAGACCCGGCATATTTTTTTTACGTATTTCATATAAACACTCCTTTGGAATGACTATTTTAAATTAAGTGATGCTTAAGATATTTAAAGAGTTTCATATTTTTGAAAAAAAATCTATAATTTTATAAGAAATGTGTGTGGAAACTGACAATTCGCTATTTTAGGACTTTTTTATATTTTTCGCCTCCCCTCCCTAATCTTTCCCGAAGCACCCTGAGCCAGATTTCAGCATTTTTTGAAAAAATTCCGCGGACTTTAAATCAATTATTTTTATAAAATTCGGCGGAGCGCTGCAAAAATATCTAAACTATTTATTAAAAATAAGGGTATAAATAAAGAATCAATAAGAAAAATATAAAAATGGCTGGTGGAAAAAATAGACACCAAATAGTTTAAATAATTATAGAGTGTATTTTACTAAAAATTAATATAGTTATATAAATTTCCAGGCAAGGACGCGGAAAAAATATGAAGCTTGCAATAATTCTCGGCACAAGGCCTGAGATCATTAAAATGAGTCCTATAATAAGGGAATGTGAAAAACAGGGCATAGAGTATTATATACTGCATACGGGCCAGCACTACAGTTACGAGATGGACAAGATCTTTTTTGAGCAACT
Source organism: Methanosarcina sp. (assembly GCA_013331275.1). Lineage (GTDB taxonomy): Archaea > Halobacteriota > Methanosarcinia > Methanosarcinales > Methanosarcinaceae > Methanosarcina > Methanosarcina sp11020u. Next base: position 4,007 of record DUGT01000008.1, on the reverse strand, counting down.
GAAACTCCCGCAGGCGAAGTACAACCTCGATGTCGGATCAGGCCCCCAGGGGAAACAGACAGCAAAGATGCTTTCTGGGATCGAAGAGATCCTGGTAAAGGACAGGCCGGATGTTGTTCTGGTCCAGGGAGATACGAATACCGTGCTTGCAGGCGCGCTTGCAGCTTCCAAACTTCATATTAAAATCGGGCACGTGGAAGCCGGCCTGAGGTCTTTCGATCGGACAATGCCCGAAGAAACCAATAGAATTATTGCAGACCATATTTCCGATTACCTCTTTGCTCCTACCGAGACTTCAAGAAAATACCTTTTAAACGAAGGCATTCCCGAAGAGAAAATCTTCATTACAGGAAATACGATCGTGGATGCAGCCTACCAGAACCTTGAGATCTCCAGATCCGGAGCCGATGTCCTTGAGAAACTCGGCTTAAAGGAAAAAGAATATTTTGCAGCCACAGCCCACCGCGCCGAAAACGTTGACAGCAAAGAGCGCCTCGGCGGGATTCTTTCCGGTTTTTCCCAGATTTACAGGGAATTTGGGCTCCCAATTATCTTTCCAGCCCACCCCAGGACTGTGAAAATGATAGGAGAATTTGACCTCAAAGTGCCAGAGGGCACAAGGCTGATCGAACCCCTCGGCTACCTGGAATTTTTACAACTCGAAAGCGGAGCCAGGCTCATCCTTACCGATAGTGGAGGCGTGCAGGAAGAAGCCTGTATCCTCAAAGTCCCCTGCATGACGCTGCGGGATAATACCGAGAGGCCGGAAACTGTAGAAGTTGGTGCAAATTTAATTGCGGGATGCGGGGAAAAGATCATAAAATGCGCAAGAAAGATGATCGAGTCCGGGTGTGATTGGGAAAATCCATACGGAAATGGAAATGCTGCGGAACTGGCTCTCCAAAATATAATCATAGGATACAATATTGCACAATATTGAATTCAGTAAGATAGAGAATCCTGAACAGATGCGGGACTGAAAAATGGTCCGATAAAAAACCTAATTATTATTTTTAAAAGGGGATATGAATGTCAAAAATCTGTGTACTCGGCCAGGGATATATTGGCCTCCCAACTGCTCTTCTGTTGGCAAACAACGGCCACGAAGTCGTGGGTATTGATGTAAATAAACGAGTCGTCGACTCTCTCAAAGCAGGTAAAATGCCCTTTGAAGAAAAAGGCTTCCAGGAGCTTCTGGACGGAGCCATTGCAAAAAAGGCCTTCAGGGCAGAATCCCTGGTTGAAGAAGCCGACGCTTTCATGGTAGCCGTTCCAACCCCTTTTGACCCGGAACTGCGGATGGCAGACCTCAAATACGTGGTCTCGGCCTGCGAAATGATCGTTCCCCACTTGAGAAGAGGAAACCTCGTAATCATAGAGTCCACAATCCCGCCCAACACCTGTGAAAAGAAGATAAAACAAATCCTGGAAAAATCCACCCTCAAAATGTGTGAGGACTTCTACGTCTCCCACTGCCCGGAGCGAGCCATCCCAGGCAATACCCTTCACGAAATGGTTTACAACGACCGTGTAATCGGCGGTATAAATGAAGAGTCCACCCGGCTTACAGCCGACCTCTACTCCTCTTTCGTAAAAGGCGACCTTCACCTTACAACCAGCACAACCGCCGAAATGATCAAGCTGATGGAAAACACCTTCCGCGACGTCAACATCGCCCTTGCCAACGAGTTCGCCCAGATCGCAGACGACTACGGCATAGATGTCTGGAAAGCCATCGAAATCGCAAACAAGCACCCCCGTGTAAATATTTTGAAACCCGGCCCCGGCGTAGGCGGCCACTGCATAGCCATCGATCCCTGGTTCCTCACCGAAAACGCAAACAACAGCAGCCTAATCATGATGTCCAGGCAGATCAACGACTCAATGCCCCAGTATGTTTTGAAGATGGTCAAGGAAATGCTTGCAGGCATTGAGAATCCAACAGTTACTGTGTTCGGGGTTGCTTATAAGGGAGATATTGCGGATACAAGGGCTACACCGGCAAAGAAATTTATTAAGCTAGCAGAAAAGGAAGGGTACAGGGTTAAGATTTATGATCCCTTTGTGAAGGAGTGGTGTTATTCGATTCTTGGATTGGAAGAGGCTGTAGAGGGGAGTGATTGTATAGTTGTGTTGACGGATCATTCGGAATTTAGAGAAATGAGTCCTGAAAAATTCGGTGGCAAAATGAAAAAACTGAATATTATAGATACAAGGAATATTATCAATATTGCCTTATGGAAGGAATCAAGATACATAATAAAAACTATCGGAAACTGCTTTGGTCAATAAAATTGATCTGTAAAAACAGAGAGGAAAAAAATTGCTTAATCTAACAGAACACCGAGATACTTTCAGTAAACAGGTACCGAAAAACCTAATAGCTAATATATTATATTTAGTAATTAACGTTATAATTGGTCTGTTTTTGGTACCATTTTTTATCGATACTCTTGGCGTAGCGAGTTATGCACTTATTCCTTTAGCTACCTCTCTAACAGGTTATGTAAACTTAGTAATACAATCACTTAACATATCCTTATCAAGATATTTGACTATAGATTTACAGAGAAAAGAATATAAAAAAGCAAATAAAACATTTAATACTGCTCTTTTTGGAACACTTGCCATTATACTATTAATACTTCCCCTCATAGTGATAATTTCTTACTATGCGCCATCATTCTTTGAAATACCAGAAAATCAGGAAAAAGCTGCAAGAATCCTTTTTTTAGGAGTGATAATTGCATTTTTATTGCGGGCGTGGGGTAGTAATTTTGGAGTATCTCTCTTTGCATATAATCGACTAGACCTCCAGAACTTGGTAAACGCCATAAATCTTCTTGTCCAAACAGGCCTTATTGTAGTATTCTTTAAGTTATATTCTCCAAGCTTAGTTTACATTGGATTAGCTTATTTAATCGGAGCATTAGTTGCCTTTTTTGTGACTATATTTTTCTCACGCAAGATAAATCCTCATTTAAAGGTAAATATAAAAGATTTCAGTAAATCAAATATTAAAGAAATAACAGAAATGAGCAGTTGGATCACTATTAACCAAATAGGTTCACTACTTTTTCTTCAGATAGACCTCATAGTAGTAAATAAATTATTTGGCACTGTTGCTGGTGGAGAATATTCAATCGTTCTAACATGGAGTATACTGTTGCGTACTATTGGAGGCATGCTAGTAGGCATATTCACACCTGTGATTTTAACATATTATGCAAAAGAAAAAATCGACGAACTGATCGACTTATCAAAAAGTATATTGAAGTTTGTAGGCTTTGCAATGGCCCTACCAATAGGTTATATATGTGGCTTTGCCCCGCAACTTCTTTCATGTTGGGTAGGGCCAGAATTTGCAAAACTTTCCCCCTTAATGTTCTTAATGCTTTCCCATCTTGTGATTAACCTTCCAGTAATCCCCCTTTTTTCAATCAATGTATCATATAACAAAGTGAAAATTCCCGCAGTCGTCACACTCTTTATGGGAATCGGAAATTTTTTGCTTGCAATAATAATTCCCTACCTAACTGGTTGGGGATACTATGGAGTTGCAGCTGCAGGAGCTATTACGCTAACACTCAAAAACGCATTTTTTACTCCTTGGTATGCTACTAAAGTACTTGGTATTTCCAAAACTACATTTATAAGCTCCATTCTCCCTGGAGTATTTTCCATGCTTATTATTGCAATAGTTTCCCACCTGATGGGCGAACATCTTCACAGTTCAGGGATTGTATCTTTAATAATTTATGGGTTTATCTTGACTTTAGTCTATCTTCCAGTAGTATGGATTGTGGGACTTAACCAAGCAGAAAGGCGGGCTACAGGAACTATTGTACCGTTTAAACAGAAAAGCAGACTAGAACTTGAACTTAAAACTTATCGATAAATTGGCTCTGTAGAAATCCTTAGTTTGATGCAAATTCTTTGCATAACTTTTTTGTTTATGTTATACCCTGTCAGTTTAATTTTTATTTCTTTTACTTGATTATGGAACT
>DUGT01000173.1:25172-26609 GCA_013331275.1 Methanosarcina sp. | reverse complement strand
TGATCAACCGGCGCAACGGTTGCAGCTCAACAGATTTTAAAAGAATTAGCCGTGAATCAGTTTAGGAAGACAACGGGTACATACCCACATACTTTGCATGTTGTGCCTGAGGGGGAGGAGATAGCTGGTATCATCGCCTGCCCCGCAGGTGAAACAGTGGATGGAAGTGTCTTTTTGTTTGGGCTGTGATTCTGCTTTTTCTCGGTTAAATTCGACAGTGTACCTTTCTTCCACCGATAGCGCACCTTCGGGGCATATGCCGACACAAAAACCCATACCGTCGCAGAGTTCCTCGGATACTACCTTTGCTTTCCCGTTAATGATTTTAATAGCACCTTCGGCACAGGGCGCAATACATTTTCCGCAGCCCGTACATTTCTTTTCATCAATTTTTACTATCATTCGTTTTACCATTAAATTGACCCCCATTGAAATATTTGATGGAAAATATATTTTAATTGTGTAGAGTAACAAAATAATACAAAATGTCGTAGAGCGAGAATTTCATTCAAAGATCCGGCAAATACCCTTCCCTGTACAGCATTTTCTTATAGTCATTTATTAGTTTACACATCTTGCGGGTATAATTTATGAAGTCTGCGTCTTTTTCTCCTCTGAATAACAGTTTCTCAGCTTTTTCCAGAAGATCGGGATAAACGAATACCAGTTCTTCTTTGGTATGCAGGAACAGGGCTAAAAAATCCCTATGAATGCTCATGCTTCTCTGAAGAAGTTCCATATCCAGGGTTTTTTCGGAAATATAGTCTTTGAACTTCGTGTAAGCATAAAAATTTGCAATATTATGGTTTAAAGAGTTTAAAATCGAGTAGAGGATATTGCCTGTTTTTGGAAGGGGAATGTCACGAAGCTCAAGGTCTGCACCATCGTAATTTTCATCTTCTTCGATATTCCGGTCCCGAGTTATATCATGGCTCATTTTATTACCCTATCTCATTTATACGTTACATTTTTATTATGAAATTTTAAATTCAAGAAATATAAATTAAATTCAAGAAATATAAAACAATACCCTGCATTCTATAAAGTTTAACCTTCGTTTCCAGGTTCAGGAACAATCCCTAGCTGTTGCATCAAGCCAAGAAGATTGGCTTCGCCCCACAGCTCAACGATCTTACCGTCCTTAATGCGGAAAATCTCTATACCGGTCATGGTTATTGGCTTGCCTGTAGCCGGCAAATCCATGAAGTTACCCTTGTGTACCCCGCGAGCTGTAAAACGTGCAGCTACGGTATTACCCTCGGCAATCATATCCTCGACTGTAACATTGAGATGCTCGAAAGCTGCTCTGCATGCAGTAATTACTTCATTTATTCCCTCAACTCCCGGAGAAGCAGGAAGAGGTACATGCATAGCAAAATCGGGTGACAGCAAATCGTCAGCAGCACTTATATTCCCTTTAGAAGGACCTTCTTCAAA
>DUGT01000173.1:23911-24918 GCA_013331275.1 Methanosarcina sp. | reverse complement strand
TAGGTTCTCTTCAGTGGTTAATCATCTTCAAGAGTGAGTTTTCTTCAGTGGTTAGTCATCTTCAAGAGTGAGTTTTCTTCAATGATGAGTACCTTCCACAACCTGTATTCCTGCATCCTGAATTGTCTTTTTTATACTATCCAGGTTAGGACATTTAGGATAAGTGCCATCCATAAGCATACAGGAACTGAGATGTACGGCATCAAGGCCATGCTTTTTGAGGGCGTTCACCATACGGTATACTCTCCTACCAGAACAACCTCCGCATGTGAAAAATGCGATCATCTGAGTATTTTCACCGTAGGCCTCAAAGTGTGACTTTCTTTCGTTAAAAGCCTTAAAGCAGCCTACACCCGGACAGGTCTCCGAGACGATGTCACAGCGCACGATCGCTATCTTTGTAGGTTTTGTATTTTCTTCCATTCATACCTCGTTTTGAACAATCAGATAACCGTTCTACACTTGCTTTACACTTTATAGCATACGTGTAGCTTCGGTTTGCCTTGGGGCCTTTACGACCAGCACCCTGAAAATTCCATTTCCCTGATTCAGAAGGCGGTGAGGGATCTTTGCAGGACTCTCAATCAGCATATCTTGACTGACTTCCTGTTGTTCGTCGCCAACCTCAACAATACCTTTTCCTTCCAGAACGTAGAAAAAGACATCTGTAGGAGTAATATGTTTTTTTAAAGCTTCCCCTGGCTTAAGTTCTATATGTACTGCCTGAGCGTGCTCGGTATTATAGAGCATCCGGACACTCACATTGTGAGGGTTCGGTTTTTCAGGTGAAGATTTCATCTCAATAACTTTCATTAATTCTCCCCCTTTTGACCATATAGTTTTTTGTTTTCAGCATCATGCCTTAGCTTAGTATTATGCCTTAACACCGTGCCTTAGTATGAATACCGATCAGGATTATGTGAACACTCTGCCGTTTTTGATTACACTAGTATTCAATTCTGATATCGTCTATCAGTTAGATTATATTCTGATATCCATCTATCAGT
>DUGT01000173.1:14681-23650 GCA_013331275.1 Methanosarcina sp. | reverse complement strand
GATATCCATCTATCAGTTAGATTTCATACTGATATCTGTCACATATATGCCTGGTCGGTATAATTTTTCCGCTACTTGGAAAGTATTATGAATTTCAAAACCTGAAATTCTGGATTTATCCTTGGTTAAGAGTTGGTAAAGAATACCACACAAAAGCTTACCTGGTTTTTACAGGCCTACCTCAGATTTGAAACTTTCAAGACCTATATCTTCAATGAACCTTCCAAGCCTCTTTTTCGTACCAGAGCCTTTATAGAAATTAACGATTTTCTCGATTGCATCAAGAACTTCCTCTTCTGACAGTTCTTTTGCGACAACCTCAGCAAGTCTTGGACTTGCAGCTGCAGCACCTCCTACCATCAGGGTATATCCTTTAGCAGTGCCCATTACCCCTATGTCCTTAATGGCAGGTTCAGAGCAAGAGTTCGGACAACCGGAAACTGCCATCTTGAATTTGGAAGGCATTGGCATTCCGTGGTATTTTTCATCCAGTTTAAGACCCAAGCCTACTGCATCCTGTTTTCCTTGCTTGCAGAAAGTAGTCCCAGGACAGAACTTTACACTTCTTACGCAAAGCCCTACAGCTGCACCTGGTTTCATGTCCAGGTCAGCCCATGCATTATCAAGGTCTTCTTCCTTCAGGCCCACGATTGCAATCCTCTGGGCAGAAGTCACCTTAAGAGCAGCAGCACCATATTTTTCCGCAACATCGGCTATCTTCCTGAGGGTTTTTGGGTCAGCAACTCCTCCTGGGATATGAGGGGCGATTGCATAGGTTTCACGGTCTCTCTGAACAATTGCACCTTTTTCCGGTAAGTTGTCCTTCATGATTATCATTCTCTCCAAACTGTCTGAATTTACTACATAGTTAAATTCCCAGAATTCTGACGTTATTTTGCCAAATCTGGAGACTTTTACAAGAAATTACATGCACATATTTTATAAAATACGATATATATTAGTATTTTTTTGATATTAGTATATTAGAGATACTAATTTATATATTGGACAGTTTCTATGTTTATACCATGAAAGACTGTACAGTCTACAAGACCATGAATATCATCGGGAAAAGATGGACAATCCATATCCTTCTGGAGCTACACAAAGGGGAAAAAAAGGAAAAGCGCTTTAATGAGCTTAAAAGGAAACTTGGATACATAACTCCCAAAATTCTCTCCGAGAGGCTGACAGAGCTGGAAACTGAAGGCCTGATTGAAAAGAAGATTGATAATTCAACAAACCCTCCAAAATCCGAATATTATCTGACCGAAAGCGGAGTGGATTTCGTAAAAATAATACAGGCAATTAAACGCTGGGGGCTGAAGTGGAAATTCCAGAATGAAGAATGCGAAAGGGCTATTTGCATGTACTGCGAGCGCTGAATGAGAATTAAGAAAAGAAAAAAACTACAGATAAAAAATGGCAGTATCCCGGGTTTTCTGTAAATTCAAAGTCAAATTTTCGTATATTAAGCGCAGTTTAGTTCGTTTACTATTGGATTCTCAAAACAAGAATTTATTAAGTTTCTAATTTTGCAGAAAAACTGGGAAACTGACGGAAACCCAAAAAAATTCAGTTTTTTTCTCTAAAATAACGGACTTTTCCGGAAAGTGTTCTTAACCTTCAGTTATTCTTGATATTTATTATGAAAGTCCTTCATGGCCTGTTCGGTTTTCTCCATCCAGCCGCCATGAAAATAGATGCATTTGGCAGGATCACAGGCCAGATAATCGTTACCAAATTGAAGGGCAAAGGCTCGGCAGCCTCCAAGGCAGAGTTTCCAGTATGCACAGTTTTGGCACTTCTCGTTATGTTCCAGTACACTGGAAACCGACATGCAGACCTTATCGAGATACCTGCTATCCAAAAGCAATTGTTGCAGGCGTTCCTTTTTCATATTTCCAAATGAGATTCCTCTGTTTTTGAAAAAACCGGACATCTGATTGCACGGCACCAGTTCGCCAGATGCGGTGATAGCTACCATGCCGCGGTTACCTCTGCAAACTGGCATATCAGGCTGATAGGCGGCATAACTCCCCTCAACAGGGCGCATACTGTAGGTCCGCGTTTTGGGAAAGATATCGAGAAACTGCCAGAAGACCAGATTCATCGCATGCGGATTCGTGATGTATCCTCCGGCAATTTTCAGGCATGCCTCGTAATATTCCTCTACTGCAAGGCAGGAATCATCTGCATTTTCCAACCATCGCGGCGATTCGGATGTACGGATCACGCGGGTGCACATGACGCCGAGAGTATCCATCAGTTCGAGTGTCGGTAGGATCGCAGCCACATTCTTGCGGTGAATGTTGGTCTGCACCATGACTGGAAAATCATTCTCAATGCAGAGCTTAATCGCATTCAACGTGTGTTGTTCAGCACCCTTCTGGTTACGCAGCCAATCATGATGACCGATACCGTCAAATGAGATCTTCATCAGCGGACGACATCCGATGTGCTTCATTTCATCAAGGATCGGCTGCGTTATAAAGGCACCGTTGGTGTTCAACTCATCAATCAGCATGTTTCGCTCATAAATGCTTCGAACGATATCCATAAAGCGAGGATGCAGCATCGGCTCACCGCCATTTATAGTGAACGCATGAACGCCGCACTTCTCCGCCTCTCCGAGCAGCGAAATACACTCCTCCCATGAAAACTCGCTTTGCAGGCGTTCATTGTCCGCGGCGTTAAAGCAGTGCAGGCAATTGTAATTACATCTTCCTGTAATCATCCAGTTGATGCGTGGGAAATAACGGTTGGCACAGAAGCGGTAATCTACTGGATGCAGTTCAGGTCCTTTTAATTCCTGTAAGAAGCTGCGCAAAATCAACGATCTAAGCAGGTTGGATTCTTCTAGTTCCTGCTCCCCATTGCATCTTTGCATCAATTCAAATTCATCTTTCTCCAGCTTCTGTGCAAATATTTCCCCACGGCGGTAAAATGCATATGGAACCAGCAGCCACGAGCGCAGAGATACTGTTTCACATACCTTACAATACATAGCTTTTCATCACTTCTATCTATAGCATTAGAACTAAAAGCCGAAAACGATCACTCTGTTGTGTCCACTAATATGTGACGGCTCCATAGCCGCATGATTGCAGTGACAATGTACATGCCATAAACACAGAATTTCTCCCTTCAATAATACCAGGCGTCATAACCGCAATGATTGCAGTGACAATGTACCCCGACATTAGGAATATATATCTGAGAATAATCGTCGGATCCGCATTTTGGGCATTTAACCTTAGAGCAGCCACCGACGGTATTAACGGATGAGAGCTCCTTGGCGGCAAGTTCACCGGAATTCAGCTTTGCAAACCATTTCTCAGCTGCTTTTTCGTCCAGTTCTATGCCAAAGCCCTTGCCAAGTTCCATCAGCTCCTTAGGCGACTTTGCCGCCTTCATCTTCTCAATCATCTCAGGTGTAATTTTTATACCTTTATCTTCCATGCATATCCCTCCTTTCTGATGGAGCTCATCCCAAAACCAAGTTTTTTCTTAAATCAATAAAAATTTCAGAGATATTTTCCACGATCAGAAACTCATTTATCATTCCTAATTCGAGATTCAGAGGAAAGGTTATGAGTTCTGGGATAGGCTCAACAACAAAAATTTACTTATTATTTACTTTTTAACAGACAATATATTTCTAATTAAATCTATTTATATCTTGAAATAGTTATATATTTATAAAATTATAATTACATGTTACTGTTATTGACTTTGTCAAATTTCCTTTTCACGTCTACCGTGAAGTATAATTTTTACTCTATAAATTTAGTTTAGAGAAATAAATAACAAGTGACTTCATCAAGTCAAATAATATTTCTGTAAAAAAATACATTTCAGAGAAACAACTTGAGTCCTATTTTCAAACGAAAACTCTTTGTGTCGTTTCAACCTGTATTGATTAATTATAACTTCCTTCGTTTCCTGCCGAAATACATATGAAATCCATATTTTACTATTGAGGAAATGTTTGGTAGATCAAGGATACAAAAATTCAGATTCTCATCCCTTCTCAGTCATTTTCTCAACTACCATAATATAAAACGTATAAGCAGGAAATACTTAAACTGCAAAGTCTTCTTAAAGCCCGTGAATTATAAGTTGAACCTCTAGATGTTTCATGTTATATGGACTTCTGGAACAGAGTTTCTTAAGTGCAAATATTTAAGCTCAAAGTTATTAATTCTTAATGTGATTATCAGATATTCGGAAGGCCATAATGACCACTGATAGACAGATTGACTTTTTCTTCAAGCCTGAAAGCATAGCCCTGATAGGAGCCTCACCAAATCCCGAAAAGATCTCCTTTACAATTCTGGAAAACCTCCTGAAAATGGGATTTCAGGGAAAGATATATCCCATAAATCCGGGTTACCAGGAAATCAGGGGGCTTAAATGCTATCCGGCTCCTGCCGAGATAAAAGACAGGATCGATATTGCGATTTTTGCAGTTCCGGCTTCTACTGTTCTTGAAATCCTCAACTGCCATGTTGAGAATATAAAGGGAGCAATAATTGTCAGCTCCGGTTTTCGGGAAACTGGGCCTGAAGGAAAGGAAATGGAAATCCGCCTGAAAGAAATTTTAGAAAAGAAAGGCATCCGGGCAATGGGACCGAACTGTCTTGGAATCTACGATACAGTCTCAAAAGTAGATACTTTTTTTATAAGCAGCGATAAGGTCGAAAGGCCTGTAAGAGATGGAGTTTCGGTGCTTACTCAAAGCGGCTCTTTTGCCGCTATGATCATGGACGAAATGGCAAACGAAGGAGCAGGGATTTCACGGGTAGTAAGTTACGGAAATAAGGTGGATGTTGATGAGAGTGACTGTCTTGAATTCCTGGCAGGAGACGAAGCAACAAAAGCCGTTGCTCTCTACATCGAGTCTGTGGGAAACGGACGCAGGTTCCTTGCCACTGCATCGGAATGCGTGCAAAAAAAGCCGGTAGTGGCTCTTAAAGTCGGAAAAAGGGAACCAGGCGCAAAGGCTGCAAGTTCCCATACAGGGGCTGTTAGTGGAAGATATGAAGCTTATGAAGCCGCTTTCAGGAAAGCAGGTGTAATAGAAGTTGAAAGTTATGAAGAATTAAAAGACGCCTGCAAAGTCCTTAACAGGTATCCGCCGGTAAGAGGAAATAGAGTTCTCATAATAACAGACGGAGGAGGGATTGGAATTTCCATTGCTGATGCCTGTGAGGAGGCTGGACTCAAGGTCCCTGATCTCTCTAAAGAAGTTAAGAAAAAACTGGAAAAAGAGCTTCCTGCCTTTGCTTCCGTAAGAAATCCTGTAGATCTGACAGGCAGTGTTAAGGACGAACACTACGTTGACGCTCTACAGGAAGCTTTTGGGGAGGAATACGACCTTGCGATAGTGAGCCTATTATGGGGCCCGCCTCTTCTTTCCAAAGGGGTCGCTGAAAAAATCAAAGCCTTTGCCAGTCATTGTGAAAAACCGGTCCTAATCTGTTCTCCGGGCGGAAGATTCAGCAGGGAAGTGGCTTCGGCTTTTACAGCCATCGGAATGCCGGTCTTTTTTACTCCTGACAGTGCAGTAAGGGCGGCACAGGTACTGTGTGGAGGAAAAAAGTAAACTGAAACTCAACCTAAGGAGCAAAAGTTCTGAAAAGCTGAATTTAAAATTAAATTATGATTAAGGCTTATAGAAGACTTAAATGCTTAAAAACTCTTTATCAGGCTGTCCAAAAACTAGATCTTTTTTTTACAGTTGGAGAATTGGCATTCTTGACTTTAAATAAATATATCAAAGGTTTTTAAATTAATATATATAATTGCTTTAAAGTAAATATATTGTTCCATTGTAGAACCAACTATAGTTTTAAAATAACTTTTATGCAAATTTTGGTTATTTATCTCAAAAACCGGTTTTATTCTAAAAATCCGCTTATAAAGGTCAGAAAAATACAAATAGATCCTGGCCTATTTAGTTAGGAATCTGACAATTCAAATAGATAACAAGTAACGTAAGTATCAAGTTCCCGTTCTTAAGATCAAATATGGGGAGTATCACTTAAGTACGGCTCTGCAACCTGAAACGTACTGCACATATTTTACTGGTTCTGAAATAAAGTGCCTGAAAAACAGAGAAAAAGCCGGAAGACCTGCAGGAACGTTTGGATAGTAGATAACTGTGCCTGTATGTGAGAAAGAAAGCACACTGTTAATTCTCAATACAGAAGATATAATACAGAAGAGCCGATTACTACAGAAAGCTTCTTAAAAACTTGAATACCTGTTTTAAAAACGATTTATTAAGGAAGATGCAATAGATGATAATCAATGAAGATGAAAGTGAAGTTTCTGCCGGCTATTCAGGAAAAAAAGAGACGAATGGCGTAAAAATTCTGCAGGGAGATCCGAAAAAAGCCATAATAAAGCTGTCAATTCCAATGATAGTTGCCATGTCCGTGCAGACAATTTACAGCCTTATTGATACTTACTGGGTTTCCGGACTTGGAGCCGATGCCCTTGCAGCAATGGGTTTTGTATTCCCGTTTTTCTTTATAAGCATGGCTTTATCAAACGGAATAGGCATAGGAGGAGGATCTGCAATCTCCCGTATGATCGGAGCCAGGGATAAAGTCGGTGCAGACAATGTAGCCGTACATACCATAATCGTAATTATCTTGCTCTCTATTGCATTTACAGTACCGTTTTATCTCTTTGCCCCTCAGCTCTTTGCCCTTGCAGGAGCCGGAAAAGCTACAGGACTTGCAGTAGCGTATGCCAGAGCTATTTTTCTTGGAAGCATTATAATTTTCTTTTCCAATGTAGCCAATGCGATTCTTCGAAGCGAGGGAGATTCGAAACGAGCCATGAAGGCTATGATTTTAGGCGGGGTACTGAACGTTATTCTTGATCCCATATTCATATATACGCTTAATATGGGAATTGCAGGTGCAGCCTGGGCTACTGTCCTTTCTATAGGGGTATCCTGTGTTATGATGGCAAACTGGCTGTTCTTCAAGAAAGATACCTATGTAGCCTTTAACTTCAAGGATTTCCGCTTTGAGAAAAGCATTGTAAAAGAGATCTTCAGTGTTGCACTTCCGGCTTCAGCCCAGCAGCTTTCCATGTCCCTGTCAATGATATTCATGAACTACATTATTGTGCTTGTAAGTAGCACCGACGGAGTTGCGGTTTATGCAACGGGATGGAGAATAGCGACAATTGCAACTTCTCCTTTATTGGGAATGGCGACTGCCGTAATTTCCGTATGTGGGGCTGCAATCGGAGCCCATGATTATGTAAAGGCAAAGGCTGCCCTTTCCTACTCAACCAGAGCCGGATTCCTGATAGAGTGTGTAGCCGGGGCGTTTATTTTTGCTTTTGCCATGCCGATAGCATCTGTATTTACACAGTCAGAAGGTGGAGCCCACATAACTGACGATCTTGCTCATTTCCTGCGTGTGATGTGTACTTTCTATCCCATGCTTGCACTTGGCCTCTTTTCGTCCTCCTTTTTCCAGGGAGCAGGAAAAGGTCTTAACTCCCTGATTGCTACCCTGCTCAGAACTATTGTCTTTACACCTCTCTTTGCAGCTCTCCTGGCTTTTACCTTTGATATGGGACAAGTAGGAGCCTGGTGGGGTTTAGTCATAGGCAACGGAATAGGTTCTCTGTTGATGTACATATGGGCAGAATATTTCCTGAAAGCACTTTTAAAAACAAAATATATTACAAAAACTGATGGAGCCTCAGCCTGAAACAGGCAAGAGCTCTTTTCCCTAATTTCTTATTAATCCCTATTTAAGTTTGAGTCGATAAGCCATTAAGATACTGATATCGTTTCAACTCAAAGATATTAAATATTTTTCAGATTTTAGGATATAGAATACTTTTTGGCTATTAGATATCGAATATTTTTAGATATTCGATATAGAATGTTTTTAGATATTTGATATAGAACGTTTTTCCAGATTTTTACCTTCTCGGCTCTTGTTTTTCAAACTAATTGCTCATTATCCAGTTATGTATAATTGCCCATAGCTCATTAGAGTTATAATCAAGGGCTATGCTACCATGACCCTGGTTCTTCCAGCCTATGTAAGTAACTTTATCATTTATTTTTCCTACCTCGTTTTTGTACCACCAGGAGCCGTAGTCGCTGAAACCTCCCCCAAGCCCTATATAAAGAAGAGGGGAGCTTATTCTTGAAAAGTCAATTTCATAGCCTTCCACATTTCCCATCAATCCGGCCATATAAAGGTCCAGGTATTTAGGTGCATAAGGAACAGCCCCTCCGGTTAAGGTCAAGTTAAGTAGCCTATTTTCGTCAACATAATAAAGGCCATCCAGATCTCCGCTCCAGTAATGATAATTCGGAGTATAAGGATATGCATTGAATGCATAAGTTTGGGTAGCCATAAGCCGGAAAAGTTGTCTGTTTGTAAGGTCAGGTTGAAAAACGGATTCTCGGTCAGGATCGGTTAAAGCCAGATTGGCTATCTGAATCATGGTAGCCATATTGCTGCTGTTATATGTCCTGTTTTCCAAACACCTGGAAATAGTGTCAAATTCCTGTGCTTGAGATCTTATTAACTCCGGATATTTAGGCTCGTACTTAATAACGATATCAACAGGAACCATTCTGTCAACCGAGCCTAAAACAAGGTCGTTGTACTTGCTAGCTCCGTAAGCAGTAAGAATCAAGGCCCCATGACTGTGGCCAATTGCCGTAACCTCTATGTCCTCTACAGCTTTATCACTCAGGAAAGCTGTATGAAATCTTGATACTGCTATGCCGTTGTATGTATCACTCAGGTAACTGTCAATGGTCCAGTTTTCCATGTAACTGAAATCGGTCTCATCTATAGGAACATTTGTCTCTCTTCTATCTAGAATATATGTGCTGTATCCTTGCTGAGCGTAGTATATAGCCATATCGGAATAGAAACTTTCAGTTAAAGCCTGTCCGGGCAGAATTATTAGAT
>DUGT01000173.1:9288-14673 GCA_013331275.1 Methanosarcina sp. | reverse complement strand
GGAACATTTGTCTCTCTTCTATCTAGAATATATGTGCTGTATCCTTGCTGAGCGTAGTATATAGCCATATCGGAATAGAAACTTTCAGTCAAAGCTTGACCGGGCAGGATTATTAAGTTTTTACTTTGAGCTATACTCCAGGGACTCTTTTCTTTTACATAATTGGTGAGTACAATGTAATCATACTCTCCGGACCCGACATTTACCTTAAGTTTATACTCAGCCACATCACCGTGGATAAGGCCGATTCTATTGCTTTTCGTTAAGGGAGAGTACATACCTTGTACTCCGAACGAAGCAGATTTATGGAAAAAAGTCTTCATATGCTCGGGTTGATTAAGTATGGTCTCTGTTTTATTCTCAGGGTTGACAGCTAATGGTGCTACTCGGTTCTTCATCTTCTCGCCTTTGTGAGACTCTCGAATTAGATTTTAGACTTGAAAATTCATATTTTGTGAAATTTTTTGTTAAGCAAAGCAGGCTAATTTTCAGCTTTGACTTCAAATTGCATAGCATGAAATAACAAAAAGCAAGCCAATAATACTAAAAACCAAATCCTGAAAACATGATAACATAGGGATCGTTTATTACCAGGAACAGGCACGTAAACCAGGATGAAGTTGTTCGATTTTCGATTTGCATTTTTCAGTTATAAAATATTACTTAATTCATCACATAATTTAATACAGATAAGAATTGTGGTTTGAGATTTCGGCTAATTTTTGTTTGAATGTCTATATTTGTGTATTAAAAGTGATTTTGGTAGAAATAATGTAGAGCCAGGCGTACAATTACTGTTACTGACGCAGCCGATAAGCCAGTAGTAAATGAAACAACATTAAAAATTTTAAATACGAACTAGTCCATCAACTAATCCATCACTTTGAAGTCAAGAAACTCCCGTAATTTCCGAGCAGGCTCTAGCTCTGATGAGAACAGAGGAACCGAAACAGAGACAGGAAGAGTAAAAGCCAAAGAAGATAGCTCATTTAGGGTTCCCGGATTCGGAATATTACCTGCAGCTATAGGCCTGTTAGGAGTTTATGCCGTTAAGAAGAAGTAAATCAGGCTAGAAGAATTAAAGTGTAACTGAAGGAAAAATAGATCCATTTTTCCATGTTTAGTTTAATGGTTAAAAAAAGAAAAATAGAAATCAGTGAGGCCATAAAAGAAAAAACTCAAATTCTTATCAAAAAGCGGTAGAAAGTAACATAGAATCATGAAACTAAGACTTCTCGTTACTTCCACAATTTCAGACTGCAGAGTTTTTGCCTTAAACCCGGGTTGAAAGCTCGAAATGTGTATTTCCGTTTTTATCAGTTTACATTTCAAACCTCGTCATAACTCCATGGAGTTCGTCAGTAGGAAGCCTGTAAAACTGGACAAAGGAAGGTGATATCTTTTTGATAATAGAAAAGACTCTCCAGATTAAGTTATTAGTAAAAATATCCTCTACTCCGTAGAAAATGGTTTTTTCGTGAACGCCCTGGTCTTCAAGAATTTGTTCAACATTAACAATTTCCATGTATCCTGCTCGTATTTCCAAAATTTTTAATCCTTTTGCCGGTTCTTTTGTGAACGAGCTTTCTATTCCGAAAGGGCTGTCAGACTTGATAATGGAAATAAAAATATTATTTTCATAAATGATGTTGTTTTTAAACATCACATGGGAAATATACTGGGGAATTCTTTCGATGTCACGTGTAAAGAAGAGGGCGGTCCCCATAATTTTATTTTGTGTAGCATACAAATAATTATATTTTTCAAGAAAATCTTTGGCACTCATGAGTTTCATCAGTTCATACAATTTCTTTTGTCCGGATGTATATATAATTATAAGAGAGAAAATGAAAGACGCTATGATGATTGACCAGTAGCCTCCATGGGGGATTTTATAGCTATTTGAGAGAAGGAATACTATGTCAATAAGTGTTATAAATAACGAAATAACAGCTTTAGTTATATCTTTTCTATGGTAAAATATCGAAGTCATCATTATGCCCGTAATAGACATGGTTCCTGTAACTGCCAACCCATATGCAGCTGCAAGTCTGGCCGACTCTCTAAATACAAGCATCATAAATAATACAGAAACCAAGAGAAGCCAGTTTATGGTACTTATGTAGATTTGGGACTTTAATATCCCGGAGGTATAATCAATCTTCAGCATTGGAATTATCCGGGTTGTTATTCCTTGATATACTATAGAGAACATACCGCTGATCATAGCCTGAGAAGCGATAATTGTAGCTATAATACTGAGGAGAAGGAATGGGATATAAAGTATGTTTGCCTGCTGATTTATCATTTCGAATAAAAAGTTTGTCGAACCAGGATTTCTGAGAAGGAACGCACCCTGTCCCAGATAATTCAAAACCAGTGCTACAAACACGAATTTCCAGGCTTTTAAGATAGGCTCTCTTCCCAGGTGTCCCATATCAGCGTATAATGCTTCACCTCCCGTAGCGCACAGGATGACTTCGGATAGTACAAAGAATCCTATAATCCCATTATCCAGAAGAAACCTGATAGCATAATAAGGATTGATAGCGTTAAGTACTTCTGGAGTATAGAAAATAGAGGCGATACCTGAAAATCCAATGGCTGCAAACCATAGAACCATTATAGGTCCAAAAACCCACGTAATCTTTTCTATTCCCTTACTCTGGACTGAAAAAAGTGCTACTGCAATTGCGGCAGAAATAAGTATAATAGTTCCCTGGCTTATGTTTTCGAACTGAGGAATAATTCGCAAGCCCTCGACTGCGCTCAGAATACTTATTGCAGGAGTAATTACTCCATCTCCCATGAGGAAAGATGTTCCTATATAAGCTAACAATGTGACCAAAGCTACGTTTCTACTCGACTTGAGCAGAGGAACGAGTATTTCTTTTAAAACTATCGTACCTCCTTCTCCTTTTTTACCCAGACTCATTGCAAGCCAGGCGTATTCCAGAGTCACAAGTATGATGAGTGTCCAGATAATTAAAGATAAAACTCCTATTATGTGAGCGGGTGTAGGTCTTGTTAGAAGGAAAATAACGGTCAAAGTATAAATTGGGCTTGTTCCGATATCTCCAAAAACAAGACCCATAGACTTTACTACTTCTCTAAATTCTGACTTGGAAAACATAGTATTCACCTTTTTGCTCCAGAAATTATCACAAAGATACGATTTGAAATAAAAGTTCCACTCTTTGAGCATTAAAACGATAAATCATGATTTTTCTGCCCTGTAAGAAAAAGTAAACGGATTATTTTTAAAATTGTGACTTTTAAAGATTACTGTTTTCATATTGTTATCATCTCTATATGTGTTCAATAAGCCTAACAGTAAATAGTGATTCAATAAAGGATGGTTTTGAGTATTACTTTTTTATATATAAAGCTCATGACCCTTTCTCCATAAAATGAAGATTTCACATCTCAAATTTCATCCTAACTGCAGGTAGTTCTGGAAACGGCGGGAGAAAATGAACAGTGGATCATTAACCGGAAGCAAAGACGCTGACGAGTACTCATGGGACAGGATGAAAGAGAAAGAAGGAATCCCTCGTAAGAGTACAGAAGGGGTGAACATTCTTCTCGGTGATCCCAGGAAAGCCGTTGTCAAGCTCTCAATTCCTACTATAGTTGCCATGTCTGTCCAGACTATATACAGTCTTACTGATACCTTCTGGGTTTCCGGGCTTGGAGCTGATGCCCTGGCTGCTGTTGGATTTGCTTTTCCATTTTATGTAATCCAGATGGCGCTTACTGGCGGACTAGGAGTCGGAGGAGGGGCTGCAATTTCTCGACGCATAGGAGCCAGGGATAAAGCAGGTGCGGATAATGTTGCAGTTCATACCCTCGTGATAATGCTCATCTTCACAGTTGTTCTTACAGTTCTTGGACTTGCGATTATAAAGGATCTTTTTATTTACAGTGGGGCTGGAAGAACGATAGGATTGGGAGTAGAATATGCCAGGGTGATTTTTGCAGGCAGTTTTGCTTTCTTTTTTACAAATATTGCGAATTCCATCCTGAGAAGTGAAGGAGATTCAAAAAGAGCTATGGGATCCATGATTCTGGGTTCGGCCCTTAATATAGTGCTTGACCCCATTTTTATATATACCCTGGAGCTTGGGGTTGCAGGAGCAGCACTGGCTACAGTTATCTCTTTTGCCATATCAGGACTGCTGATGTTCTACTGGTTTTTTATTAAAAAAGACACCTATATTTCTTTCAGGTTTCATTCTTTCAAATTCAACAAATTAATTGTCAGGGATATTTTCCGAGTAGGAATTCCCTCATCGATAGAACAGCTTGCGCTAGCACTGACCGCCCTTATAATGAACTTTGTTATTGCAACCGTTGGTGGTACGGACGGAGTTGCAGTTTACTCAACAGCCTGGAGAGTAACAAGTATTGCAGTTTCTCCTCTTATAGGAGTTTCAATCTCTGTAGTTTCAATCAGTGGAGCTGCCTTTGGAGAGAAAGATTTTAAAAAAGCACAGAATACCCTTATCTATGCAATTGAAGTCGGTTTTCTCGTAGAAATAATAATTGCCGCCATAGTGTACTTTTTTGCCCCAGACATTGCTGCTGTCTTTACACATACCGAAAATGCAGCCCGTATAGCTCCTGAACTGACGAGACTCCTTAAAATTATGACGATTTTTTATCCAGTTGTAGCCTTCGGAATGCTCTCAGGTTCTCTCTTCCAGGGTGCAGGAAAAGGCACAAGCGCCCTTGCTGCTACTCTTCTGCGAAGTCTTGTGATGACTCTATTTTTTTCCTTACTTTTTGCGTTCGTACTCGACTGGGGGTTGCTCGGAGTCTGGTGGGGACTGGTTGTGGGTACGGTAATCGGTTCAGTTATTGCTTTTGTGTGGGCGCAGGTGTATTTGAGGTGTGTGATAAAAGAGGGGGCAGTAGGAGGAAAATGCTAAATGGATAATTATCTACAGATTTTTATGTGGAAGTAATTCATCAGGTGTTTTTGCGGCTTTTTATTATAAGTTTATAACTAGATCCGTAGATTTTGCCACCTGATTTCATTCAGTATCCATTCAGTATCTGTTCAGTATCTATTCAGTACCCATTCAGTATCGTTTTTCAGAGTACCAGGTTCGAAAGATATATTCTTTTTTAAGTTTATCTTTACAATGAAGCTCACCTAACCGTAAGAAGCTAGTGATTTTTAAACATAAATCCCCTATTTCTGGCAGCTTGAAATTTTCCTGTCGGTTTGGGAAATCTGGTATGATGGTTAAAAATATGGGAAACAGAACTTTCCACTAAGTACAGATTCATAAAAAGAGCTACTTTTAGAGAGAAACATATCTTATAGGTTCATATCTTATAGCATATCCTGTAGGTTCATATCTTATAGCATATCCTGTA
>DUGT01000173.1:8146-9118 GCA_013331275.1 Methanosarcina sp. | reverse complement strand
ATAGCATATCCTGTAGGTCCATACCCTGGTTCATACCTTGTAGGTTCGGGTTTTTATGTTGAGGATTATCTCCTCACGGGAAGTACATGGAGCACTGATGGTGCCCATTTCTATAAGAAAGGTCAAGGACAGCAAATGTGAAACCGAGAAAATCTTTGATTATACATCTATGTCTAACGCTTAAATAGGCCTTAGTTACAAATCATAAAATATAAATAAAACCGGTTCATTTTTAGTTTGAAATCTAACAGTAAGAAACTGAATAGTAACTAAAAACGGTCACAATCGGATGATAAGGAATAATTAAAGCTCAGTCAAACTAAGAAAATTCGTAAAATCCGTTAGGACCAGTAGATTCAATTAAGAAACACCTCGCAAATAAGTCTACTGGATAAGGAACTTCAAGCAAAAAGACCTCTAATGGCTACTATCCTGCCTTTATCATCCGAATATTGACTGCAAATCAAACTTCAAAAAACCCTGACTGTGATATCAATGAAGGAAGAAAAGATAAAAGAAACAGTAAAACTCCAGTTTGAAATAATCAATCTGTTTCAAAAAAATTTTGCTAAAATTTTTCACAAACCAGGGGAGAGTCCTTATAACCTCAATAAAAATCAGAATAGAGCAATTATGATTATTGGGTCAATAGACAATATTATGCCTACAACCCTGGGAAAATGTCTTGATCTTCAGAAGGGAAGCTTGACAAGTATGATCGATGCTCTGGAAAGCGAAGGGCTTGTTTGCAGGAAAAAAGACCCCCAGGATAGGAGAAAAACTCTTATTTCTCTCACCGAAAAGGGAAAAGCTTATAGAGACTGGTTCATGGAAGAACTTGAAGAAAATGCTTCAGAGATTCTCAGAAAGCTGGATGAAGAGGACATCCTTGCATACAAGGAGAGCCTGCAAATAATGCTTGCAACGCTGAAGAAGCTTGATGACACAATTTGAAAAAAACAGTATCGTAAG
>DUGT01000173.1:1027-7973 GCA_013331275.1 Methanosarcina sp. | reverse complement strand
ACGATGTTGTGAAATCAATTAATGCAGCCACATGACTTAAAAAGACTGTCCGATAAAAAGGACTGTCCGATAATAATCAGTAATAAACGGACTTTTTTTCGATTTAAAGGTTTTAAACTCCCTTCTTTTTTCCACTTATTTCATTGTCTCATAACTCAAATTTAAATCGTTGGACACATAGTACGCATCAGAATAATTACATTCATACATTTTTAAAGCGAAAGTTGCTGACACTTTATTAGGAAAGCCAGTTCCATAAAGGAAAATATAGATATTTAATAAAGAGAATACTGCATAAATCTAATTGAATGATTATAAATGTGAAGGGTCAATGTATTCACCTTCACGTTCATAAATGAGTACTGTCAATGTGTTCAACTTCACGTTCATAAACAAGTACTGGTATTAAGCTTACATTCAAACTGAGGTATATTTTTTAAAAGTCAGTTGAGTCATTGCGCTACTCTAATGATGATAAATGCAGATAGTACAACTAAGTTAGTAAAATACAGGCACTGAGCAAAAATGAAGATCAAAAAACATCAACTAATAGCCATACTCCTTGTAGCTATCTTAATAGCATTCATACCCCTCGTATCAGCAGCTCCTGCAGGGACGTCCGAGTCCACGGTAGTAGCAGCCGCAAAAGGCTGGATTGGAGTTAAATCCGTGCATGGAGGAAACAGCAGATCGGGCATTGATTGCTCTCATTTGGTATATCAAGTATACAAGCAAGCCGGAGCCAAAGACATAGTTTTCCAAACTGTGCCTAACATGAAAAAAAATGCATATTATGTTACTACAGCTTCTCCGAAGCCCGGTGATGTAATTTTTTGGAAAAAGGACATCACTAAAAACAACAGGAACTACTGGCTTACCAGTCATGTGGGAATATACATAGGGAGTGGGCAGTTCATAGATACATCTTTTGAGACAAAGACAGTTAACACAGAAAGTGTTAGTGGCGTGTATCAGGAAGGAATGCCGTATTATGCGAGATGGAACTCTGGTGGAAGCGATGACACAGATAGCGATGAAACTCCTGATAATAACGATGTAAACATGCCGGTTGCCGCATTCTCTATGTCCCCTACCTCTGGAAAAGCTCCATTGAATGTAGCATTTACTGATAAAAGTACGGATGCAACTTCCTGGGCATGGAGTTTTGGAGACGGAAGTACCTCGACAGAGAAAAACCCAAAGCATACCTACTCTGAAGCAGGAAACTATAATGTTGTCCTGACTGTAAATAATGAAAAGGGCTCAAACTCAAAAACTCAAGAAGTAACTGTTCAGAGCGAACCAGTTCCAGAAAAAGTGGATCCTGTAGCGAACTTTAATGCAGATACCACGAGTGGCCCTGCTCCTCTTTCTGTGCAATTTACAGATCTATCGCAAAATGCGAACGAATGGAACTGGGACTTTGGAGACGGAGCAACTTCAACCGAGCAGAACCCGGATTATACTTATTTCTCAGCAGGAAACTATACTGTTGTCCTGACCGTAAATAATGAAAATGGCTCGAGCTCGAAAACCCTGAATATAAATGTTGAGGGAGAGCCGGATCAAGAAGAAACCCTTCCTGTAGCGGATTTTGATGCAGATACCACGAGCGGCTATGCACCTCTCTATGTGCAATTTACAGATCTGTCGGAAAATGCAAACGAATGGCACTGGGACTTTGGAGATGGAAACACTTCAACCGAGCAGGATCCTCTGCATATATATTTCTCAGCCGGAAACTATGATGTTAACCTGACAGTAGTTAATGAAAACAAAACTTCCTCGAAAATCACTACAATAAACGTACTGGATGAAGGCAATTCAAGCGACAGCAACAGTAATAGTGACACTATTGGCAATAGTGACAGTGACAGCGAAAGTGATAGCAACAGCGACAGCGATAGTAATAGCGAAAGCGACAGTAGCAGTGATAGTGATAGTGATAGTGATAGTGGCAGTGAAGGACATAGTCACAAGAGCGGAGGTAGCAGTGGTGGCATTGGTGGATCCCCCGAACCAGCCAGCAATGTCCAGGTAAAAGAGAATTTACAGAACTTTATTGCCAGTGGAAAGGATGTGAATTTTAATTTTACTAATAACGTAACCTGTGTTGAATCGATAACATTCAGATCAACAAAAACCGTAGGAAAGACCACTACAATAGTAGAGGAACTGAAAAATAAGTCAAGCCTGGTTTCCAAGCTTCCTGAAGGCATTGTCTACAAATCATTCAATATATGGGTTGGAAACGGTGGTTATGGCAACTCAAAGAATATTGAGAGTTCATCTGTCAATTTTAAAGTTAATACCTCATGGGTAAACGAGAACAATATAAACAAGTCCTCAATTCTACTTGATTGGTACGATGATGAGAAGAAAGAATGGATAGAACTGCCAGTAAATCTAACAGGTGAAGATGATCAGTTCTTGCATTTCACAGCAAATGTGCCTGGCTACTCTTCCTTTGCAATAACAGGCATAAAGGACGAAGGTGACATAATAACTGCAGAACGTGCTCAAACAGCCACAAATAACACTACAGGCAGTAATGCAGGCAATACAGCAAGCATTAGTGAAGGTAGTAACGCAAGCAACAATGCAAACACTATTGAAAATAATGTCACTGAAGAAAGTACAAAATCTCCGGGATTTAGTATAATCAGCGGCATTGTATGTCTATTCTGTATTTTCCTGTATAGAAGTAAAAGATAAAACAGAATAAATTTAGTAGGATAATGAGGGTTATTGATCTGATCTGACAAGCGAGTAAATTTACTTATTGTAGTTAGGTTGGAAAAATAACCTCTGACCAATATTTTTAGATTACTATAATTTCTGAATTTTATTTTTCCAAAGTATTATTTTCCTAGTATTATTTTTCAGAGTAATGCTTTTTCCATATCATATCCAGCTTTTTAAAGATACTACAATGAATCAATACATTTTTTGTAAGAAAAGACTGAAATGGAATTTGGAAAACTTCAGAGGGAAGACTTTGAAACTTAAAATTGATACGTCCAAACGTACTGAGCTGATTGATATTACTTCACAAGTTCAGGAAGAAGTAAGGAAAAGTGAAATACTTAAAGATATTTGGCCGTATTAGGAAATATATCG
This sequence comes from Methanosarcina sp., assembly GCA_013331275.1. Taxonomy (GTDB): domain Archaea; phylum Halobacteriota; class Methanosarcinia; order Methanosarcinales; family Methanosarcinaceae; genus Methanosarcina; species Methanosarcina sp11020u. The sequence goes on along the minus strand of DUGT01000173.1, from coordinate 4,853 downwards.
CACCGTTTCTATTTGAATCTGTTTTTCAAACGTTGGATCGGTCAAATGAGGATTTTTAGAGCTTCTTTTTCTTCAACATTTTTAAAAATTAGGAGTAGTCGACCTCATTTATATATATTTTTTTAGAATGTTTGTGTGTAGCGTGATAACGCGGCACTGGCAGGAGATACTCCGGCACCTCATGAGACCCATTTGTTTATCATTTTCGACTATTCTAATATTATCTGTTTTACCACGTGGGGCCATTCGCCGCCGATTTCAAAGGCGTGCATTCGCATTAGTACGATATGTGGCATTGGTACAGCACATACATAGTGATTCCCAACTGTAGCGACTGGAAGAAGTAGCAATGGTGTAGTTTCTACTTTCCGTTGCTCTACATATACACGCATCATTCTTTTAACTTCGTGTACAGTCGCACTTATGCACGTGGTAATTGCTCTATCTGAGAGATTTGACTCTGTAAACTCCTTAAAACGCCTGACAATTGCCCGGTCTCACCGGGTTGCGGGTGTTTCACGAAGACCAACACCGTTTTGATCTAACTCAAGGTAATCACTTGCGCCTATCATTGTCGTGCCTGATTCGCACGCGGCTGCTCTGCAAAACTTTCGGAAGAAAAGCATACAGTAGAATTTATAAATTTTTGTTCAATGAAGTCAATAAATAATTATTTATGCAAGCCTAAATTTTGAGAAATTATTTTAGATCTCGATTTTATCTTTTTTCGTTGGTAGTGGTGGATCAAAATCTTAACATTGATGTCAATTAGTAATGATTTATGTAAGCCTAAATTTGGAGAGATTAATTTAGATCTGAATTCGGCTTCATTTCGTCGGCGGCTGCGAGTCAAATGTACATCTATGAAATTGTATCGGGTGGCGTCCACTTCAGTTTTTGAAAAATACAAATGACACGATTCACACTGACTGTGTTTTCAGCATTGCCTTCTACATGCTCACCCTCTCATGTTTTTTATTTAACCGCTCGCTTTGCTCCGCTCAACGTTGTGAATCTATCCACATTTTCAGACTTTCTACCCTTTCTTAAGACTATTTTCTTAACTCAACCTTAAACTATTTTATTCATTAAATATTCCTTTATTATATTTTATCACACATTAATTATAATTTATATATAATAATCTGTATAATGAGTATTTTATAGCTTTTCGGAGAAAGAAAAAGTTCTAAATACGGCAACAGTAAAAAAAACTTGCGTGTGCAGGGTACTCGTTTTAATATTTAAAACAGTATGTTGAATAAAAGAAGGAAGTGGGGAAATCTTGAAAATCTGCGTCCGCCACGGAATTTTACGTGAATGTGATCCTTACTATAGAAAAAAGCACTCGAATGAATTCCCTTGCAACATCTGTAAATACAGAGAAAAAGACGATTTGGCATGTGTGATAATTGCGGAGTCAATGGGCTAAAGATGAGATATTAAGTATTATAAAGTTTTAAATTCAGTATTAATGTGAAAATAAATTAATATGGCTTTAATTTTTGTTTAGACAAATTTTAATCTTATCCTCATCCGGTATTCTACCATAATAATCCGAAATTTTTTTTCTTAATTCTGATCGAGTATCAACTGACAACTGTAAATATTTCATATCCCAAGGTGAATTTTTAGGATTAATAATTTTTTCACATTTTATTTTATATGTATCTTTAAAATCAATCATGTAATAATTCGTTTTTATTTCTCGATCCTTCCTTGTAATTTTATAAGGGGGGAATAAACCATTATTTTCATATATAAACAACTCACAAAAAGCATACCCTTCCTTTACTAATAATCTCTTCTGTCTTTCTGCTTCGCCTAGGTTGCTCCATACTACTTCAGATACAGATTCTTGTGGAGACATTGGTCTATTTATACGAGTCAAATCTTCTTCAAAAAATGGATTATCGAAAATAGAAGGGCGAAGCTGTTTAAGGGGACATAATGCTACAATTTTGTCACTTATAGAACAGCAAGGGGTTAAAACAACTGAAAATAAAGGAAAATCTATATTTATATCAAAATTATATTCCAATCCAGAAATCGGTTTTTGGAGAATTGAATTAGATAAAACATAACCTTTTACAACATCACCAAATCTTAAAGCTTTATCTGGATTGGTTTCATAAAACATAATAACTGCCTTTAATCTTTATAAAATTCTTCAATGTCATGATATCCGAGTGGTATTCTCTCTCTCTCGTACTCAGCAAAATTTGTGTTTAATTTAACCCCAACTACCCCGATGAATTCATTATTAGATCCAAGTTGCACGTCAATTTCATATCTGTCGAATGGAAACACAACTGTTTTATAATGCTCTATGTTTTCACCCGTTCTATCAAACACATCTGCAACATCCCCAGGCTCTTGTTCCCCAGTTCTAACCAAATTCATTTAGCTACCTCCAGATCGACGCATATATTCAATTACAGGTTTTTTAATAGTGTCTTCATATTCTTTTAAAATCATATCATGTAAACTATCTGTAATCTCAATATAAGTTTTAGACTCTATACTTGTAGCAAATCCATCAAAGTCAAGAATTAATTTATATTCACCATTAATTTTCATCAAACGTTCCCCATAATTTAGGAATTTCTCTTTTTTTGTCACAGTCGTCTTTAAATCCATTAAGTCGACAGTTTCAAGATCAAATCTCTGTGTGGAAAATGCAGAATTATAATAAGACTTAAAAGTTTTATTATTTTTTGTGGGTAGTGGACACTCGTCTATATATCTTAGACCTATCCGTTCTATCATAGGAATTTGAGTTATTTCTAAAAAACTATCTACTACTAGCTTAATAATACTCCTAAATGTTTCCCCGTCTCCCATGTTATATGTCTTATGTGATCCAGAACTAATATCTAATGAATCATTCATTACATTTAGCATAGTTCCATTTTTAGATTTGAATTGCCACACTTTTTTAGTTGGCTCAATTCCGATTTGTTTACTTAGCTCCTCTATTTTTTCGTCCCTTCCTGTGTCAACTACCATCATATTTCTCTTCACAAAAAAAGAGGAGTCTGGAAATTCTGTCATAATTTTTATTTGAAAATCCCCTATTCTATTTTCAATAAAAAAAAGATTTGGATAACGAATTTGAAAAATTACCTGCTTTACAGTTGGATTAGGGAATATTTCGTTAATTTTCATACAAGTCCTCAGATATATTTACATTGTCAATATTTATAGATTTGACGATAAGCTGTAAACTAACAATATCACACACCCAGTAATAAACTTAGCCTTTTTGATTTAAAATTAGCAAAAAGAGAACTTTATAGGAACAATAAATTAGAGTTTGAACATGGCCTTCTTTTTTATAATAGATAGTAAAAGAATTCAAAAAGACAGTAAGAACTCAAAAAGACAGTGAGAAAACAAAAAGAATAGTGAAGAAAGTCCCTTAAAAAAAGACTGGAAAGAGTCGTTCAGGGACTTTCCGGTCTATTGTTGAAGTCGTCCAGACGTGTCTGTTTCCGTATACAGTTTTCTCCAGGGATTTCTACAGGATACTCGCCTGTGAGGCAGCCAAGGCACATGTCACTTCTATCGCATTCAAGAGCCCTCATAAGTCCGTCAATACTTAGATATCCGAGGGAATCCGCGTTAATAAGGCTTTCAACCTCTTTTACGGTTTTATAAGAAGCAATAAGTTCCTGACGGGTAGCCATATCTATACCCAGATAGCAGGGAGCAATAATTGCAGGGCTTCCTACTCTTGAATGAATTTCTGACGCACCTGCCCTGCGGACCATATCTATAATCCGCCTTGAGGTTGTACCTCTGACAATGCTGTCGTCAACCAGAA
>DUGT01000173.1:0-949 GCA_013331275.1 Methanosarcina sp. | reverse complement strand
TGCGGACCATATCTATAATCCGCCTTGAGGTTGTACCTCTGACAATGCTGTCGTCAACCAGAACCACACGTTTGCCTTTAACATTATCCTGAATAGCATTCATCTTAAGTCGGACTGCGGTTTCGCGCAGCTCCTGGCCAGGCAGGATAAATGTACGCCCTATATAACGGTTCTTCATCAGGCCTTCGAGATATTTAGTGCCTGATTCCCTGGCATAGCCAATTGCCGAAGTAATCCCGGAGTCCGGAACAGGAGAAACAACATCAGCCTCTACCGGATGCTCTCTTGCAAGCTCCCTCCCGATATTTTCCCGCACTTTGTAGACCAGTTTTCCGTCAATAATAGAATCGGGTCTCGCAAAATAAATGAACTCAAACACACAGTGCGCAGGATGAGGCTCGTTTCCTATCTGATAGCTCTCAAAGCCATCGCCCGTAAAAACTATTACCTCACCTGGCCGTACATCCCTGATAAGGGTGCCATTAAGGGTATCAAGGGCTACGCTTTCCGAGAAGACTGCATATCCGCAATCGACTTTCCCGAAGCATAGCGGTTTAAGACCAAGAGGGTCACGCACAGCGTATATAGCGCCGTCTATATGGATAACGAGAGAATAGGAACCAACAAGTTTGCGCATGACATTCCGGATTGATTCTATAGGATCGTGTCTTATCAATTCTTTTACAAGAAGGTGACCGATAACTTCGGTATCGGAATCACTGATAAAGATACGGCCTTCGCACTCCAGTTCGTCCTTGAGCGTTCTGGCATTAACCAGGTTCCCATTATGGGCAATTGCAACTGCTCCTCCTTTGAAATTCAGGATAAAGGGCTGGCAGTTTTCGATTTTTGATCCTCCAGTAGTTGAGTAACGGACATGCCCTACTCCTACATTTCCGATCAAGTGCCCCAGAGAATCTTTGTTATACACATCAGGGACAAGACCCAT
>DUGT01000134.1:919-3373 GCA_013331275.1 Methanosarcina sp. | reverse complement strand
GTTTTAACCCACCCCTTCTCAGACGGGCCTGAAAAACTTAAAATTCCAGAAAACCTGATCGAGAGGGGAAGAATTCCTGTTGTTCTGAAAGCAACCGAAATTCTGAAAGCCCGCACAGAAAATGGAACCGATTCTGAAGTTCCCCTAATTGCAGGCATGGAAGGCCCCCTGACAGTTTATTCACATCTTGCCGAAATAAAAAATTGTCTGATCTGGACTATAAAAAAACCCGAATATTTTGATACATTCGTGGAAACCTGCACTGAGTTCTGCATAGAATATGCAAACGCACTTTTTGATCACGGCGCAGATGTTGTTTGTATGCCAGACGGTGGAATAATTGGATCAAGAATGATGCCTTCTTCAGTCCTGGAATATTCTGTCAAACCTTTCTACAAAAGGTTCTGCAAGAAAGTAAAAGGCCCAAAAATTCTCCATATCTGCGGTGATATTGGGGATTCTTTGAAATCCCTTTCAGAATGTGGGTTCGATGCTATCAGTATTGAAGAAAAGGTTAGCATAAAAGCTGCAAAAGAGTCAATCGGAGACAAGGCAAGGTTAATCGGTAATGTCTCTCCCTCAGGGACGTTGCTTTTCGGAACCCCTGATGCCGTGAAAGCAGAAGCAAAACAGTGCCTCTCAGACGGTGTGGATATTCTTGCTCCAGGCTGCGGAATTGCTCCAAGGACCCCGCTTGCAAATCTAAAAGCTCTGGTGGAAGCCAGGAATGAGTGGTATGAAGAGAAGGATTGAAAAGATTAGAGGCAGATGAAAAGTAAAGGAGGAAATAAGACCGAGCAGCCTTAATAGCTATTCTGGCCATCCTTATCACACTCGGCACGGAAGAGCGGCCTCTTCCGAGTAAAATAGAAAGAATTAATTTAGGTGGTCTCAATAAGGAAAATAGTCGAGAAGTAAGGAAGAAATGTTTTGCCAACGGGGATAAGATGGTTTTTTCAGAACTAGCATTAGGCGTTGTCGCAAATCTGTTATATGATTCTTCTAAGAAGATCCCTAAAGAAATTTCTGATACTTGCTCAATGGTATATAAAAAAGCAATAGAAGAATTATCAACTACGAATTATAAATTAAACAGAATGCAGATTGATACTTTTTCCATGAGAAAAACGTGGAAACAATAATCAAAAAATATCTGAAAATCCCGGATAAACTTGATTGTTCAAATGTTTTAACTCAAGAGTTTTTTGAATTATTCAGCGAGGGAGATTGTATTCGGCGCTCCTACTTTCTCACTTTTCTGCTTTTCTCTAGCGTATGCTTTTCTAAACATGATCATTATAGAACCTATAGGAATACATGGGTTATGACCGGTTGCCTGCACATGAAACGCAAAATATTTGGTCCCCATAGGCACTCATAGGCACTCATAAAGCCAATGACAGGAACCTCAAAATTGCGGTAGTCGATTTTAATTGAACTCTTGTAGTTATCTAAGATGGAAAAATAGTTTTTTTGGTTGTCTTCGGAGAGCAGATTTAAGCAAACTTTAGCAAACAAAAAAGCAGGTTTTTTTATTAAAGTATGCAAACTATCAGGGCAAAAGTTAGCGTGCATAAATAAAAAGATAAATCTAGGAAAACGTGGATAAGGTTAATCGTTAAGTGTTGAGAAAGGTGATTGATTGGGGACTGAAAATCTTCGGACTTATAATAAAATCGAACCATCATATTCTATAGAAGATAGAATAATCCAAATTATCGGATCCTCTGCATTACTACTATGGCTTGTAGTATATGTGATCAAAACAATCAATTATAATGAATATGAAGATGGTTCATTAATAAAAGCAATATTATTCCTAGCCGCATTTTCCTTTACGGTGTCTATTCTTCTAGGAACTTGGACATACTATAAAATGAAACGTGCTCATTCCAATGATCCGTTAATAGGGGGAATGAACGCAGTTAAATGGCTTACATTCGGATTTCTTGTTCTCATGATATCAATTCCACATATATATTTCCCAGAATCCGACCGATTCTTTTCGATATACTTAATCGCATTGACATATGCAGGAAATCATGTAATGGGAAAGATTTCAAAAATCCGTGAGTAAATCTTGGCAGCCACTGGTTAACGCGCCGAAAGATGAAGATTCAGATGTGCAGTGGATAGCGGCAAAGCACTTGGAAAAGATTTGTACTGCAAAAAACAAAAAGCAACTGGAAGAACTACTGAAATCAGAGCATGAATTTTCAGTTAACATCGCATATATAATACTTTATGAAATCGAAAAAGAAGAAAGATCAAAAGTTATTTTGTTCAAAGATGAAGAGTTCTTGAAAAGGTGATTTTTTAGCTTTATATTCACCTACTCAATCAATTCCGTATTTCATACAAAATGTTGGTTAATTGATAAAGGGTTAATTGGAAGGTTGATTTGTCCCTGCAACCGCAGGGAACTAATATTTTTTCAATTACAGATGCCCCTTT
>DUGT01000134.1:0-529 GCA_013331275.1 Methanosarcina sp. | reverse complement strand
CAGGTACCATAAACTTTTATCAATTTCATTCTTAAATACGATTATATGCCATTTTAGAGACGAAGGGTACGACATTGTTAAAAGTTCATGTAATTCCTTGACAAGATCAAAATCATCTGTCGTTTTTTCAATTTCTTCCATTACTTTTTTCATTCTGGCTAGATTTGCCTTCTCTTTTCCTTTACTTGTAGACATACTCATCCACACATTTAAAATTTATTAACATAGTATATCCGCTTATGTATTTTAATCCTTTGTTTGTAAAGAATAAAGGTAAATCAGTAATAAAACTAAGAAAGCGTAATAAAAAGTCGACGAAGAGATCCAAATTACGTCAAAAGTAACTGTGTAATATAACATATAATTATACATTGTGATATATAATTCTTACTTATATATTACATAGTATATGTTAACCGGAGCGAAAAGGGCACCGTGCTGTTGCACTTGCAGTGCAACTCAAAAAAAATCGGAGATTTTCTGTGATCCCGAGACAGGACTCGGGTTGCAGAGCCACAACTCTGCCGGG
>DUGT01000122.1:6557-11951 GCA_013331275.1 Methanosarcina sp. | reverse complement strand
CATGCCCTGGAATCAGACTAACTACAGGTCTATTGTTATTTATTTCGGAGGTGAGTTGACTAAAAATTGGAGTCCCATCGTCAAATGTACCAGTTTTCCCTAACCCTCCTTCAGATCTGCTTGTTTTATAATAATATTTCTGGTCGTCAATAACACCCCCTTCATCCATCATTTGATAGATGTGCGTTTGGGTGTGAGTTACTCCATAATATTTAGCAATCATTTTGCCACTTGCTGCAGCACAGTAATCACTTTGTTCTTGTCCATATAAGTTAACATTAAGTGTTTTACCTGTGATTAACGTTGTTACTGCATCAGTACTTAATTTTTTCATATTTTCTTCCGTGACCGCCACATTAATATTAACTCCCTTATCAGCTGCTGCTTTTTCGATAGATTTAGTAAGTTCATCGCTTTTCTGCCAGTCTTTTAAGTTCTCATCTATTCCATTCTTCAATCTATGTTCATAAATTGACCAAACTCCAGGCTCGGTTTCGGTTGCTGGTTTATCTTGTACCTCATCAAGGGTGTATGCATCTACAAATATCCGATGTTCATCCCCAGTATTCTTGTCTTTTACTACGGTCATTGCCCCAATACTAGGGTAACTGTATACAACCATCTGAGTTGATTTGATTTTCCCATCTGGATATTCCTTATTGGCTACTTCGATTGATTTTTTTATGGCTTCATCAGCGTCAAACGGTTTTGGATCAAACTCTATGACTTGAATTGATGATCCTAATTTTTTATTGGCACCGATATCGATTCTACCGATTATGTTATTATCTTTATATACTGAATATTGATAATACAGTTTTTGACCATTTATGTCATAAAGCTCCAATGGTTTGGGATCGATAGACGCTCCTTCCCATTTTTCAAAATCAGTATCGATTGCTATAAAACTTATCATTTGTGCATTTGCGTGCTCAAAGGCTTTCTCTGCAGTTACAGAATAATTATCTTCTTTCTGTGCACCTGCGGCCGGTATCAACACCATACTAACCAGCAGTATTGCTAAAACTAGCGTTCCTACTCTAATTTTGTCCTTAATCATTTTATTACTCCTAGATTTTTCCCTAGGAGGCAGAATCAGGCAAGCTTAAATATTCGCACAGCTAATCATGATAACTGCCTCATAGGGTGTGTTTATGGAGTTCTGGTGGCATTGGGAAGCACTTCAAAACTCCATAAACTTCTCTTTCTTAACTCCTTATAAGTTTTATGTCCACTCTCTCTAACAATACAATATCCAAGCGGATTTTGGGTCTGGATTACTTTTCAATATTTTTATTGTTTGATGATTTGGCCATAAATTACTTATTTGAGTATTATGCCTCAACTCATATTCAAATATGCATATAAAAGAAAATATTACTTAATCTTAGGGTAAGTAAATTTTATTTAAGTTAATATGTAATAAATATAGTCTTTTTTATTAATAAATTATCCAATTCTGACTATATTGGTGTAATCAATTAAAGAATTCGAAGGACGGAAACTTACCGTTATTGTGTATGCACCTGAATAAAATTGTTTTAACCAATGAAATCTAAAAAATTTTAAATTCAATATCTTAAGACTTCAATAAAATATTATCAAAAGATTGTAACCAATTTAAAAATATGGTTTTGCCTGTAGGTTATTGATTTAACCTAGAAATAAGATGAAAAGCCATTAAGTATTTAGCGTAGTAGTCGTTCACGCTTCAGAAAAGACTGCGAGAAAAAAAACATAATCAGAGAACCGCTGCAATAACTATAGTCCTTAACTTAAGTATTTATATTTTACTTTATAACCACGAAAGGCACGGAAAGCACGGAGGAATTGTGCCGCTGCTTCCTCTATTCCGTGTTTTCTGTGATTAACCTTTTACATAATTTGATGAAGAAATTTTGGAGGTTGATGAAGAAATTTTGGCCTGCGACTATAGAATCACCGGTTTTTCTACTCATCGCATTCCTTCCACACACTCTTCTTTTCCCTTTCCGGCATATGCTGTCATTTCTGCCTGTACCGGTGCGGTGAAAGTATCGGTAGCTTCCAGAATCGTATTGGTGATTCTGTCCAGCAGCTCCATAGCTCCTCTATACCCTACAGTAAGAATGCGCTGTGCACCAACTCTGTCATGTATTGGCAAGCCGACCCTTACAAGAGGGATGTTCCGGGCTTTTGCAATATATCTCCCGTTGGAATTTCCTATCAGGATTTCTGGATTACATTGGCTGACTGCATCGTTAAGAGTATCAAAATCAATTCCATTCAGAACCACAGGTTCAAATTCAGGGTTTATTTTTTCAACTATTTGCCTGACTTTTGCTTCTAAGTCCCTGCTTTTACTTCCTGTAGCTATCAAAACCGGGTTCATCCCGAGTTCCAGCATGAAAGTTGTAAGGCTGAATACAAAATCGGGATCTCCGTAAATCGCAGCTTTTACCCCATACAGGTACTTGTGCACATCAACCATAGAATCAAGGAGCCTGCCCCTTTCTTTCAGGTATTTTACAGGAATCGGACAACCTAGAATTTTGACCAGCTCAGTGAAGAAACTGTCAGTATTTGAAAGCCCAATTGGGATTGGAACACTATAACCGGGCACATCGTGTGATTCTTCCAGATATTTAACTGCTAAGTTTTTACTAACCATACCCAGGCCCAGGCTTGCCTGACTGTTTGGCATGTCAGCAATTTCGGAAAGTGGGGTACCACCCTGCGCAATTTTCGGTAGATCTTCCCTCAGCGGAGCATCAAAGGTTTCGGAAATATCAGGCAGGAAAATATAATCTCCAGCCATAAGCTCAAAGACCTCTTTAAGTTCGCGTACATCGGCAGGAGAGAGGCTTTCAACCGGGATGACGTTAAGTTTTTCATTCGGGACTTTTACGGCTCTCTCTTCTTCAGGTTTTTCCGCAAATTTCCTGACAACTGCGTCCAGAGCCTTTATATATCCGCTTACATGGCTTTCCCCATAGCTTGGAGTGGAAACCGGAATAATTATAATATCTTTCTCAAGGTCATCTCCGATTCCTTCCTCTTCTTTGAACTCACGGATTATTGCAGGTACATCGTCACCTATTGTTTCGGCAAGGCAGGTCGTAGCAACTCCGATTACTTTCGGGTTGTACCTGTTAATAACATTTCTCAATCCTTTCTTCAGGTTTTCCCTGCCTCCGTATACTGCTCCTTTTTCACTGAGAGAGCTTGATGCGATATCCACAGGTTCCCTGAAATGGTGAGCAAGATGCAGACGCATATAGGTGCTGCAGCCCTGAGAACCGTGGTAGAGAACCATAGTATTCTCAATTCCCTTGAAAGCAAGAGCACTTCCCATAGGCTGGCACATAACACAGGGATTCACGGTTGCATAGTTTCTTTTCGTCATCTCAATACCTCCTCATACCTGACTCTCAACTGCAGCTTCGGATTTCTGGTGCAAAAATTTAGGTTTCAGTAGTATACCTTTACACTTTTTTGTGCAGTTTTCCCTGGAAACCCTTTCTTTTACTGCCGCTTTTTCGATCTTACCTGATTTATTCTCCGGTTCCGCTTTGGGTATCAGGGTCCGCTGCCTGACAGCTTTCCATACAGGGCTGCTAATGGAAGCATCCACTTCCCTCACAAAATTTACAAAGCCGTCAAAACCTTCGAACTCCACCACCCTGTCGTGGTTGAAGTCACAGAAAGCAATGCCAAGCTTGTATGCAATGAATCTCTCCTTTACGCCTGCAACCATCAGGTCGGCTTTCTGTTTCACAAGCAGTTCGGCAAGTTCAAGGGGGTTTGCATCATCAACAATAACCGTTCCGTCCCTTACCGAATAACTGATCTGCTCGTAATCCTCTTTTTTCCCGGTCTGGGTCCCGATAATAACGACTTCCATGCCAAGTTCGGCAAAACCTTTGATAAGTGTGAGAGCTTTTGCAGGCCCTCCCATGTAAATGGCGGCCTTCTTTCCCTTGACTCTTTCTCGAACCCTGGAAATTTCAAGCATTATACGGTTTATTTCGGTTTCCAGGATTTGTTCTGCCTGCCGTTTCATCTTCTCAGAGCCAAAGTAATCCGCAGTTTTCCGTAAGGCCAGGGAAATATCTTCAATTCCGAAGAAACTCGCATTTAAGTAGGGAATTCCATATTCCGTCTGCATCCATTTTGCAAGGTATGTCATGGACCCACTGCACTGGACGAGGTTAAGGTCAGCTTCTGCTGCTCTTGATATGGCTTCTGCGGTTGAGTCACCTGTCATTGAGACTATGACCTCAATTCCCATCTGTTCAAAGAGAGGCTTTATGAGCCAGACATCTCCGGCCACATTGAAATCCCCTAAAATGTTAATCTTCGGCTTTATGGTTTCGGGGGACCTGGGTGCTTTTTTCGCAGTTGGATCTTCCGGAGGTTTCTTAATCAGCTTTTTTAAAGCATCACAGGCAGCCTTGTATCCGTCGGACTTACTACCTTTAAAGCCTTCGGATTTTACAGGGATTACAGGAATATTGTGCTTCTGGCTTGCAGTTTTGCATACGGACTCGAGGTCGTCCCCTATAATTCCGACTATACATGTGGAATACACGAAAATAACAGGAGGGTGGTAGAGTCCAACCAGTTCGTCGATTGCGCTTGAGAGTTTTTTCTCTCCTCCGAAGACCACATCGAGTTCTTTCATATCCGTACTGAAACTGGTACGATTTGTTTCAATCCCGCTGGATTTTGCACCTCTTATGTCCCAGGTATAGCCTGCACAGCCAATTGGGCCGTGGACGAGGTGGATGGCATCGGTTACGGGATTTAAGACAACCCTGGCCCCCGAATAAACACAGGCTCGCTGGCTAATAGCTCCTGCAAGAGAGTTATTATCGCAGGCAAGAGGAATTTCCTGCCCTTTTTCCTGTTTTCTGGTAATATATGGCTTCCTTTCTTCTAGAGTATCCACTATTCCAATTTTCTCTTTCATTTCCTTCACTCCCCTCTGCTATTGTTTTCAGGTTTGCAGCGGCAGTTTACCAGTTATTCTGTTAATTTTTTAAAAAGGGTTTACTCGATGGTTTCAAGCAGCCAATCCAGAGCATCCCTATCTTTCCTGTCAAGCAAGGTATTTCCTATACGCTCTACCAGTCTCGCAGCCCCTGCGTATCCCATAATCGGGAAGTAGTGCAGGTTTGCTCTGTCCATAATCGGGAAGCCTACCCTGACCAGGGGAACATCCTCTGCCCTTGATATGAATTTTCCATAGGTATTGCCGATAAGAAGATCTACAGGCTTTCTCTTGATTATCTGATGAAGGGTAAACAGGTCTCCTCCGGAAATTACATCAGCCTCAGGGTACTCAGAACCTATGAGTTCTTCGACCTCTTTTTCAAATTCCGAATTCTGAGTTCCTGTAAGTACTACAGCAGG
>DUGT01000122.1:732-6358 GCA_013331275.1 Methanosarcina sp. | reverse complement strand
GGATGAGCATCAGTCATCATATCAACAAGCCTACCCCTCTCATCTTCAAGTTCGGGAGGAATGGCCACATTAGCAAGTTTTGCCGCATTCATTACGAAACGATCGGTGTTCCGTATCCCTATAGGAGTGGGCCCTATTTTTGCCGGGACTTTGTAGCGGCTTTCAAGGATTTTTGCAGCCGAGCCTCCTGCCATCCTGCAGAGAGCAATTGTCCCAACTGAGTTTGCGGAATCTTCTATGTCTCCTATCGGAGTCCCACCTTTCGGATACATCCCGGGATCTCCGGTAAGGGGAGCATCAAAGACATCAGTCGTATCGGGAAACACAATACTGGAAATTCCCATTATTGAGAGTATACGTTTCATTTCCCGTATGTCCCCAGGCTCTACAAAACCTGGGATGAGGTTTAATTTCCCGTTTGGTTTGCTTTTTTTGGCAAAGGTGGTTACAAAAGCCTTTACCATGTTGTCATAACCCGTAATATGGGTGCCCACGTAACTGGGGGTAGAAGCTGCACAAACCTTAATAGAAGGATCTATGAGTTCTTCAGCCCTTACATCTTCTAAGATGACCCCGATATCGTCACCTATTGTTTCGGCTACGCAGGTGGTATGGATAGCGATTACTTCGGGTCTATAGATTTCAGTCAGGTTTCTAAGGGCTTCCTTAAGGTTTGCAGCGCCTCCGAAGACGGCAGTTCCTTCTGAAAAACTACTGGTAGTTGCCAATGCAGCTTCACGGTAGTGTCTGCTTAAGCACATACGCAGATAGGAGAGACATCCCTGGGACCCGTGGCTATGTGGCATGCAGTTGTGTACACCAAGAGCTGCATAGACTGCGCCTATTGGCTGGCAGATTTTTGCAGGGTTAATGGTTACTGCTTCTCTGGTTACTTCTTCACATGGGGTATAGTCAAGCATTTTTATCACCTCTTACTTTTTTGCCTCTCAGTTCACCTCTGCGGCTTTCCAGGGCGGGCGTATGAACCTCCAGGTAGGACTGTGTAAAGCCATATCAATGTCTCTTGCAAAGTTTAAAACTCCGGAAAAACCTGTATACCTTCCGCTGTAATCGTACGAGTGGATCTGTCTTGACGGGACTCCAAGTTTCTGAGCCCAATACTTATCCTTGATCCCGGAGCAGAAGATATCAGGTTTAAGGGTCTTTACAAGTACCTCAGTCTCGTGATGGTTAAGATCATCGATAACAACAGTCCCGTCTTTCATCTCAGGGAAAAGCCCTTCATAGTCCATAAGCCCGATTTTCTTTTTCAGCTCCTCAATCCTTTCCGGACTGACTACGGGTTTGATGCTTTCATCTCTCTCATAATGCACGTCCGCCAGAATTGAGCCAAGAGCATCCTCTTTGATCTGAGGGATGATTTTTCTGCCTTCGTAATCGTCCCTGTGAGCGAACTGGTAACCTGCAACAATAACTTTCATACCTAGTTCTTCGAAGAGATTCTCATAATGGTGACTCCTGGAGCCTCCTGAATAGATAAAGGCTGTTTTGCCCTGGAGTTTCTGTCTGTACTTCTCGATTTCGTCCTTATACTTTGCTTTTTCTTCGGCAATGGTTTCTTCAGTTTTCCTTGTAAGTTCTGGATCATCAAAATACTCTGCCATCTTTCGGAGGGATTTTTCAGTACCTTTTGTGCCGATGTAATTGACCTTCAGCCAGGGAAGTCCGTATTTTTCTTCCATCATGCGGTTCGTGTAGTTGATAGAACGATGGCACAGCAGGATACTGAGCTTTGCTCTGTGAGCCTGTGCAATTTTATGGAATGAACCGTCTCCGGTGAAGGTCGAGACAATTCTGTACCCTATTTTTTCAAGGATTGGCTTTATTTCCCAGAAGTCTCCTCCTATATTGTACTCCCCGAAAACATTGATATCAAATGGGGTTGGATTTTCAAGTTCCTCGGTTCCGATCAGGTTTTCCATCAGGACATTGCTTGCAATGTGGTGTCCTGCTGACTGGCTAACTCCTTTATATCCTTCACACCTGGAAGGAACAACCTTGATTCCATAATCCTTTTCAGCTTGCCTGGCAACTGCTTCGATATCATCTCCAATAAGCCCAACAGGGCAGGTTGCAGAGATGCTTATTGCTTCAGGTTTGAAGATCTTTACAACCTCGTCAATGGCTTTCTTTAGTTTTTTCTCACCGCCAAAAACAATATCAGTTTCCTTCATGTCCGTGCATACACAGTAGTTGCTGAAATTGTCTCCACCTTCTTCGGCTTTTGCAAGGTTTCGTCTGGTTCCCCAGGTAAAGTATGCACAGCCTATGGGACCGTGGACGATGTGTACCATGTCCTTGATCGGCCCGAAAACTACACCTTTCGAACCCGCAAAGGCACATCCACGGTTTGTAAGGATGCCTGGAATTACTTTTTCATCGGCATCGATATGCTGTTCAGTAGAACAGTCCCGGACAACTATGTGCTTTCTTCTATTCCTTGCAGCCTTTTCCGGGAGCATTTTTAACATTTCGTCGACAAGTTTCTGTTTGTCTTCAATTCCTGAGCCTATTTCTGCCCCCATTACATCAGCTCCTTATCCACGGTTGCTTCTCCGCTTTCTCCAGTCCGGATGCGGATTGCTTCAGTAATATTTGACACGAAAATCTTTCCGTCTCCTACATTCCCGGTCTGATTAACTTCTATGATTTTCCGGACCACTTCGTTTACATTTTCGTCATCCACAACGATTGTGAACATGCGTTTTGGAATAAAGTGAATGCAGGTCTCAGCTTCCTTTTCCGGGTCTGGCAGAGGTGGATTAAATTCAAAGCAGAGCCCTCTTTGTTTCCCGCGACCCATAACCCTTCTTACAGTAAACGAAGGAAAGCCGCATTCAAGCAGGACATCTTTAGTTTTCTGGACTTTATTCATCCTGATAATTGCAGTAATCTCTTTCATTGGATTTTCCTCCGAAAATCCGGCTTTAGAGTCCTGGTTTTCCAGTCCTTATGGTATAGGCTTCTTCAACAGGGTTTACGAAGATTCTACCGTCTCCGAATTTTCCGGTCCTGGCAGACTCCATTATAATCTTTATAGCCTTGTCCTTATATTCGTCTTCTACCACAAGCATGAGCATGGTCTTCTGCAGTTCATCGTAGTTGATGTCTGCTATATGAATCCCTTTCTGCTTTCCTCTTCCGAAAACTTCCATTTTTGTAAGGGAAATACATCCCTCTTTTTCAAGGCTCTCGATAACTTTATTTTCCATGCCCGGTCTGATGATTGCACGTATCATCTTCATAATTTTTAACTCCTTTTCACTCAACAATTATAACTCTACAATACCGAACTCAACCATCAGAGCTCAACAATTCCGAACTCAACCATCATTGCTTCCAACTCTTCCATCGGAAGTGGAGTCGGAACAACAAGTTTGTTGTTATTCTGGACATTTTCGGCAAGAGTCAGGTATTCTTTTGCCTGGTCGGATTCGGGGTCGAAGTCGATTACAGTTTTCCTGTTGATTTCTGCTCTCTGGACAATATTGTCCCTGGGCACGAAGTGGATTAACTGACTTCCAAGTTTCTTTGCGAAAGCTTCAAGGAGTTCACGTTCTCCGTCAACCTTTCTGCTGTTACAGATGATACCCCCCAGACGGGCTCCACCCTTGGCGAACTTAGCAAGTCCTTTACAGATGTTATTTGCAGCATAGATAGCCATCAGTTCTCCACTGGCAACTATGTAAATTTCTTTGGCTTTTCCTTCGCGGATAGGCATTGCAAATCCACCACATACGACGTCACCAAGTACGTCGTAGAATACATAGTCAAGATCCTCGGTATATGCTCCAAGATTTTCGAGCAATCCGATTGAAGTGATAATTCCTCGGCCTGCACATCCTACACCTGGTTCAGGCCCTCCAGATTCCACACACTTTATACCGCCAAAACCCGGCTGCAAGACAGTCTCAAGATCAACTCCTTCATCTCCTTCACTTCTCAGAGTATCAAGTACAGTCTTCTGGTTCAGACCACCAAGTAGCATTCTGGTGGAATCTGCTTTCGGGTCACATCCTACAAGTAAAATTTTGTTGCCCATGGTGGAAAGGGCCGCAGTAAGATTTTGCGTGGTGGTGGACTTTCCAATTCCACCTTTTCCGTAAATTGCTATCTGTCTCATCTTTTCCTTGCTCCTTAACTATTTCTTCGGCATAGGAAGCCGGTAACCGTTGTACTATGTAATAATATATATAATTTTTTGTTCATTGAAAGATACGGTATCAATAATTGCCTTTGTTTGCGAGCTTTGGGAAAGGATTAATAAACAATTTCCTGTAAATTGAGAGCTGAAACTAATAACAGGAAGACTATTTCATGATTCTCGAAGCTTCTTATGATGTACTCGTTGTCGGTGCAGGTCCTGCAGGTTCTACAGCCGCCATGTACGCCGCAGAGAATGGCGCCTCGGTGCTTCTTCTTGATAAAAAAAAAGAGATAGGAAGTCCTATTCAGTGCGCTGGCTTCCTTCCCGATGCTTCGGAAGTACAGGCCCTGCTCCATGAGGCCAAGCTTCCGGATACACTGAAAAACTACCCTGAATCTTGTGTGCTTCAGAGGACTGATACTCAGCGTATTATCACTCCAAACTGCAACATAAAAGAGTTCGCTGTAAGGGGAACAGTCCTTGACCGACGCAGGTATGACCAGTTCCTTGCCGAGCAGGCAGCAAGAGCAGGAGCTGAACTGATGGTCAAAACCCGCGTAACGAAAATAAAGGGAACAACTGTTGAAACATCAGGAGCCTTTGGGAAACATACAATTAAAGCAAAAGCGATTATCGGAGCTGATGGTCCCAATTCTTTTGTAGCAAAATCAAAAGGTCTTGCCCTTAAGCCCGAATTAAAGGAAACCTCGGTTGCTCTCGAATACCAGGTCAAGAATGTGGATATTGATCCTTCTTGCCTGGAAATGTATTTTGGAAAGGATTTTGTGCCTGGAGGCTATGCATGGATTTTTCCCGAAGGCCAGGACCGAGCAAATGTAGGAATCGGCATTCGAAGCGGTATGGCTGAGAAAGGGATCTCTGCAAAGGAATACCTGCACCGTTTCATGCTGAATCATCCACTTGCAGGACCAAAACTGAAGAACTGCATAATCATGAACGTTATTGCAGGCATCATCCCTGTAAATGGCGCTCCGGAAAAAACTGCAACTGAAAACACGCTGATTGTAGGGGATGCAGCAGGCCAGGTTTTTGCTACAAACGGAGGTGGAATTCCTCCTGCAATGATTGCCGGAAAAGTAGCAGGAGAAACTGCAGCCGAATTTGCAGCCGGCAAATGCAAGCTTGAAGAATACGACCACCGCTGGCGAGCTCAATTCGGACAGGCGCTTGAGACTTCAGTGCAGGCAAGACAGCTCATGGATGGGATTATGAGGTCTGACACTCTAATGAATGCAGCTTTCAAACTTATTTCTTCCGAACAGATGAAAGTCATGCAATGCGGGAAACTCCCGGGACCTGTAAAACTTGGACTCCAGGCATTAAACCGGGGAAAGAAGTAACTGGGATGGAAATACTGAGAAAAAATAAGCTATAAGAAAAACCAGAGAAAATAAGATAGGTGCACAAAAAAAAAGAAAAGAAAAGAAAAGAAAAGAA
>DUGT01000122.1:0-546 GCA_013331275.1 Methanosarcina sp. | reverse complement strand
AAATTAAGGCACACTGCCGTTTATTTTAGTAAACGGCAAGTTAGGGAAAAGAATAATTAAAGTTTAAGTCTCTTACTTTACGTTTCTGCTTCTTCTACAATGGATTTTTCTCTCTGATCTTTGGCTTTTGTTTTGGATACCCCCATCTTTCTCAGTTCGGTTTCTGCGTCTTCTTTATTGTACTTTGCTTCCGGGTAGACAGGCCTGATCTCAAGGGCTTTGTCAAAAGAGGCAATGGCTTCTTCATATCGTCTGAGAATTACAAATTCAAGCCCTCTGAGGTTCCACACTCCTGCAAAATCAGGTTTTAGCTTAAGAACCTTATCGAAATACTCAATCTTTTTCTCTGGATCGGTTTCACTGGTCGCAAGCCTATACCACTCCTCTGCAGTTTTGCCCTCAATTTTCTTTTTGAATAAGCTGTCAAGAAATCCCAATAGTATCACTCCCGTTTAGAAGATTGGTCTAGGATGTAGAAATAGATGATTCTTCTTTTAGCCGGAGTAGCAAAAAGGAAAGGAAAGGAAAAGAAAGGAAATCAAAACC
>DUGT01000040.1:39458-39626 GCA_013331275.1 Methanosarcina sp. | reverse complement strand
TTTTTCAGTCTTTTTATTGTTTTTCGGTTCTTTTACTGTTTTTCAGTCTTTTTATTATTTTTCCCGGTCTTCGCTATTTTTTTACATCATGCTGTCTGACTCTTTTTGTTCTTATATACGGGTTTTTTAGTAAAGAAATTTCTCGATAACTATATTAAACATAAGATT
>DUGT01000040.1:30654-39365 GCA_013331275.1 Methanosarcina sp. | reverse complement strand
AATCAACTAAATGTAATAGGAGCGCCAAATTTCTCGATAACTATATTAAACATAAGATTAATTCACAATTGTGAATTTTCTACAAATTGCCTTTATGTTGCAGAGTATTTGCAGCTCAAAAATTCAGGATTTCTGATGCGTTAAGTGTAATTTGAGAATTATAACAAGACCTGAAATACTACGCTGCTGACTTTAATGTTTCCTTGTCCATTCTGAACAGTTACAAAAGTTTAATTTCTCTTTTTACACTGTCACTGCATACAACCGTAGAAGTTGTGACCAAGCTTAGTAGCGTATTTTGGTTTCCTCCCTTACATAAGACAAAGTTCAGCTCTTAGAAAAGCTTGATAACAGAGTTTGTTTTCCCATTATCTGTATAATGGAAGTATCGGGGCATTTGAAAGTCAGCCATGCAATATTCAGTTTTCACAACACCTCATCCATACTCCCACTTCTATATCCTTTAAGATCAAGGGCAATATAAGAAAAGTCACAGTCCTGCAATACGTCTAACATTTTGTCCCGCATGTTTACTGCCTTCTCAAATTCTTCAGGCATCAACTCGATTCTCGCGATTTTGCCATGCAGTCTTACGCGCAGATTTGAAAAACCCATATCGTGCAGCAGATCTTCTGCGTGTTCTATAATTTGCAGCTTTTCAATTGTGATTTCTTCCCCATATGGAATTCGTGATGCAAGACATGAACCTGACGGTTTGTTCCAGAAATTAAAACCACAGTCCTGAGCCAGTTGTCTGATCTCCTTCTTCTGAATCCCAATCGAGAGAAATGGATGAAGAATTCCTTCTTCATTACTTGCCTGAAGTCCGGGGCGATATTCATTGAGATCAGAAGCGTTAATTCCATCAGCTATTTTTGAAATTCCCATTTTTTCAGCCTGATCCCTTAGTGTTCTGGCAGATTGCTTTTTACAGATATAGCATCGGTTGGGGCTGTTTTTTCTGAATTCTTCATTTTCCAGAATAGAAAAGGGAATTACAGAACAGGATAAATCGAACTTTCGTGCCGTTTCCTCCGCTTCCTTAACAGCTCTTCTGGGGACAAGAGGCGCATCAAAAAGTATACATTTTACCTTCTCCTGAAGTACTTTTTGTGCAAGTAATGCAAGCAAAGTACTATCTATCCCTCCTGAATATGAAACAAGTAAACACTCTAATTCTGCAAGTTCTTTGAGCAGCGCATCCTGCACATTTTCTTTTTCCATAAATGAGTACCGACCTTTTAAGTTAAGTTTTTTAACCGTACCGGAAACATTAAATTTTCTAAAAATATTCACAATTGTGAATGTTCTCAAATGGACATTATTAGTAATAATACTTATGGGTTGTATGTATTATTAATATGAAATTGTTTATGAAGACAAGGCTTCTACAGTCGATAAAGAAGGGGAGTAAAAAATAGGAACTAAGGTTAAGTTCAACTTAAGGTTAAACTCCTAAGGAATTATAAGATGTTTGGAAGTGAACCTCATCGATAAAGCTATCCACAATCTCAGCTTTATAAGGAGTTTTAGCTACATTCTCACTTAGTTAATTCAAAATAATTTAATAATGTAACTTCAAAATAAAATTTAAGTACTTGAGCTACTTATAATATTGTGCAGACCCAATTGGCAGGGTCTGCAATCATAAGGGGCATGTCTTATTGTTTCACCCTGCTCCTCAAGACAAGGCGGGTTTATCCTCCCGCCCATCTGCCTATCGCTTTTTTGTTGTAATTTAAAAATAGGTTAATAAGATCATTGACTAAAAATTTTAAACACGTTAACGCCAGTTTAATATTGACGCTTTTTCGTCATAAGCGCCTGAATTTCTGCAAACATCGACGAGTGGGTACAGCGCCTTCTCATCCCCCAAGTTAGCGGCGTCTAGACTTTTTAAAAACGCAATTACCAGAAAACTTTATACCTTTTTACAGTTGAGTCAAAAAACAGTCGTTGGCTAGGTCATGAATAATGAAACACTGCTCTGTAAAGTTTTCCAAGACTAAACAAATTGTATATGTTCGGCATTCGTTGAAAAAGACTCTAAATCCCAAAGACTTTACAAAATTTGATTCCGATACTTTTATATAACACCAAAAAAATAATAATCATCGGGGAGGGTTTTTGAAGTTGTGTCCTCAAGATGGTTCCTCTGTCTCAATAGGGGGACTATTTTGACAGTCTAATAATGAATACATTTGATATAGTAATCGATTACTAATTAAATAACTGGGGGTTAAACATGGCTGATTTGATAGGACTTGCAGTAGCTCTTTTAATAATATTAGCATTGATTGCGTATATACTGGGAGCAAGGGGAATTGTCTCTATAGTGATTGCGAGATGGCTCATCATAATCTTTATTATACTCGCCCTTATTTCGGCTTTGTATGGGTATATTTGACAGTAAGTGATGAATGCATAACGAAATAACCTAGAATTGCAATTCAAAACTGCTTTCACAAATTGGATTTTTATTTTTTTGGACTTATACGATTGAACCGAAAATCATTATGAAACTTTAAACTATCCTTTCTGACTTGTTCTTTTGGTCTTCCAGTTTTGATTCTGAGAATTTACCTTTAAAATTTTTAAGCTAAGAACATTATTTTATTAAAGCTTAGTCTTTCTATAATTAACGTAAAATATTAATTTACACATAATAGTTATAGTAGGGAATTGAACCCGATTGCTGCCCGGAACAATGTCTCTACTCCACGTCGTCTACCTCCATTATAGAGTCGCTGGCTAGTCTACAAGTGTATCCATGGGTAACGAATAAATGCATTTAGTGTTCAGCGACTCTGATTTATCCCCTATCTTTTTCTCTTTTGATAAAAATTTTCCATCTTTTCGCCTATAGGTCTCAAGTGCTGCATTGTACTTTCTTATGTCATCTTTAGTCAGCTTGTCGAGATCAGTGAAAAGGTTTTTTAATACAAACATCATAATTCGTGTGTTGTTCGCAATTGTGAACTCTGACAATCCCTTACCAATGTCCCTAAGGTCAGCAATATAATTTAAGACGATTTCTTGGTTTCGCTTAGATACAGTATGCTCTTTAAAAAAATTTAATAAAACATCATCCGATTCCAATTATAACCTCCAATAATAATTATCTCATATGAGATATACACTTTATTAATAATACCTACAAGTCAACTGGATTATTAGTAATAATACTTTTTGTCCAGAAAACGAGAATGAAGGCAGAATTACAGATTGCAAAAAGAAGACAAAACTAAATACTGACGAAGGAAATATGAAAATTCGAATTAAGACCTTTGCTCAGATAAAGGAAATTCTGGGAGCTGACAGCTTTCTTGAATGTCAGGATGACCCCTCAATAAGGAAATTTCTTAAAGCACTTCAAGAGAGCCGGAAAATCAGACGACCAGCTTTTTTCCAGGGACGGGGACCTGCACAGTAATTTAGTTTTAATGTTAAACGGTGCACGAATTTACGAAGAAGACATCGATTCTCTTAAACTTTCAGAAGGAGATGAAATTACGCTTCTTTCTCCAGTTTCAGGAGGATGATCTCTAACAAAAGGATGATTTCTTACGAAAAAAAATATTGGAGCAAAAATATCAGTTTCCAAAAAAAATCTTAATTACAAAGTTGAATTTGAGGATTGATCTAATCCATTTTTACAGATAAAATATATAAGAGATGAATTTTTTATGACCGGTGCAAATTTGCTTCTCATGATGAGATGTCCCGAGGTCCCAATTCAAACCAGTATTGCCCTGTACCTTTCCCATAAGCTGACCAAGTTAGGATTCGACGTAACCGTTGCCGGGACAGTTGCTGCAAGCAAACTTTTGAAGGTGTCTGATTCCGACGGATATTATGTAAAAAAGCTGGTAGATCTCGATAAAACTATAGTGGACATCATTGAAAAAAGAACTGATTTCGACATATGTTTTGCCTTTATGCATAACGATGCCGGAATGACCTATGCAACGACTGTGAGTGCGATTTCTCAAACTAAAATGTATTCTATAGTTTTTGGCAGGAACGCCGAGGCTCTGGCCGAAACCATAGAGTTCGACTGTGAAAAGATCGTCGCACAGGACGTTCACAATCCTGTTCGCCTTAAAAACAAGCTGGATAAGGTGATGGAGGAGATCATGAAATGAGTTGTATTGAGCAAATGAAGTACACAATTCACCTAGAAAAAACAAGTTTCAAGGACGCTAGAGAGTATATTGAGGAAAATTCGGACGAGGTTTACTATGTATCTCCTGGATACAAAATCTTCAAAGATTACTATATAATAGGTATCCCGCCCGTTGTGGTTGGAGCTAAAGGCAATGCTCTAATTTTTACCTATACAAAGCCCTGCCACGGAAGCTTTGTACTGAGCATAGACGACGAAGATAGTGTAAAGGAGATCAATCGACTCAGGGAATCGGGGGAACAAAAGGAGCCGGCCTCATTAAAGAGAAGCAAACTTTCTGAAAGTTCCAAGGTATCCCCTGCCAGCTACCAGGATATGTGGAAAAAAGAAGATCTGGAAAGCTGACCATAATAAAGATAATGAGAGTAGATAGCAGGAAGGGTTTTCAATATAGAGAAAGAAGAAGATTTATCCTGAAATACGGTACCCCTGTGTCAGTTCCCAGTCCTCTTACACGAACCGCGCAAATAAGAAAGCTTATGAGACCTCATATTACTTTTTCTTTTTTCTGGACTCATGTCTTGCAGGCAGCATAATAACACCGTTAACAATATAACTTTGTAAATTTAATTAACTATTAGATAAGAACCAAAGTTCAGCTCAAATGGAAACTTCGTTTAAGGTACTGAATATGGATGAGAAGACAGTAAATGAAGTAAAGAGGCTATTTGATAATAGCAAGAAGAAAAGCTTTGTTTTCGATGTGTTGACACTTACAGGCGGGACAACCTTTGCTCAAATTCTTACTATTCTATTAGTTCCTGTTTTAGCCCGCTTATACCAGCCTGAAAATTTTGGGGTATGGGCTCTATATAGTTCTATTGTCAGCATTATCAGCGTTATAATATGCTTGCGATATGAGTACTCCATCATGTTGCCTGAATTGGATGAGGATGCCATAAATCTCTTAGGAGTAAGTTTTCTTGCAATAGGAGTTGTAACCGTTTTAACCCTGGCAATAATATGGTCCTTTAAAGAGCTTATAATTAATATTTCGAATTCTCCTCAAATAGGAAATTACCTCTGGCTTGTGCCCCCATTTGTTCTTGTAAACGGAATATTTCTTGCTTTGAATGGCTGGAATTCAAGAACCAAACTTTTCAGGAGATTATCCTTTTCAAGGATCTCGAGTTCTGTTTCAACCACTGCAGTACAGATAATAATAGGAATTTTTAAAAAAAATAGCCCAACAGGCTTAATAACAGGCAGCTTTACTGGTCAGTCTGTTGCAACATTTATCCTTGCAGGGCAGATTTGGAGAGATGACAGAAACCTAATCCGGAAGAGTCTTAGCTTGAAAAAAATGTATGAGGTACTTAAAAGATATAGTAAATTTCCACTTGTAGACTCATTTTCTGCTCTTATGAATTCGATTTCCTGGCAGCTTCCAGCTTTCCTTCTTTCAGCCTTTTTTTCTCCTACAATCGTTGGTTTTTATTCCTTTGGATTTCGACTTATTCAGATGCCAATGAGTTTAATTGGCAGCTCGATTTCACAGGTTTTTTTCCAGAGGGCATCAAGAGCCTCATCCAGGGGAACTCTCCCCATACTTACTGAAAATGTATTTAAAGTTCTTGTAATAATAGGTATGTTTCCGATATTAGTCCTGACAATTGTAGGAAGTGATGTTTTTACTGTGATTTTCGGAAAAGTATGGGCAGAAGCAGGAGTTTATACCCAAATCCTTGGGTTTTGGGCTTTTGTCTGGTTTATTTCATCTCCACTATCCGGAATATATCTTGTAGTTGAAAAGTATGATTTTGGTTTTCGTTATAATTTTTTTAACCTAATTACACGTTTTCTTTCACTTATTATCGGCGGTCTGCTCGGAAGCGCACGTATAGCACTTATTCTTTTTTCAATATCAGGAATTGTGGTATACGGTTACCTTTGCCTGAAGATGATGTCTTATTCAGGAGTAAAAATTTCAAGAGCTTTGAAAATCGTATTCTCAAATTTTATTCTTTTTGTCCCTGCAGGAATTATTCTTGTTGTCTTGAAAATCAGAGAAACAAACCCGATTTTGCTTGTTGCTTTTTCCGGTATGGTTATCGGCATTTATTACCTGTATATTTTAAAAACTGATACAAGTGTGAAAAAAATACTTAAAGAATTTCGAGCCTGATGAGTTGAATCAAAACAATCAAAAATGTAAGCTTCCTAAAAAGCGAGAGGTTTCATGCAAAAACAGTGTTTTGAAAGACCTGGAGATTAAGGCTTTTAAGTAAAGGCGGAATATTCTTGCTTTTATGGTCTGTCCTTCATACTGCAGGTTAAAGATTGGATTTTTAATCAATTTTGAACAGCATCTAATCTATAGACTTTCTGAAATGTGCTTTTATACTTTCAAAGCCTTTGTATGAGCCTTTCTTACCCAGTATAAAGGGGAAATAATTGTTAATAGCATAGATAACAGGCACTAAGATAATAAGGCTCAGCACAGTTAAGCCCAGCGCAAACCCAGCATTGTAATGAATATATTCAGTGTCGACACCTAAAACGATTACTACAAGCTTTACCAGTATGTCTTTTAGAGGAAAATGGAGTGCAAGTATTATCAAACTATTTCTCCCATAATACTCAAGTACCTTCGAATTCGCAACTCTCCTGGAAAGGTAGACAGAGGTAAATATTCCTGAGAAAGCAAACAAGTAAAACGAAAAGAAATCTCCATATTTTAAAACGTTCATGTTAACCTTGTCATCTGTTGGAAACTTCAGAAGGTATCCTAGATATAACAGGCTCAAAAGAGCAGGAATTAAAGGTAGATATCTCTCGATTTTGGAGAACTTCTCTATAAATCCTGAATCCAGTTTCAAGCTGAAACTGGATCTTGATTTTGTTTCTGTGAATTCTCGGAATAGGTTTCCAGCTCCATAAAAAACTATTGCAACCAGAGCTACATCTACATTCCAGGGTATCCTGAAAGGCACATAAGCTGGGTAGAGGTATCCGGTTACTCCGGCTATAATAAGCCAGAATACCAGTCTTCTTGGCTCTCCATAGTACTTCTTTGCCAGTACATAAAAAAGGAGTTCAGTTACAAAAAGACAGGTCAGGAACCATAGAGGCGGGTTGTAAGAAATAGCAGGACCAAATGCGACAAGAATGTGAGAAATTCCATGAAGCATGCTATTTTCAAAAAACTTTATACTTGTGATTTTTGGTGTATATAATTCATCCAGCAAAAAGCAAAAAATACAGGTTATTACTGCAAAGCAGAAATAAGGCACAATAAGAGATTTGAATCTTTCTTTCACAAAGTTTGAAGCTGATTCTGCGTATTTACCAAAGTCAAATAAAAATCCTGAAATGAAAAAGAAGAGCGGCATATGGAATGAAAATATGTAAGTGTCAAATGTTATCGGTAAACTGTAATGTGCAAGCACCACAAGTATAATTCCAATTCCTTTTAAGGTGTCAATCCAATGAAGTCTCATATTGCCCAAAAAGTTAACAGCGTTAACTTATAAAAAGATTAGCCTAACTTTTTAATAATGTGATGTTTAAGGAAAGCTAACTCTCATATATAATATTCTTTGATTTTATGTGTCAGGCGGCCTAAAAATTGATTTTAGAATACGGAACTCAGTAGTTTTCCTGCAAAAAACTGTACTTTTTGTTAATCTCTTCTTGATATTACATAGGTTTAATAAGACGTTATATATTTTATTTTTTATAATTTTGTTTTATATAATGAGCCCGTCCCAAAACGTTATCTAATCTACTATCACCGCCAACATTATAATTCCTAGTATCAACCTGTCGAAAAAAGACACTTGAGGTTACAGTAGACATCTTCTCTTTCTACATTTCCCAGCACTACAAATTATTCCAACAAGTAGGAAAATCTTTTCTTGTAGATTCATTTGATTTATCTTTTTTTAACTCTAAATTTAGGTAATCTCTTTCAAAAACAAAAATTGGATTTTTCTCGACTCAGGACGACAATTTCAGCTAAATCACTTTACAAACATATTGTTCGAATTCGTAGTATATCTGGATGCAGTCTAATTTACTTTAACAGAAAATGTACAACTGAGTACACCGACCTGATAAATATTAACCGAATTTTCAAGGAGTTTATGTTATGAATGTTTTGTAAAGACATAGAAAAACCTCTAAGCGATAGTCCGGAATTGAACCGCAATAAACGGACCTGCATTCTGCATAGATGCTATGTAGTCTCAGTAGTGTTTTGTTCAAATTATGAATTTACCACTTGAGCGAACCTGGCAGATTATAAGCTCATGATCCGCTGGTACCAGTCAATTCACAATTGTGAATTTATACTTTATGATTATATTGTTAATATTTAAACCTCTTTTTTCGGGCAAAATGAGCCATAAAAGTCTTCGCTATTAATCAGATAAAAAATCATTTTGCCAGCAGGTAAATAGCAGGAAAATAATAAACGAAAACAGATAACAATAGACGAAAAGAGAGAAAAATAGGCGGAAATAAATAAATAAATAAACAAATAAATAAATAAAAAGATACGCCAGAAAAAAGTAATACAGAAAAA
>DUGT01000040.1:21594-30493 GCA_013331275.1 Methanosarcina sp. | reverse complement strand
AAGTAATACAGAAAAAAGTAATAGATAGATTCGTGTTGATATTAAGAGAAAGTGAATACTATAGAGAAAAACTTCCTGGCCCGAAGAATGCTTCTCTTAATCTGGAAAGCAGTACAAGAGAGCTAATAACATTTATTACAGGCCAGAAGAACTGAAGTGTTTCTCAGAGTTTAAGGACCTTTGCTGCTTTCATAGCATTGGAAACCATAGTCTCGATATCCATTTTTCTTTCCTCAAGTACGATAAGATCGTACTTTGCCCCTATTTCAGGATGCTCAGGGACAGCAGTACAGCTGCCTGCTGATCTATTGGAGATATCGTAGGTCCCGATCTTTCGGGCAATGTCCATGATTTCAGTTTTGTCTAACGCAATCAAGGGATGATAAATAGGTATAGCAAGCTGATAAATTTCAGCATGCATATTGGCAGCAGTCTGGGAAGCTACCTGTCCCAGGGAAGAACCGGTAATAATTCCGCTTGCACCTTCTTTTTTCATAACCTCATAAGCTTCCCTGTACATCATGCGTTTGCAGAGAAGACAGGTATTTTTCCGGTTACAGATGTCTATAAAGACCTTAAGATTGGGACCATGAGGAATCTCATAAGTTGTAAACTGATGCCCTGGAGCCCACTTCTGGAGCTGCCGGATGCAGTCAAAGGCACGTTCTCTTGCCGCGTCTTCTGCATAAGGAGAGTTACTGCAATAAACAGGTGTAATCATTACACCGCGCTTCATCATAAGCCAGGCTGCAACCGGAGAGTCAAGCCCACCGGACATTAAAACGACCATACTTCCCTGTGTGCCTAGAGGAAGACCTCCTACCCCTTTAAATGTTTCCAGGTAAATGTAAGCCAGGTTCTGCCTCATTTCCACGAAAATTTCCTTATCAGGAGAACTCAGGTTAACTCTTGGGTGCTTTCCTTCTTTTTCCAGAGCATTCCAGACAGCATCCCCGCAGATTCTACCTATATCCGCCGAAGAAAAAGTATGGTTTCCAGTTCTTCTGGCCCTGATGGCAAAAGACTCGCCTTCTAAAACCAGGTCTTTGGCCAGAGTAGCACATACACTGGCTGTACTTTCAAGAGTAGGCTCTGCAACCAATGCAGGAGAAGTAGAGACAATCCCAAAAACATCAGCAGCTGCTTCAGCCGCACGGAAATCCGTAGTCTCGATAAATATCCGACCCCATTCCCGATGTATCTGGAAATATGGAATATCTCGAGAACCCAGCATTGCCGCGATATTCTTCATAAGAATTTTCTCATACCAGTTTCGGACTCCTGTACTTTTAAGGGCAAGTTCGCCATACCGAACTATGACTACTTCTGTCTTGATTTCCTGATGGGTAAGAGTGTCAGATTCAATTTTTTCTTTTACCATAAAATTACCAGCTGTACTAATGGATATTGTAAAAACCCGGTATTTAAAAAATGAAATGATTTTCCAGGAAAATAAAATGGTTTTTCCCAGTTATATGGACGGTATCACGTATATTATGAAATTTTAGTAAGTATTTAATAAAGTCCGGAAATTTCAAACAGCTTGTGCAACTTGTTTTCTGTAACACTTTATGTTCTGCAACACTATATGTCCGCGTGATACCACCTGTACTGTAGTTTCAGAGTCAGTTTAATTTATAATTGATTAAAGAGGTTCCAGCATCCTTGTAGGTACGAACTCCTGCTCCAGGATACGGTTCTTAAGCATTGTACAGAGCCTTTCTGCTCTTGCCCTGTCTGACTGCCTAAGGGATACAGGGAGAGTTCCTTCAGCAAGTGTTATAGACCCGAGTCTTGCATGGAATACTCCTTCAGAACACTGGAATGTACAGGTTCCGCAGTTAATACAAAGGTCTCTGTTGATGACGCAATCATTTGAGATCGCTTCTGTAGGACAAGTGCACATTGCGGCACAGTCTGGATGGTGCAGACACTTTTCTTTTTCGACGCGGATAACTTTATCAGTGCCTCCCCATATATGTCCATAATTCACTTTTGCATGCGCAGTACGCCCATTTACACTCGATACAGGTAACGGGACATTCTCGTCCAGAACTTTTAATCCAGAAAGGATCTCTTCATCAAGGACAGGGATAGGGACTGCAAGTGATGTCAGGCATTCAGGCCCATGCGCAGTTTTCATCCCACCCATCATTGTCGGATCCATATCTTTCATATCTGCAT
Source organism: Methanosarcina sp. (assembly GCA_013331275.1). Taxonomy (GTDB): domain Archaea; phylum Halobacteriota; class Methanosarcinia; order Methanosarcinales; family Methanosarcinaceae; genus Methanosarcina; species Methanosarcina sp11020u. Next base: position 28,309 of record DUGT01000040.1, on the reverse strand, counting down.
ATGCTGAAACGTTCGGCTTGTCAGGACTGGTCCTGGTGCCTTTTCCCATGATATAACCTGGCGCGCCATTTAAAAGAACCCTTGTGCCCACACCTATCGATCTGTGAGAAGGGTCATTCTGTAGAGGATTTATTTCACCGCATCCTGATACCGTTGTTTCCGTAAAAGGACCTGTCAGGCCTGTCACAGAGAAGATAGTGCTGATAGTATGGGAGGTGGGATTTATCAGTGCATGATAATTTTTAAACGCAAGCCTTGTGGTAATGATCCTGGCAAATTCGATCTCATCAAGAGTAACCTGGTTTTCATAATGCTTTCCGCGTGCTTCTACCAGCACGTCAACATTTTTTCCTTTTACAAGATCCCGGAAAAGATGCCCTCCGCCGTACCGGTCGTCCGCATGCGCTGTCCCGTTTATCACAAGGTCTACAACCCCGAGCCTTTCGTTCGGACAGGGTCCTGGCTGAGCAGGTACACCATTTAGCCAGATAGCGTCCGCCCTTTCAAAACTACATTTTTCGGCTACTGGCACCATCATAACTGCCATAGTTCCTGACATCACTCCAAATGTTCCGGTTGTGACCACATCCACGTCATCAACAGTCACTTCTTTCCCATCACGAACCATGGACTTGAGCTCGGCAGCTGTAAGGATTATGGCTTCTTTGTTTGCAATCTTCTCACTTATCTCTTCAATTGTTTTCATAGTATCCCAGTCTTTTCAATAATCTTCATAATATTCTGATATCCTCAAGCCTAACGTGAAGTCCAGAAGGTTTTTGGAAACACATATTCACCAGAGCCGTATGTGCAAGCCCTATCATGCAGTTTCCAGGTAGGAAATATTGACGGGTTCCGAACACAGGTGGCTTCTTTACAGTGCTTGCAATTCCTTCGAAAGCATGGACATGGTAGGCCTGAATATCATGGGCATCTTCTTTTCTTGCAACCATGGGACCTACGGTATGACATTCAATTACACCTGTGACCGGATTTGAACTCAGAACTCTTAAAGCGTGATATACCGGACATCCCGGACCTGCCGGACGGCCAGTTACGAGGTCTCCTTTTTTGATATCCCATTTTTCTACAAGGTCTGACCTGAAAGGAACTATAAACTTCCGGGCTGACGGTTCATTCGGAAATGGTAAGAGAACGAAGTCATATTCTTTTCCAGCCACATCTACACCGGAGTAAGTGATGTTTTTTGCCTGGATAGCGAGGTTTCTCAGGCTCAGAATCTTCTCCTGACTCACTTTTTCTTCTAAGGTTTTTTCTATACTGTAGAATGGGCACATATCCAACTCTGTTAATCCGGCTTCAAGTCTGGAAACAAAGTCCAAACAGGTCTGAGAGCCACAAGCCCCACAGTTTTTGCCAGGTGGACTCCATATATTCATCATCAATCGCCTCGGTATAAGGGCTCTGGCATATCCAACGGCCGAATAACTCCAAAGTGGTTTTTCCATCCGATTTCTTTTTTACCTATACATACCGTACATACACCAAGTGGAGGGGCACCTCTGAGCTTGATCTGATCAGGCCCTATATCTGGGTGCTCGGTAATTCGCCTCATCAGATATCGTAAACCGGTCCCTTGAATTGCATTTGTCTCAACAATATCAATTTCAGGGACAACTTTTCGGATGCTTTCTCTGAAAACTTCCTTTTCTGCCTGGGAAACCAGATCGGTCTTGGTAACAACTGCCACATCTGCAAGAGCAAGCAAAGGTGCCATTTTGAGAGGAGAGTTTGTTCCTGAGATCGCACTGATGACTGCAATTCCAAGAGAGTACGTTGTGTAAGGAGTACACCTGAGACAGAGGCCTGCACTTTCAATTATCAGGATATTTCTTGAAAGACTCTCAGCCCAGCGTAACGCATCGTCAAGAACCAGAATTCCCATATGGTCAGGACAGATATCTCCGGAATAGATTTTTTTGACAGGAATATTGAACTCTTCTGCAAGTTCCTGATCCTCTGTAGCATGCACAACATCAATTTTCAGAAAGGCGGGAAGTGATCCTTCAGGGAGATTTTTTATAACCTGGCGAATAACAGCTGTTTTTCCTCCGCTAGGAGGACCGGCAATGATGAGAAGTTTCATCTGGACTCACAACCTGTTCAACTGAAGGCTTTGCCTGGCTGGAGCCATCAGAACTTTTGCAGAAACGGAGGAAAAACTAGCTCCCTGTCTGAGTTTTTCCCTGATTTGGTGGAGCCTGTCTTCGATTAAAGCAAGATCTTCAATAAGCTGCTGCTCCTCTCCGGTAGATTCGATTACAGACGCAACTCCACCACGTCTCATCACTATACGCCTGTCTGCCGTCAGAGCAAGATAAGGATCGTGTGTTACAAGGATGACTGCCTTGTTTCCCCTTTGAAGAGACTGGATGACCCGATCTTTAAAAATACCTGCGTTTTCAATCTCATCAAGCAAAAGGATAGGAGTATCACCGATTACAAGGGCGTCTGCGATCATTATAGAACGAGTCTGCCCTCCGGATAAGCCACTCATCCTGCTTTTAAGGCTAATCGATTCACCTGTAAACGTATTTGCAAGATTCATTGTTTCTTCAAGCAAGTCTTCCCTGCCTGGTTTCCGTGCTCTGATATGCATCAGCAGAAATTCTTCGACTGAGAGATCTGCCAGACAACGTGTGTTCTGGGTTATTAGAGCAATCGGTTTGAAGGCTGGCTCTCTTACGAAGGATTCAGGAGGTTCCTGACCGTTAATAAGGACTCGTCTGCCTGTAATACTGTCTCCCTGCGCAAGAGTTTCGATATCATTGATTAAAGCCGACTTTCCTGAGCCAGTAGGGCCTACAATTGCAAGAGTATCCCCGGATCTTATTTCTATGGTTTCAAATCCTTCCTGTTCTCCAAATCTGTTTTTCCCAGATTCAACCATAAGAGTGAATTGCTTTATCATGTACACAATTGTGAAGATTTGAGATTTATAAGCCTTTCCATTAAGTAGATAATTTTATCCTCAAAAGTTAAAGTATAAATAAGTATTGTCCTTAATAGGAAAGAAAAATCGAGATGTCGGAAAACAACGGGTTAATTCAAACCTATAATTTCCCTCTATAACAGCTTCGGAAATTATCACAAGATTTAAATGGAAAAACAGTTACCTACTCCTCGAAATTGTGCTGAAGTTAATTATATGTGCTTAAATGTCTTTATGAGGTGTTAGGTCACAGCCAGTGCAAAACAAACACATCGTTCGCGATTTATCGACACAGAGCGACTCATGGTCAAGCATATCCTTCAACATACTTCCCAGTTTTAAAAGCCGTGCAGCATCTGGCCTGGTGATCTTTACATCTTTCCTGAGAGGATGGGGAGAAATTGGTCTGAGAATTGGAATTATACAACGGCTCGTAAGGAGTTTGATACCCTTTCTGACGTTTTCGTCACTTTCACCAAGGCCAATTATGAGGTTCGACGAGACCCTATTTTTGCCGAAGACATTCACTGCGGTGTCGAGAGCATCAAGAACTGTGTAAAGCGAGAGGTCTGGACAGAAACGGCGGAAAAGCTCGGGGTCCATAGTCTCCACATTGTATTTTATCTCGCATGCGCCTGCAGAATAAAGTTCTTCTGACGAGCCTGTCGTGGGATAGACCGAGACACCTATTGGGAGATCGTACTCACTTGTAAGCTGTTTTATTATACCTACTGCTCTCTGGACTTCTTTTTTTGGTGAAACAGCTACACCGCTGGTAAGGGAAATCGCCTTCAGTTCGCCTGTTGCATAAGCTTCCCCAACCATCTTTAGAACCTTTGTACTATCCTTTATTCCGCCCTGCATTTTCGGTACCGGACAAAACTGGCAATTGTATACGCATTTTTCAGATAATGTAATGTATGCCTGTTCCGGACAGTGACAAAGCGGACGTTCAAGTACTCCCCTGGCAACTACGTCATCGTCTTTAATAACTACTACATGTTCATCTTCAGGCACTACATGAAGAGGAGATGCATCATTGATTGTGAGTCTCACCCTTCGGTCTCCTGACTTCAGAAAGATTGAGGAGCCACCTGCTCCGGGTCCGGCTGTAGCCTTGCTCTCAAGCTTATCAGGAAGAAGGGATTTATCTACCTGAGCACTCCCTATGCTCAAAAGAGCTGCCTTAATATTTGTATTCAGTTTCTTGTCCATAATTATGCACTTCAGAAAGCAAAATACTCATTGTATTTGCTCAGTACAGTTACTGCATACTAATGATAGTGCTTACAATTGTAAGCTAAAATAATTAACAATTGTGAACTAAAGTAATTAACAATTGTGAACTGTACAATAATAACAATTGTAAACTTAAAAAGCTTATGATCGATTCCAATTAATCCTAAAATGTGGATATTCACATTGAAAGAGATTTATTTTATCTTGGTTTGGTTAAAATGTAGCTTAGGAGTCCTCTTATAGATATAATAACCAGGCTTTAAATTGAAAGTTTGAATCCCCTTTTCCGTAAGAGGCATATTTTGCCTTTAAGAGCAGATTTAAGTATTAGAAATAAGTATGATGTGTTGCTAATTCACAATTGTGAATAGCTGTGCCAGGGTGGCGGAAAGGCTACGCAATGGACTGCAGATCCATTTTATCCTGGTTCGATTCCAGGTTCTGGCTTAAAAATTTTCTCACAAATTTTAGCAGAAAACTTTTAGCAAGAAAGTCTTAGGATTTTTTACTCTTGGGAGATTTAAACAACAGTAAATTGATAGTGAAAACAGGTACTCACGATCTTATTGAGTATGTTGATATTTAAGCAACCTAAATCTAATATTAGCAACTGTAATCTGGTACTATTGATTTCTTTTTTCAACTGTGTAAGTTTGAATCTATTACGAGAAAAACAAACTTTTATTCAACGGGATTCAAAATGACTGAAATTGAAGTTAGAGAATTAGTGCCGTCCGAATATAGAGAATGGGATTTGCTTGTTGAAGAAGCTCAACCCGGTACACTTTTTCATACAAGTGATTGGCTGGAAACTTACAGAAATGCTCTTTCAAAGGATCTTAGGATCTACGGTTGTTTCAGAAATGATGAGCTTGTAGGTGGATGCCCCCTTTTTGTCAGGAACTTCAAAGGAATCCTCAAGATGGCATCTTCGATCAGTAATATGATTGATTATTGCGGACCTCTTATCAAAGAAAGTTTCAATGGTAAAACAAGTAAAAGAGTACAGGAAACTCACGAAATATTTGATGCACTCAGGAAATTTCTGTGCAGACAGGGTTTTGATAGTATTCACCTGAGACTCTCTCCGGGAATCGAGGATATCAGACCGTTTACCTGGAATGGATGGGACTCAAAGGTTCATTATACCCATCACCTGGATTTGAAGGAAAATGTCGATAACAAGATATCACGGACGATCAGGAAGGACCTAAAGTCTGTATTAAAGGCAGGCCTTGAGACAAAGATATGGGACGATCTTGAAACTTATTATAGTCTGCTTTCCAAAACTTATGAGAAGCAGAATCTCAGACCACCATTACCCAAAAGGTTTTTCGAAAAAGTTTTTGACCTTATTCGGGAAAAAGATATCGGTTACATGCTTGTATCCGAAACTCCAGAAGGAGAAGCCGTTGCAGCACATTTGACTCTTTATGGAAAAGAAAGTACGATTGGTTGGTCTTCTGTCCGTAATCCATCTTTTAACCTGAGAGGATCAAATGCTCTTCTTTACTATAATGAGTTTCTCGACCTGCAGTCCAGGAATTTCGAATACATGAATGTTATGGCAGGAAACATTCCCAAATTTGCGGATTATATTACAGGCTTTTCTCCCAAACTCGTTCCTTATTACAGTGTGACATTAGAGAATAAGAGGTACTCGATTCTCAAGGCTTTACATAAATTGGCGACTTGATATAAAAATAGGGGGTTAATTTTTGAGTCGTTGTTATGTAAAAATGAAAAGATCCCAAAAATAATTATATACGGAAGAAATCAAAAACCATGAACACATTTTAAGGAGAATTACAATTACTGTTTTTCTCCTTTCTTTACAGGTATATCTTGCTAATGCATACAAGCCACATAACAATTAATAAAAACAAATTTTATTTAACCTTTAAACAAGTAAAATTTATATTTTTACTCTTAAACAGGAAAAAAAATGGAGATAAAAAATGAAAGTAGCTGTTGTTTCAAGCGATGGTAAGGTTATCAACCAACATTTTGGAAAAGCATCCAGATTCTTTATATTTGAGGTTGATAGCTGTGGAAAAATACAATTCTTAGAAGTAAGAGAGACCATACCTTTATGTGGTTCAGCAGATGAAGGGCATGCAGATGATGTTTTGAGCAGAACAATTTCTTTGATTTCTGACTGTGAGGCTTTGCTTTGCTCCAGAATTGGTAGCAGGCCGCAAGAAGAATTAAGGAAACATGGGATCAAACCAGTCGAAGCTCCATATTTTATTGATGAGGCCTTAAAAAGTTTATTTGAAGTTGAATAATCAGGATTTAACTGTTCCAGATAACCTTATTTCCGAACTACGATTCACAAACGTTTAGCACATATAACGGCTTTCCAGATCTGAAAATTACAGATACCGGAACGTTACAAACTTATTTTTGAACCGCAATACTTCCTGTTTAACCTTTTGAACCTGCAAGAGTAATCTTGAGAATAATCTTGAGAATAATCTTGAGAATAATCTTGAGAATAATCTTGAGAATGATCTTGAGAAT
>DUGT01000040.1:20441-21500 GCA_013331275.1 Methanosarcina sp. | reverse complement strand
CTTGAGAATGATCTTGAGAATGACCTTTACTTTTGTTGAAATAGGAGAGGTTGCAAAACTGCTTTTCTCTGTCAAACAGGCAATTTACATCCTTAATCTAAGAATATTGATAATTTAGGCACTTTTTGCCTTAAAAAAGAAATTTAAGTATTAATAATGAATAGGATGTTTTGTCAGTTCACATATGTGATGAATAAAGGAAAAGTGAAAAAACAACAGAACAGATAAGTTAATTTGAAGAAGGTAAAAATATGAACTCAACAAGGCTAAAGTATGAAAGGAGAGATCGTTGACGGAACAAAGAATTCTGCCCTCGATCCGAATGAAAATGTCGTTGAAGGAGTATGGAGAGAGCTTGGCGATGAGCTTACAGTTGAAATATTATGGGAAGCTCTTGATCTAACTGGGTTCCATATTCTCCTGCATACGGTATATCATATACTTCTTGCAGTAGAGTATGTATCTCTTGAAGTTAGAGCCAGCCCTTTTAATCTGATTGAACAGAGTATCGCTCAAAATGAGAAAGATCTTCTTGAAGAAGGAAAATCCCGACTGTGGCAGATATTCAATAAATATCACATCTCAGAAACAGGGATTTCAATAAAAGGGATCAAAATGCGCAGACTGCTACGAACAGAAAATAAAAGGGATATAGGGTTATATGGGAACTTTGTCACAGAGTCCAATAATACATTAACTCATCCTATATTTCCATATATAACCGAAACCTTAACTTCTTCATACTGTTGATAATTGAGACTATAATCCATAACCTCCTATTTTTCTTTTTTATGATATTTGCTGTAGCTTATTAGGTTTCCTGGCTATAATGGTTCTTATTGCGTGCTGGTGGGAGATATTGCTTGATTTACAATCAAATATAAACTGATTGGAATAAAGCAGTTCCCAATCTTTATAATAACTTTGAAGTTCCTGACTCTCATAAAGGTATTCATTTTTACCCCAGTCAGGGGCAACCTCAACATTCGGATGTTCGACAAATGTGCACATTACATTAATGCCGCCAGTTTCTGTGTTACTTTTTATGTTCCCAAACTG
>DUGT01000040.1:19697-20201 GCA_013331275.1 Methanosarcina sp. | reverse complement strand
AGTTGTGTCGTTTTCTTTAGCTAATTTAACTGCCTTTTCTAAACCTGCCGGTGAAATATCAACAGCTAAAACATTGAAACCTTGTAGAGCGAAGAAAACACTGTCCCTACCTTCTCCTGCACCTAAATCAACCAGTTTTTTATTGGTTAGTTGGCCATCTGGAATAAACTCCAAAACTTTGTTCACCAACTCATTAGGTTCTTTACCCCAATAGTAATCGGGTTTCAAATAAATTTCTTGTAACTGCTCTTTATCCATTATTTACTTCTCCGTCTTTTTGAATACTATAGCTTGCTATAGCCTTTTGAAAAATATTTTTGCTAACGTTATATAGATTCTATGCAGTAATTTACTATGCTTAAAAGTTCTCCATCAATACTAGCAAAAAACTTTTGAAGAAATATTTCAAGTTTTCTTTGACGTAAAAGGTATATTTTGCCTCAAAAAGCAGGTTTAAATATTAAAAACGAGTATGATGTGTTGTCAGTTCACAATTGTGAACGT
>DUGT01000040.1:1506-19522 GCA_013331275.1 Methanosarcina sp. | reverse complement strand
GGTTCGATTCCAGGCTCTGGCTTAAAAGTTTTCTCATAAACCCTGGTAGAAAACTTTTAGCAAGAAAATTTTAGGGTTTTTTTGCCCTAAGGGAGGTTCAAAATAAAGGAACTATGATAAAAACAAAAATGAGATATACAAACTTCACAATTGTGAAGTTTGTAGGCGTTAATTGCCAAGTGATTCAACCCACAGGACAAAAACTTCTAGTTGTAGATGAACAGACCAAGCTTAATTAACAAAACCCACAACCAAATCTGTAATAACTCGCTTTCCGCAGAAGTTCACAAAAGAATACCTGTTTATCAATATGGGTATAGCCCTCCTAAATCAGTGTCAGTTATACAGGATACAGGGCAGATAACCCCTCGATTGTGTACATCTGCGGAATAGGAGTATACGCGGAATAGAAATATAAAAACAAAAATAACAAAAGATGCTGAGATGGCGGAAAGGCTACGCGATGGATTGCAACTCCATTATATCCCGGTTCGATTCCGGGTCTTAGCTTAGGGGTAGTATATGGATATAAGAACACAAAAAACATTTGAGGCACTTTTTGCCCTTGAAGATATTAGGGAGACTCTTAGACAAAGGCTTCCGAATATCACAAGTCCAGAAGAAGAAAACACCATTAAAGAAAGTGTAAACAGAGTTAGAAAAATTCTGGACGATATCGAAAACTATACCGGAACCCCGGAAGTAAGAAAAATAGCTGATAATATTGATATCAGGTCCAGAGAAGAAACAAATATCAACATACAGCCAATCCAGGCAGCAGGAAGGCTTACACCCGAAGCACGAAAAGCTCTCATAGCATATGGTGACGGCTATTCCACCTGTGATGCCTGCCGCAAACCTTTCAGGCTGGATAAAATAAGCAGTCCGCCTGTTGCTCCATTTCATGAACAGCTCGCAAGTTTCGTTAACATGGATGTGGCTCGAGTAGTACCAGGCGCAAGGAGAGGGTTCCAGGCTGTGGCTTCTACTTTGGTCAATAAAGGTGATTCCGTAATAGTCTCAGCTCTTGCTCATTATACAGAATTTCTTGCAGTAGAAGGGGCAGGAGGAATAGTTAGAGAAGTACCCTTAAACGAGTATAATATTGTGACTGCAGATGCTACTGCTGAGAAAATTGAAGCGGTTAAGCAGGAAACAGGCAGATTACCTGTACTGGTAATGATCGACCACTTTGATTACCAGTATGCAAACGAGCATGATGTAAAAGGCATTGCAAAAGTTGCCCACCAGTATGACATTCCTTTCCTGTATAACGGAGCATATACTGTTGGCGTCAGGCCGGTTGATGGAAAAGAGATCGGTGCGGATTTTGTGGTAGGTTCAGGCCATAAAAGTATGGCATCTCCTGCACCTTCAGGGATACTGGCAACAACTGAGGAGTGGGCTCCGAAGATATTCCGTACAACTCAGATGACAGGTGATCTAACCAAACGCAAATTTGGAGTAAAGGAAGTAGAGATGCTTGGCTGCACACTGATGGGCTCAACACTGCTAGGTATGATGGCTTCATTCCCTACGGTTAAGGAGAGAGTAAATAACTGGGAAGATGAGCTGAAAAAATCGAACTATCTGATCGATGGTCTGCTTGCTATCGAAGGCAGTAAAATCGGCTCAGAATATCCACGCAAACATACTCTTTCCAAAGTTGACACTATCAAGAGCTTTGATCTTATAGCACAGGAACATAAACGCAGAGGTTTCTTCCTTTCAGACGAGCTTTCAAGCAAGGGCATTGTCGGAGAATTTGCAGGAGCCACACGCGTATGGAAACTTAATACATACGGGCTTTCATGGGATAAGGTTCGCTATGTGGTAGATACGTTCCAGGAAATCGCTGAAAAATACAACATTCAGGTAAACAGGGAGGAAAATTCCAATGACTAATAACTACAAATTAGGAACACTTGCCCTTCACGCTGGACAGGTCCCAGATCCAACAACAGGAGCACGTGTTGTACCGATATATCAGACAACATCGTATGTTTTCAAAGACACCGATCATGCAGCTAATCTTTTTGGCATCAAAGAGCTGGGTAATATCTACACCCGAATAATGAATCCCACTACTGATGTTTTCGAACAACGCATAGCTGCCATTGAAGGTGGAACCGGAGCTCTTGGAGTCTCATCCGGTTCAGCAGCAATAGCCTATGCCCTATTAGCTATTACCAGAGTAGGAGACGAAATTGTATCCGGAAACAATCTTTACGGTGGAACCTATGAACTTTTTAGCTATACCTTTCCCAAGCTTGGAAGAAAAGTAATATTTGTAGATTCAACGGATCTGGAAGCCTACCGGAAAGCTATAAATGAGAAAACCAGAGCTGTTTATATCGAATCACTGGGTAACCCGAAACTTGATGTTCCGGATTTTGAGGCAATAGCAGATATCGCTCATGAAGCCGGGATTCCGCTTGTTGTGGATAACACAAGTGCTGTTGGGCTTGTTAGACCTATCGAACACGGCGCCGATATCGTTGTGCATTCGGCAACCAAATTCATTGGCGGGCATGGAAACTCAATTGCCGGTTCTATAGTAGATTCCGGAAAATTTCCCTGGAACAACGGTAAGTTCCCTGAATTCACAGATCCTGACCCAGAATACCACGGCCTGAAATACTGGGATACGTTTTCAGATTTCCCCGAACTTGGAAATGTTGCATTGGTCTTTAAGATCAGGCTACAGCTCCTTCGAGATATAGGTGCCGCTATTTCACCTTTTAATTCGTTCCTGTTGCTTCAGGGACTTGAAACCCTGCATCTGAGAATACAGAGGCACTCAGAGAATGCCCTCAAGGTAGCAGAATATCTTTCTAATCATCCGAAGGTTTCGTGGGTCAATTATCCCGGTTTACCGGATCATCCGAGCCACGAACTTGCATCCAGGTATCTCAAAGGTGGTTATGGTGCATTGATAGGTTTCGGCGTGAAAGGCGGCGTGGAAGAAGGTAAAAAGTTCATTAACTCTGTGAAACTCCTTTCACACGTTGCGAATATAGGAGATTCTAAAAGTCTCGTAATCCATCCAGCAACTACCACACACCAACAATTAACCCCGACCGAACAGGAAGCGAATGGAGTCACGCCGGATTACATACGCCTTTCCGTAGGCACTGAGGATATAGAAGATATAATCTCGGATATAGAGCAGGCTCTTGAGCAAGTGTAACTTTAACTGATACTCTAGCTTCAGGGCTAATTTAGATCTCAAAGCTACAAGAAGGCATTGAAAGCGCTATAATTGATGAGGTAAAACTCATCTATTTATTTTCAGTGATTTTGCTTTGTCAATTTAACTCTGTTGTATCTTTTTTAAAATATTCAGCTGGAAAACAAGGATGGCACATTCATGGACTTTGAAAAATTACGACACGGGACTGAACTTATCAAGAGGGGCTTTGCAAGAATGCAGAAAGGGGGTGTGATCATGGATGTTACAACTCCTGAGCAGGCCAGAATCGCAGAAGAAGCCGGAGCAGTTGCTGTTATGGCCCTCCAGGCTGTTCCTGCAGATATAAGGAAAGCAGGTGGGGTTGCCCGGATGGCCGACCCTGAGATTGTCCAGCAGATTATTGATACGGTTACTATTCCTGTTATGGCAAAAGCAAGGATAGGACACTTTGTCGAAGCCGAAATCCTGGAAGCCCTTGGCGTTGACATGGTGGATGAATCCGAAGTCCTGACCCCTGCTGACCCCCATTTCCATATAGACAAAACACAGTTTACCGTGCCTTTTGTCTGTGGAGCCAGAAACCTCGGAGAAGCCCTCAGGAGAATTAACGAAGGGGCAGCCATGATCAGAACTAAAGGAGAAGCAGGAACCGGAGATGTAAGCCAGGCAGTCAAGCACATGAAGCAGATTCAGGGGGAAATCCGTGCTCTTGCCGGGAAGACTAAAGAAGAGCTGATTATGGTTTCCAGAGAAATCGAAGCTCCGATTGAACTTGTAGTCGAAACCTCAAAAATGCAGCGTCTGCCTGTAGTAAACTTTGCAGCCGGCGGAGTTGCGACCCCTGCAGATGCAGCGCTTATGATGCGCCTTGGGGCAGATGGAGTATTTGTAGGTTCAGGCATTTTCAAAGCCGAAAATCCTGAGAAAATGGCAAAAGCTGTCGTCGAAGCTGTAAACAACTTTGACAACCCTGCAAAACTCGCAGAAATCTCAAAAGGCGTGGGTGCAGGCATGAAAAGCATCAGCGCAGACATGATCCCTGCACAGGAAGCCCTTCAGGAACGCGGTTGGTAAATCAATTGAGTACTCCCGATTACGCAGCTTGGATTCCACTTCCCTAATTGCGCATGGAGTCCTCTGTCCTTTTCACTTCGCTCAAGAGAACTGATTTATAGATTTTAAGAGTGAATTTCACCCGGAAAGGTAAAGCAATTTTTGGTTTTTGAGCCAATTAGTAATTTTCTTGTAAATCACTCCAATTTTAACTGAAAATTTTCCTGAGTTTTTGTTTCTTAAAATCCTATATTTTAAAGTTTGGGAAGGTGTAAAATGCCACACATAATGGAACTAATGGGAAAAACAAGAGTAGTAGTAAAGGATGGGAAGGTTATCGAAGTAGGAGAGCCTGAAGTACAGTGGTGTCCTATATTTGCCAAGGTGCGCGGAATCCAGAAGATAACTCCGGAAGAGGTTAGGAAAAACATGGAATTCAGAATCAGCGATTTCGGGATATTTACCGATAAACGCCGGCTGGAACTGGAGGATTTTGTAGGGTTTGGAGCTACCGAGGTTATGATGACCGGGCTTCGTCGGGGATTGCTTGATACGACGGTGACTGCCTGTGACGGCGCAGGAACTGTTGTAGCCAGCAACCCTACCCTTGTCCAGGGCATGGGAGGTAGAATGTCCGGTCTTGTTGAAACTGAACCTATAGAAGGCATTATTAATGGGATCACCGAGCACGGCGGAATTGTTCTTGATTCTTTAACTGCAAAAATTGATCCTGTTGTAGGAGTCAGAAAGGCATCTGAACTAGGTTGTAAAAGAATCGCAGTAACGGTGGCCTTTGCCAGTACCGCAAAAGAGTTACGGGAGCTTGAAGCTGAACTTGGACTTGACCTTATAGTAATTGGTGTGCATGTGACAGGTATCAGCAGGGAAGAAGCTCAGATTCTTCTGGAAAATGTTGATATCACAACGAGCTGTTCTTCAAAACCAGTAAGAGATCTTGCAAAACCTCTTGTCCAGGTAGGCACTGCAGTTCCGCTTTTTGCCCTTACCCAGAAAGGAAAAGAACTTGTGGTCGAAAGAGCAAAAGAGGTCAAAAGCCCTATACTGATCAATGCCATGCCCCTGCCAGAACTGCCTGAAAACAAACAGCCTAGAGAACTGAGATAAAAATAAGGTATATACGGTTTTTAGAGCCTTATTTTTGTTTTTTAGCTCTATTTTTATTTTTATGGGTACTAATGTATTAGGATTATCTGGATAGAACTCAACTCCGTTTTTTCAGGTAAAATAAAGCAACTGGTAACGTAACAATAATTCCTATGAGCCCTTCTCCTCCACCTATCAAACGATTATAATCCGGATAGATGATAAGCCATATCCCATGGTCCTGTGCGTTGAAAATTCTGTGTACGTATGAAGCCAGAAGTATACTATTATTGTCCAGGGTCAAAGCTCCAATATAAATTCCGAGTAAGGTAATCAGGACAGTAAATATTAGGCTTCCTGTTATTTTATCAGGATAATCCCCGGAGTTAAGAAGAAATATAAAAGGCAGATGCCAGAGTCCCCAGATTATACCTGAGATTATGAGTGCTTTTTGTTTGAGCCAGAAAAATTTTCAGTGTGAAATCAGGCTGATAAAAAAGGCCAGTAATTGCATAAATTATGATGTAGAGAAATGGAATTAACAGAGAAAACTGCAAATAAGCTTTCCAAGAGCCAAATCTCATTACTGAATCTTTTAAACGTTCCTTACTAATCAACCTTCTAACAATAAGAGCCGAGATTCCGGGAAAAAACATGACAATAAGAGAAAATATACCCTGATATACGACTATGTTATCAGCAATATTTTTCTGTATGCAGCTGAATATCACATAATATAATTGTTAGGAAGAAAGTGAGTATGAGAAACCAGACAATTCCCTTTTTGTCAATTTTATCGTTCATTTTCCTCCAATAACGAGTTTAAGTGTATAAGCTTAATTTATTTGTTAAAGGATGGTACAATGAGCCTGAAAACTGTAGATTTCTATTATTTTTCCGGAACCGGAAACACTTTTTTAGTGGCTAAGAAAATGGAGGCCACTTTTAGCAGGAATGGGGTTAAGGTAAATTTGTACAGAATTGAAGATTCAAAGCCAGATGATATAAATTTAGAACATGCTATAGGTCTGGGGTTTCCTATAGCTGAATTTTCAACTTATGATTTTGTGTGGAATTTTGTAAAGTCACTTCCTGAAGCCAAGGGAACTAATGTTTTTATGGTAGCTACATTTGGAGGAATTTCAGGCGGGGTTGTAGGATCCATGAGTGAAATCCTGAAGAATAAAGGGTATACGCCTATAGGAGCTGAAGAGATCGTAATGCCTCCTAATATTTTTTATGTTCAGGACGAGAAAACCTGCAGTGTCAAGATAGAAAAAGGGATCAAAAAAGCCGAAGAATATGCAATGGATCTTATGAGTGGGAAATCCAGATGGGATTCAGCTTCTGTATTTTCTGATATGGCTTATTACATATCTACGGCTTGTTTAAAGTTAACAGAGATGAATATAAATCAGAAATTAATACACCTGAAAACAGACATAGAAAAATGCACTAAATGCGGAATATGCATTAAACTTTGTCCTGTGGGAAATATATGTGTGAAAAACGAGTACCCAGAACACGGCTTTGATTGTAGATACTGTTTGAGGTGTACGTCTTTTTGTCCGGCAAAGGCTATTTCCTGTCCTATTAATTATAAAGGGAAGACTTATAGAGCAGTTAAAGCCAGAGAACTTCTAAAATGATCACCAGTTTTTATGCATATTAAAATATTTGATAATATACCAAATAATTAAAATTTGCATATGAATTCAAAATTCTTGCTTTAAAACTGAAGTGAAAAGAGTGGAAATAAAAGTTAAATCCACTCACAAAGGCCCTGCATACTTACTCATAACGTCTTCCATAAGAGTAAGCCCTCCGCTGAACCCTGCGTAACTTCGCTCAAGTATTATGCGGTCGTATGACGGGAATGAAACCGTCAGATGTATGGCATTAAATTCCGGGCCTGATATGAAAGTTTCAAGAGAACTTGCAAGCAGAAACATGAAATTCCTGTCTTTTAAATTTTCCCGAATCCTGTATGCATCCACTTCATATATTATTTCAGGCCAGGCAGGGGTTTCAAGTCCAGTTGTCAGTTCCTCATTTATCAGTTCACGGGCTTCTTCAGGTGGATTATCCGTTATCTGGACAATGTCTGGCAGATATCCCATTTCATTTGCAAGATATTTTGTAATGCTTACAGCTGAATTACTGTCTGCTACCACTGCAAAGTAAGGGTGCGGCCTGGCGATTAAAAGTACATCCCCAACGTATTCTGCAAACCTGTAAGCTCTTCTTTCCTCACTGGAGATCAGATCTTCAATGACATCGATTGAAACATCTAACCTTTCTCCTATAACCCTCAGGAATTCCGATGTTTGCTTTGGCCCTATCGGTACCCCTGGGAAAGAGATGTAAGGAGTATCGAACTTTTCTTCGAGTTTCTTTGCAGTTTCATGCCCGACCCAGCTTGAAAGGATAATATTATATTCAGCTGCCGGAATTTTTTTCAGGTTCTCAAGCGCGTCAAATTCTCCTACGATTAGATTTGCTTTCAAGCCTATTTTTTCAAGCAGAGTTTTTATCGTCCTTGCTTCTCCCTTCCAGAATATGTGCTGGAAAGGAACTATTCCGAATACGTTTACCAGTCCTTTTTCTTTTGGAACTTTTTCTTCAAGGAGCTGGTCGATTACAGAGTCGAAAAAGTATTCGTAGCCTTCGTAGGAAGTTCCTGCAAACCCTGAGGTGTTTACGTGTATGATCGGAATCTCAGGCTTCTTTTCTTTATACCTTCTGATAACCGCCCCCACATCGTCTCCTATGAGTGAAGGGACACAGCCAGAGATGACTGCAAATAACTCTCCGTTTACAAGTTCTACCGTTGACTCAATAAGACTTTCAAGTTTTTTCTCGCCGCCGAAAATTACATGCTCCTCAACTAAAGAGGAACAGGGAGTGCTTGTCCCTCCATAAGGGCCGCCTGCATTCTGGCCTCCGCCGTAAAATTGGCCAAAAAGCTGCCCGATTCCGCATCCTGCCCCGGAATGGAGTATGGGAACAACTCCAAACATACCCACTGCTGTTGAATAAGCCCCTGCGAGTGCGCAGGAGTAACGTGGTGCTTCAATAGCACCTGATATAACATTATTTGTCTCTAAAGGTTCACTTATTCCCATAATTACACCTATTTACTCCTCTGCTTTCAGATAATAAAGTGAATTCGGCTGTTTATACCACCAGTCTTTATACGTACTTTGCGTCTTTTCTTTCATTGTCCGCTGGTATGAATGGCTTTTCAATGACTGTAAAAGGAAGTTCCCGAATGCAATCGCTCCGGTATAACCGCTCTGGGCACTCCAGGGGTGAGCATCGGACCTCAAGGCATGCACCCTTGTAACACCTTTGTCACGCTTGAATGCGCCTCCCTGGAACGGACAGGTCATTGCTATGTCGGGATTTCTCTGGTTTGTTATATGCGTCTGTTCCGCAGCCTGGAAGGTATTTACCAGAATATCAAAGTCTCCCATCTGAGCAATCAGTTTTTCAAGATCCTTGAGTATGAGGTTGTC
The DNA here is from genome assembly GCA_013331275.1 of Methanosarcina sp. Lineage (GTDB taxonomy): Archaea > Halobacteriota > Methanosarcinia > Methanosarcinales > Methanosarcinaceae > Methanosarcina > Methanosarcina sp11020u. The sequence continues at coordinate 10,654 of DUGT01000040.1, read as the reverse complement.
AAAGTCCTGGCACATTGCAGCTGATGATTTAAGTCCGAGTTCGTCAAAGTATGGGACCTGGGCCAGAAGTCTTCCCTGTCCAAGTGCTCCTAGAACTTCTACTTTCTCTCCATTGCCTTTGAAGTTTTCAAATTCCTGCCTGATTGCCTTCAGTTTAGGAAGCCATTTTTCGTGTTCTTCTTTAATCAGGGCTTCTATTTCCCTTTCTTTTCCGGTATGCCTCCCGATTTCCCTTAGCCACTCGTCTGTGTGGGCAACTCCCATTGGGGAAGGATAGAGGAAATAAGGAATTCCATATTCCTGCTTAAGCCCGCGGGCCAGATAGTCAGTATAAGTCGGGCACAGGGGTGCAGTAACTGCAGCTTCGGAAAGCTGTTCAAATTGCTCCACAGATGCAAATTCAGGGACGAAGTTGACTCTGAGACCGACTTTTCCTAGCAGGCGTTTTATTTCCAGTCTGTCCTGCCAGGTGTAAGAGAGCATGCTTGCTACATTTACCAGGTCTTTCTGTTTCTTTTCCGGCTTTTTGACAAGGTATTTCAGGACTGCGTGCCAGAAAGCGTCATAACCTGTCTGGACAAGTCTTGAGCGTGAGCCTTCACAGTGAATTGGTACTATTGTTGCTTTTATTTCCGGCTGGACCTGTGAAACAGTCCCTTCTATGTCCTCTCCTATTATTCCTGAAGTACAGGACGTAAGTACAAAGATTGCTTTTGGATTATACCGTCTCTCGGCTTCCTTTATTGCTTCCCTGAGTTTTTCACCGGCACCGTAGACAACGTCTCTTTCCCCAAGATTTGTTGTCATCCAGTGGAGGTCAAAATTTGCAGGACGGCCAAGTTCAACAGGCACATGTCTATACAGCTCACGATAGCCGAGTGCTGCAGACGAGCAGCCAACAGGTGCATGATATATAGCTACAGCGTCACGGATTGTTCCGATCCTTACTGAAAGATAGAAGTTCAGAACACAACCACTTGACTGCTGAAAATTCCGTTCTCTTTGCCTCAGGCAGCCGGAACGGGCTTCTTTTGCAAGGTCACTTGCCTTTCCATACCAGACGTTAATACCGTTTGCCCTCTGTTCCCTGTTGGGACATGTATTCCGTGATAGGTCGATTCTTTCCTCGATCAGTTCATTTTCAGTAAGTTCTGTTCCTGACATTAGTATTACTCCGTAAGAGACCTGTTTTTCGTAGTTAGTTTGTCTCCAGTATGTTTTACTCCTGACATCACCTCTTCCATTCGCATTAATGAATATATAAATCGGGAAATCAGCAAAAATGTAAGCTAGTTTCTCATTATCCGAATTTTTGCGGCAAAAAAGAAAGTTTAGAAATAATTTGGTATTTTGATTCGGATCCAGATGAATAAGATTTATCTGAATGATATCCGGCTTCAGTATCCTGAATGATGATAGGATTTGTTCCGGTTCCGGATTAACTTGTTTATCCAGACCCGAGCCGGATAGGTATTTTTCAGATTTTCCTCCTACGCCGCATGGCCTAGAGGCCTGCCTGCCGTTTAAGAAAATAGTGACCTGAAAACCGGTATCGCAGGTAAAAAGATGAGATTCTGAAGAAAAACGTCTCGGTTCGAAGGTTAGAGGAGTTGTTTTACTTAACTCCAGAAACCGATTTTTAATTCACAGCTGATATAGAACGCCTCCGCCAGCTAGCCTGGTGGCCCTGTAAAAAAGGAGAAAGAGATAGCAGTAGAGATAGCAGTAGAGATAGCAGTAGAGATAGCAATGGAGATAAAAAAGAGACTTGAACCAATAAATAAAGATCAGGAAGAGATTTTAAGACCCTTCTTTATGAAAAAGGAGAGTTTTTGTTGATGTAACATTGACACTGTAAATGGGATCTAAGTTTAAGATTTGTTCTTTGGAAAGACCTGAAGCATTAAATTTAACTTGCCCTTTGACAGAAATTGTAGAATTGGGACTTATGGTTTTGTTACCAATTATCTCATGATCCTCGGTTATTACTCTTGTTAAAAGATCTTTTGTAAAAATCGGTTCAACAGAATCCAGATGAATTTCCTCATTTTCCTCATTATATAAGACAAAATCGTAATTAAAGGCCTGTATGCTTGTATTATTTGTACTATCAATAGAACCTAAAACTTCTGTGGTTGACACTATTTTTAACCCGTCTTCTGCTTGGGAAGAGTTGCTGTTTTCCTTAAGCTCAACAAACAATATTATATCTAAAACTAAAAGAAATATTAAGATATTGCGCATTAAATATTTATTCACCATATCCTTCCTGAAACCAAACTAAAATGGTAGTTTTGATAGTATACTATTTACTAATGTTTATTCCAGAAATGAATCAATCATTCAGTAGCTACTCATTGATCATAGAATAGATTTAAAAAGTTCATGTTTGTAAATATATTTGAAGTTTTTCAAATTGATTTCTAAGTGTAGGATTTTTTATGAAATACTGAACATAAAAAGCCCCTGAATACAGAATAGACAGGGAAATCAAAATTGCGATGGCGTATCCCACTGCAAGCTATCGGGGCATTCGACTGAATCAACCTGAAAACAGAATTGCAGGTAACAAAATGAGATTCTGAAAAGAAAACACTTCTTGATTTGAGAAATTGTTTTATTTAACCCGAAAACCTACTTTAATTCATAGCTAATAGAACGCCTCCGCCAGCTAGTCTGACGGCCCTGTAAAAAAGGAGAAAAAGAAGAAAAGAAGCAGTTAGTAATAGAGAGGAGAAAAACTACAGTTCTTTGTCACTTTTACTTTTTGTTTTGTCTACTTTTTTTGAGAATGCCGCTCTCCTTCGTCGAGCGGAACATGAACGGTTCGGTATGGTGAATGAGGTTGTACGGGTCAGAAATTCGTTACTAAAAAAGCCGACCCTGAATTATCGATCATGTGATAAACAGCAAGTTGTAAAATACGTGATTGGAATGTGAAAGGTGTTTTTGGTTTAGTTATGATATGCTTTGTCCGGCATGAAATGAGAAGTAAAATTATTATCAGTCATCAATAACTCTGAATAGGCATAATAACAAATAATGGCATGGATAATATCAAGGCACTGGGACTTTTCGGATAAGTTTTGAGTCGCAAACAAAGGGCAAATAATGTTCGCAAGATAGGCTATTTTGAAAAAAATGGAAGAAGAAAGCTTTTGATGTTCTTGATGCTCTGCTGGATAAGTATGCATATAAGGGTATCAGAAACATTGAAGATTTAGATGTTCTTAGAGTAAAACCATTGAGAGATATTGGTACACCTATTGAAATCATTAATCTCTTCAGGAGAAAAGATAATTTCCTTGAAGCTGTAGGGAAAATAGAAACACAATTATACCTTGCTGAAGCTTAATTTCTGACTGACGCAGGAAGAGGACAAAAAGATGTCAATTAGCACTACTACTATCAAAACTATACAGGATATTATGAGAATGGATGCTGGTGTGGATGGAGACGCACAGCGCATCAGTCAGCTTGTATGGATGCTGTTCCTGAAGATATTTGATGACAGAGAGTATAAATATGAATTGATGGAAGAAAATTACGTATCTCCTATTCCTGAGCGTTTGAGGTGGAGAAACTGGGCAAATGACCCAGAAGGTATTACTGGGGACGAACTACTGAATTTTGTGAACGATGATCTGTTCGAAACCCTGAAAAACCTTTCATTTTCTGATGATTCTGACCCACGTAGATTTGTAGTGCGTGAGGTTTTTGAGGATTCTTATAACTACATGAAAAAAGGTATTCTGATTCGTCAAGTTGTCAATAAGATCAATGAAATCGACTTTAACAATTCTAAAGACAGGCATGATTTTGGAGATGTGTATGAAAAGATATTGAAAGACCTTCAGAGTGCTGGAAATGCTGGTGAGTTCTACACGCCAAGAGCTGTTACCAAATTTATGGTACAGATGGTAAACCCGAAAATCGGAGAAAATATTCTTGATCCTGCTTGTGGAACTGGTGGTTTCCTGACTTCCTCTATTGAACTCCTGAAAACGAAGGTAGAAAGTAATGAAGATTGTCAGATTCTGCAAAGATCTATTCATGGTGTTGAAAAGAAACCTCTTCCTCACCTTTTGTGTGTAACTAATATGATGTTACACGGAATTGAAGCCCCTTCCCAGATTCGCAGGGATAACTCACTTGCAAGACCTCTGAGTGATTACAAATCAGCCGATAAGGTGGATGTGATTATAACTAATCCACCATTTGGAGGTACTGAAGAGAATGGAATTGAAACTGGTTTTCCTTTAGACTTCCAGACAAGGGAAACGGCAGATCTTTTTCTTGTGCTTATTACCCATCTTCTAAAGGATAATGGACGCGGTGCAATTATTCTCCCTGATGGAACATTATTCGGTGAAGGTGTCAAAGCTCGCATAAAAGAGAAATTGCTCAATGACTGCAACCTTCACACCATTGTACGCCTTCCAAACGGCGTTTTCAACCCCTACACAGGTATTAAGACAAATCTTCTGTTCTTCACCAAGGGCGCGCCTACAAAAGAAATCTGGTATTACGAGCACCCATACCCTGCTGGCTACAAATCTTACTCTAAAACAAAACCTATTGAAATTCAGGAGTTTGAGCCGGAAAAAGCTTGGTGGAATAGCCGTGAGGAAAATGAATTTGCTTGGAAAGTCAATATAGACGATATCAAGGAAAATAACTACAACCTCGACATCAAGAACCCTCGCGAAGTACCTATCGACCACGGTGACCCCGAAGAACTCTTGGAGAATTATAAGGTACTTCTCTCCGAGATATCAAAAATCCGCTCTGCCCTTAAAAATGAACTCATGGACATCTTGGCAGGGAAAAACGCATGAATCAAGCCCTTTTTTTCAAAAAATTCGAAATCCTTCCCGACTCCCCAAACGGAGTCCAGAAACTGAGAGAACTCATTTTACAGCTCGCAGTGATGGGAAAACTTGTTCCACAGGACCCAAGTGACGAGCCAATGTCTATTTTTGACAATAAAACTGACGAGAAAAATGAGCAGTTAGCGGTAAACGGGAAAAAAAGGAAATTACAGAAGATTTCAAAAGAAGAAACTCCATATAAATTACCTGATACGTGGAAATGGCTGCGATTAAGTGACATAAGTCACGATTGGGGTCAAAAAAAACCTGATGTCAAATTTACCTACATTGATGTTACATCTATTAACAAAGAATTAGGACTAATTTCTGAAGACCTTAAAGTATTAAATCCTGAAGATGCACCATCAAGAGCTAGAAAAGTAGTAAAGAAAGGAACTGTAATATACTCAACTGTTCGCCCCTATTTATTAAACATAGCTATTGTAGACACAGATTATGATCCAGAACCGATAGTAAGTACTGCTTTTGCTATATTACATCCTTACTCTGGAATTTTAAACAAATATCTTTACTATTATTTGAGAAGTAAACCTTTCATTTCTTATGTTGAGTCTGAAATGACAGGAATGGCATATCCAGCAATCAACGATACCAAGCTATATAAAGGCCTGATTCCTCTCCCACCCCTTGCCGAACAAAAACGCATAGTATCTAAAGTCGATGAACTGATGATTCTCTGCGACAAACTCGAAGCCCGCTGCCAGAAAAAACAGGAGCTTCAGAGTGAACTCAACATTGTTGCCCTTGACAGGATACTCAGAGCAGAAAATCAGAAAGAATTTGAACAAAACTGGCAACTTATCTGTGAAAACTTTGATCTTCTTTATGACAATCCTGAAAACGTAGAAGAACTAAAGAAGGTAATTCTTCAACTAGCTATTCAGGGGAAATTAGTACCTCAAAATCCAGAAGATGAACCAGCGAGTGTTTTAATTGAGAAAATTAAGACTGAAAAAGAAAATGTTCTTAAGGGAAAAAAGACGAAGAAATTAGAATATATAACACAATTAGATAATGAAGAGATACCTTATGAACCACCGATAGGATGGAAATGGTGTTATCTTGATAATATATCTCTAAAAATTACTGACGGAGAGCACTCAACCCCAGAAAGAACTTCGTCTGGCTACTATTTGTTATCAGCACGAAATGTTCTAAATGGAGAAATATCTTTGAAAGATGTTGATTATGTTCCAGAAAGAGAATTTTTAAGATTGAGAAAAAGATGTGATCCGAATAAAAACGATATTTTAATTTCCTGTTCGGGAAGTGTTGGAAGAGTTGCTGTAGTAGATAAGGATGAGGCATATGTTATGGTTAGGAGTGCGGCATTGGTAAAGCCTTACCTCCGATATGTAAATAGTAAATACTTGGCTTATACTCTTAGATCACCTTTAGTTCAAAACCAAATTGTTGAAGAATCCCGATCAACAGCTCAATCAAACCTTTTCCTTGGAAAAATAAAGAAATTAAAAATAATATTACCACCCCTCGCCGAACAAAAAAGAATCGTAGAAAAAGTTGATGCATTGATGAATCTCTGTAATCAGTTAGAAGAGAAAATTGGAGATAGTCAAAAAAATGCTGAAACTTTAACGGATGCAATTTTGATAGAAGCTGTGAGAGGATTTAAATGAGACTTAAAGAAGTATATATAGATGGTTATAAAAATTTAAACGACTTTACAGTTTCTTTTGAAAATAAATCTTATTTAGATATTTTTCTTGGGAAAAATGGTTTAGGTAAATCAAATCTATTTGAGGCTTTGATATTAATATTTGGAAGTTTAATGTCAAAAAGTATAAACACAGATTTTTCTTATCGAATAGAGTATCAATTATATAGTGATACTATAAAGATTTCTTATGATTTTATGGAAGATGAAAGAGTTTTAATTGTAAATGATTCTCATGTCTCTATAAAAGATATTGAAGTTTACATCCCGCATAATATTGTTTTATATTATTCTGGGTGGTCAAACAGGCTTGAAAATATTTTTGGGAAATTTGAACGAAAATATAAAAGAAGAGATAAAAGTTCAATTTCGTACCCATTATCATTTAAAGAGAATGGAGTACGCTTTGTAGGTATAAAAAAAATTCATATCGAATTGATATTATTTTCTTTATTGACATTTACAAATAAACTAGAAATATCTGATTTTCTAAAGAAATATCTCAATGTAGAGAATTTTGAAAATATTGATATTGTTTTAAAGAGACCAAATGCAAAAAACGAGTTTTTTACAGATGTGGGAGATTTTTGGGGAATACAACATTCTCCAAGGGAGTTTATTAGATCATTAGAAAGTAGTTCTCTTAACGTTGAGAATAATTTTACAGAAAATTTAGGACTTGATCCAACTAAAAAAACTTATAAAATTAGAATGAAAAACAATCAGAGGTTTCAGAAATTGCAAAACGATTTTGAAAAACCGAGTGTTTTTTTCCAATATTTAGAAAATCTTGACATCAAAAATTTACTGGGGAGCCTTGAAATAAAGTTGAAGTTGACTAATGGTGTAACAGTAACTTCTGAGCAATTGAGTGAAGGACAAAAACAAATAATCTTGATTATTGGTTTGATTTATCTATTAGAAGAAAGTGAATCATTAATTTTATTAGATGAACCTGATACCTTTTTACATCCAGAATGGCAGAGGCGATTCTGTAAAGTTGCAAACGAGATCAATGATTCAGAGAAAAATATACACGTATTATTAACAACACATAGTCCTTTAATTGTTCAATCAACTGAAGATAATAATATATTTTTACTAAATGAATCTCAGGAAAATATTACAATTAGAAGTAATTTATCCCCATTACATAATGGACGAATTGACTGGGTTCTTACAAGTGACTTGTTTGGATTAGATAGTTCTCGCCCACTTTATATGGATAATTACATGCAACTAAGAAAAGAAGTATTGTCAAAAAAAGAAATTAGTCAAGATGATAAAAGACAGTTAGAAAAATATGGGCCAAATGGAATATTACCTTCTGGTGAAACATTGGATGACGTTGAAGCTATGCAAATTATACATGAAGCAGCAAGAGCGATAAAAAATGATAAAAATAAATAAAACTCAACCTGCGCCAAGATATCTGATACACACTGGAACTTCAAGAGAGGAAGACAAGTGCTATAGTGAAACTCAAGCTGCATGTATATATTTTGAATCAGAAAATGATGATTCTAACAAAAAAAGTGAGTATAAATTTGATAGCAATATTTATGGCAATAGAATTTGGAGATCGCAATTGTTAGAAGATCAACACAATAAATGTTGTTTTTGTGAGTCTCGTTTCTTGCATGTTTCTGCTGGTGACGTTGAACATTTTAGACCGAAAGGAGGATACAAACAATCAGTTTCGGACTCACTGCAAAAACCTGGTTACTATTGGTTGGCGTATGAATGGGATAATTTATTAATTGCTTGCGAAAACTGCAATCGTATTGAGAAAAAAAATTTATTTCCTTTGCTAAATCCTGAAAATAGGGCCACGAAGGAAAATAAGGATATAGATGCTGAAAGACCAATATTTATAAACCCATGGAAAGAAGACCCTGAAAACTTCATTGAATTTCACTGCGAAATTCCTATTGGGATTGATTCTGAAGGTAGAGGTACACAAACAATAGAGTTATTGAATTTGGACAAAAATAAAGTGTTATCTGAAATACGCGCAGAGAAACTTTATATTATTAGTACAATTATCGAAAAAATTGAAAAGTACGGTGAAAACATCCCAAATCCTAAAGATATTGAATATATTGTTAAATCTTTAGATGAATCGTCGGCTTATGCAGGAATGATTAGAAGCAATTTTGAAGATAAAATAAACGAAATTCAGAAGAAATATCTGAAATCAACAACGTAAGAAACAGTCAGGTTAAGGGCTGTAGGAACCTGAATCTTTTTATTGCCCCATCAAATGTGAACGGTACATAAATCTTTGACAATTTTCGTACTCACCTTTGCAGTACTTCGATATCACTTCGGCAGGTAACTTACCCTTTTTTGGAGCAACGTCGCATGTATAGAATTCATTACTGGAATTGGGGTTCACTGTTATAAGATAGGAACAACACATTTAAAACACCTCTAATATATTATTATATGAATTATCCGGCTTCGTAGAAGCCTTCAATTTTATATAAATAATTTCTACAACTTTTATCTACATTATACGCTTATCAATTCAATTTTTATCTCTTTTATTGATTATAGAATTTTCTTGCTCTAAATATCG
>DUGT01000040.1:786-1318 GCA_013331275.1 Methanosarcina sp. | reverse complement strand
ATACTAACAATTTAACTGCAACTCAAGATTTTTGTTAAAGATTAAAGACAAAATGAGAAATATTTGTAACTATCACCTATCTAAAACCTCATGTTTTTGCATTTTATCCAAAAAAGAAAAGAGGCTTTCGCCTTAGAATTTCAAGCTGAAAGATTATACAAATATATACAATCATCTGCTTGGTCTTCTGTATCATTGCCTGGGCCAACGTATACAATTTTATCGTCGTAAATTGCAGGGTTATCTATACAGTATGTGATACGTTTTGTCTCATTAGTTGAGATATTGTACATGTAAATGCCACTCGACAAGTTGTCTCTTGACCAGTTGTCTCTTGACCAGTAATATCTTCGCCACACAATTTTATCACCATATACATCTGGACTGATCGAATTGCCATCAAAAGTGATTTGGCGTGTTTTATGCTTGGCAATATCTCGCATATAGACCCTTGATCCAGTTTGGTCTTCTGTCCACACGACAATGTTTCCGTAAATTTTACCACCATGTGCTCTACCAGTTCTGCTGATGT
>DUGT01000040.1:400-584 GCA_013331275.1 Methanosarcina sp. | reverse complement strand
CCCGTCCCCATACAATCTTATTTCCGTAAATAGAAACACTGTAGGTTGCATACTCATATGGAGTTATTTGAACTTCTTTATGGGTGCTAAGGTTGTATAAACACAGACTATTATACATGTCATTTTGAGAATAGGCAGGCTGGCCGTCAACAGATTTTGATCTTACATACACAAGATTATCACC
>DUGT01000040.1:0-125 GCA_013331275.1 Methanosarcina sp. | reverse complement strand
TTTCCAGTAGTCAGGTTATACATAATAACTCCGTTAACATAAGTATCAGACCATGTAACGATGTTGCCATAGATCGATGGACTCGATGTTAGTCTCCAACCTGTGATCATAGTCTCTTTGCCAGC
>DUGT01000065.1:595-11390 GCA_013331275.1 Methanosarcina sp. | reverse complement strand
GCGGAAAGCCTATATGCATTACAATTGATAACAGCGAGCTCCAGGTATGCCAAAAATGCGCTCCTTACGGTAAACCCGTTGATAAGCGAACTCCCGTATCAAGAAAAGTCTCTCCAGTGGTTCGGACGGTAACACGAACCGAAAATAGGCCAAAAAAGGACTTTTTCGATATTTTGAAAGATGAACTTCTGGATAACTATGATCAGATTATCCGGGATGCCAGAGAAGCAAAAGGTTGGTCTCAGGAAGATCTGGCTGAAAATATCAAAGAAAAAGTATCTCTGATCAAAAAGATAGAACGCAGCGAAATCGTGCCAGAGGATTCCGTCCGAAAGAAACTCGAACACGCTCTTAATATCAAACTTACGGAACGTGTGGAGGGATCAGAACAGGAAGTTTCTCACATGAAGAAAGATATGACCCTCGGAGATATAGTGAAAATAAAAAGAAAGTAAATTCTAAAAAAGATAAAGAAAAGAGAGTAGATTCCAAAGAAGATAAAGAAAAGGAAGTAAGTTTCAAAAAAGATAAAGAAAAAAGTAAATTCCAAAGAAGATAAAGAAAGAGAGTAAATTCCAAAGAAAATAAAGAGAAGTAGATCTCAAAGTAGAATAAGACGAAGTAAATTTTAACTGCAGGCTCTGTTCCGGCAGCAGTATCCGGTTTTTGGCAGCTTTTTCCTTCCAGAAACAACAGAGGGTTTAACTCGAAGGTGTTTTCTGAATCTCCTTCACCCTCTATATTACGTGATTTTTTATAGTTTAAAGTCTTCTTACTTTAAACTTTCCTATATGAAGTTCTTTTTTAAAACTTGTTTAGTCGTTATTTCCATAAATACGTGTTATCTTTCTTGTTCTGTCATTTCATAAATACGTGTTATCTTTCTTGTTCTATCATTTCATAAATACGTGTTATCTTTCTTGTTTTGTTATTTCATAAACACGTGTTGTTTTCTTATTCTGCCTTCATAAATACGTGTTGTCTTCTTATTCTGTCTTCATAAATACTTGTTGTCTTCTTATTCTGTCTCTTTTTTGCCTGATTTCTCTTTCCTGAAAGGCTTTAAAGCTCAATTTCAATCTCATATACTTTTTCAGGGTTTTCTTTATGAATGACCCAGAAAGGCTCTTCCCCATACATTTCCATCAGCTTTATGGTTCTTCTGGGAATTGTTTTCGGGCCAAGTACTGCACCTGGTCTGTCAGGATCATCAATATAGTCCGTTTCCATCATGAACCGGGTACCTTCTTCAAGCGCATGCTCTATTGCTCCTTTGACCGAGATTACCCCCGGAAAAAGCCCAAGTTCCTCACAGGTTTTTACCAGAGGCGGAGAATAGTGTTTGACAACTTTGTACATTTTAATTCCTGTTTTTCTTGCTCTCTCTGCTATGTCCTGAAGCTCGGGTTCCCCCACACTTTCAGTATGAAGCTGGACCGCACAATCCTGTTCTTTACCCAGAGAAAAAGCATACTCCATAATCTCATTCGAAGCTGCCCAGACTTCTGCAGACACCGGATAGTGAGGGCGCCCTGACTTTATCCCAACGGCAAGCCCCTTTTCAACGTATCCAGAGGCAAAGTCGAGCCCTTTCTTCATGATTTCTGTAGCTTTCTGTAGTTCCATATACTCTGTAAGCCTTGAGATTTCTGCAGGATGGACTCCTAGTACGGGAAAAGCTCCAACTCCAAGCTCCCTGATTTTTGATGCTATTTCTATTGTTTCGTCAAAAACTTTAAGATAATCTTCAGGTTCTTTGACCGTTATTCCAAACGACCAGCTGGGTTTAGTGACAAGAATTATATGAGTTCCTCCAGAGTTCTTGAAATCTTTTACTGCTTCAAGTCCTCTGGCTCTAGGGTCAATATGCATGTGATTATCGGTAATAGGTATTTTTACGGGCATTTTCATTCCTCAAAGGTATGAAGTTAAGGGCAATTCTGAAACGGCATTATCTGAAAATTTGATTAGACTTTTGAAATGTTTGCAGGTGTCTATGTATAGGATACAATTTCACTTTAGATATTGCTCGGCATATTATTAATTACCCAAAACTTGAAATATATAGCCTTACGTTGAGTACGCTGGAAGATCTAATTATTCTTACTGAATTTGAAAAGTTCCCCTTTTTTAGCTTTTCAGTCGCTACGGTTCTTTAAATAGGAACCCTGTAGATCTGGTGATAATTATGAGTAAAACCGCAGCAGTAATCAAAGGTGACGGGGTAGGCCCCGAGCTTGTAGACGCAATGCTTAAAGTTACAGAAGCCGCTGGCACAGACGTCGAATTTGTTATGTGTGAGGCAGGAGCCAGCTGGTGGGAAAAGAATGGAGGCAATTCCCTTATTCCGAATGAGACATGGGAAATCCTTGACAGTTCAGATGCCTGTTTTAAAGGACCAACAACCACACCAGGAGGAATAGGCTCTCCAAGAAGTGTGGCTGTATCTATAAGGAGTAAGTATAACCTTTATGCAAATGTCAGGCCAATCAAGACCTTCCCCAACTCAAGTGCTCCTCTTGGAGACGTAGAAATGGTTTGTGTGCGCGAGGGCACAGAAGGCCTTTATATTGGAGAGGAAATCCAGCTTACAGATGACGTTTCAATTGCAATTCGTAAAATTACACGTACTGCATCCAAAAAGATAGCCAGCTATGCTTTCGAGGAAGCAAAGAGAAGAGGCTATGATGCTGTTGTGCCTATCCATAAGAGCAATATTCTTAAGTTGACCTGTGGCTCTTTCTTAGAAGAAGTAGAAAAAGTTGGGCAGAATTATCCTGATGTTGAAATCTGGCCTTATCACATAGACAACATTGCCCAGCAACTGATAAAGAACCCGCAGATATTCAATAAAAAGATCCTTCTTTCTACAAACCTCTTTATGGACGTAATCAGTGAGGAATGCTCGGCCCTTGTAGGTAGTATTGGGTTGATTTACTCTGCCAATATAGGAGACTCTTTTGCAATGTTTGAGCCCGCTCACGGTTCCGCTCCAAAGTATGCAGGCCAGGACAAGGTTAACCCTGTGGCAACCGTACTTGCAGGAGCATGGATGCTTGATTACCTTGGCGAAAAGGAAAAGTCCGAAGCAATATTTAAGGCTACAAACCGTGTAATTTCCGAAGGTAAGTATGTAACTTACGATCTCGGAGGTAGTGCAAAACTCAGTCAGATGGCTGGTGAGATTGCGAAATATACGGCAGAAATTCTCAAATAAAAAGGTACTGAAGGAAATTCCTTCTTTTACTCCTTCAGTTTTTCTTCATCAGAATTAGCTATCTTTACTTTATTTTTCAATTTTCCCCGACCTGAACGTCCTGGACTGCAGATAGGCTGGTAAAGGAAATATCTTTCGACGTAAGCAAGAAGTTCTTCATCCGATATAGATGAAACCCTTTCTTCATTATCATAGAGTTTTTGGATTTCATTCTGAATTTTCAGAAGTCTGCGGTCATCTTTTTCCACAATGGTTTCAATATCAAGAAGGTCGTTTAAGGTCTCCTGAACCTTATAACGAATAACTTCCAGACCTGAAGAATCTCCTATAAGCAGGAGTCTCTTTCCTCCTACTAATTCTGGAGGGTAGGGTTCATAATTAAAAGGGTTTTTAAGAACGCCTGCGGCATGTATTCCGGATTCGTGGGCAAAAATATTTTTCCCGACAACAGCCTTGTTTCTCGGAACTCTAAGCCCAAGTTCCTTTTCCATGAATGCAGCAAAACGGGTAACCGGTTCAAGGTTGTACTTACTAAAACCTTCTATTCTATCTTCCAGGAAAAGCAAGATTTTTTCCATTTCACTATTTCCTGCACGTTCTCCTATACCCAGGAAAGTTACGCTTGTCCAGTTGGCTCCATGCCAGAAGCCTGCAATGGAACTTGCTGACCCGAATCCATAGTCATCATGAATATGGGTCTCTATATTCTTTACCCCAATCTCTTTTTTGAGATGTTGCACGATTTTCGGAATTCCATAAGGCTCATCGATACTGACGAAAGGCATCCCGTAACCGACAGTATCACAGACCCGAATAATACAGTTGGGATCAATCTCCATAATTTTTTCAACTAAAGGGAAAACAAAACCATAATTATCTGCTCTTGTCATATCTTCAAGGTGAGCCCGTGTTCGAAGTCCGTGATCCACTGCATACTGGAGAGCATCCAGATACTTCTCTTCGGCTTCTGCCCTGCCTGAGAGCTTCATTTTAGAAAAAATATGCGTGTCCGATACGGACATAAGAATCCCGGTTTCTTTAATTCCGTCAACCTCAAGAATTTTATCTATATCAGCTCTTGAAGCTCTTGCCCAACCTGTAATTTCGGGAAACTCATACCCTATGTCAAACATTAGATCTATAGCATCTCTATCCCTTTTATTGAATACGAAGGCCTCGAGTTTTTCAATTCCTATCTCGTGGAGATACTCATATATTTGGAGCTTCTGTTCTCTGCTCAGGACGATTCCCGGCATCTGAGAACCATCACGAATAGTACTGTCACTTATGTACACATCGTTTCCATAAGGCAGCTTTAATTTGGGCAGATCTTGATATGATTCGTAAATTTTCATCACTTTTCCTCCTTTCTTTCAGGTGGCAGGACTCTGCAAAGAGAGAGCAGGCTTTCACTGCAAGGGTTTCTTGTGAAAAAGACATATTTCCGGTATACAGATCAGAAAATTAGTTGTGTTTAACCTAAGAACTCTAATTTCTTGTTTGAAAAACATTCTTTAAGGGAACACCTGTTGCTGTTCTCCGAAACAATACCTTACATTATATTTTGAGGTTCTTGTCTTACGTTATATGCCGATGTTTAAATTATAATATGTCGTTATAGTTAAAATCTCTTTCTTTCAAAACACCCAATGTATTTTTCGGTTTCAATTCATATATTTATTACGCTCATAGTACTGTGTTACGCTTTTACCTTATAAAGAAGACAGGAGACATTGCTTCTCTTTTCTTCAGCAAAATTCTCAGATATTTCTTGAGAAAAGTCTATTTAAAATCAATATATGAATTAGTCTAAAGTTTTCTTGCAGAAGTTTTACCTTCCTATTAAGCAGTTCATGAAAGTTTACTTTCCTATCTTGCCCTCCTTGTCGATAATAAGGTATATCTACAGCAAATTATATTTATATTCGGGCTGATTAAAAAATAGGAGTTAACTAGAAACTTGATATAATTAGAAACCTGATATAATTAGAAACTTGATATAATTAAAAATTTGATATAACTAGAAACTTGATATTAATTAAAAATTTGATTAAAGTCTGTGTAAATGTAACTATCTCTGAATAACGCGTATTTTCCAGCCCTAGTTCATAAGCAGATTACTAAATAAAAATAAAGATTACATCGGAATATATTTATTTACATTTTATATATTTACTTTACTTTATCCCGAGGTAAACATGTTCGAAATAGTAAGTGTTAGCGGCGGTCCGACAAAACCTGAAATCATTGCTGTGTCCCTTTCCAAACTCGGGCTGCGGGACGGTGATAGGTTTGCAGATGTAGGCTGCGGTACGGGATCGGTATCGATTGAAGCCGCAAAGCTTGCCCGAAACCTCACTATCTATGCAATAGATGCCCGAAACGAGGCTCTGAAAGCCACCGAAATAAATTTTAAAAATTTCAATATTGAAAATGCCAGGATTTTAGCTGGAGAGGCCTCGGATCTGCTAAACTCGGAAAGTTTTACAGATTTCATAGACTGCGCCTTTGTCGGCGGAACAAAAAATATTGATTCCGTACTTGAGATCCTTGTTAAGAAAAAAGCTAGAAGTATTGTGGTAAATGCTGTCCGAATAGAAACGGTTGTCAAGACAATTGAGACAATGAAAAAACTTGGAATTTTCGATGAAGTGGTTCATATTTCGGTTTCGAGAAGTGCATCAATTGCAGGAGAAACAATGTTCAAACCTGAAAACCCGGTATACATAGTTGTCGGAAAAAAGCAAAACTGAAAATTGTCTTATAATTTAAATCTTCTTTACGTTTATTTTTATAATTTATGGAGTGATAGCATGTTAATTGGAGTAGGACTTGGTCCTGGAGACCCTGAACTTCTGACCCTTAAAGCAGTGGATGTTTTGAAAAACAGTGATAAAGTATATGTGCCAGGTCGTCTGGCAAAAGATCTTGTGGCTCCTTATGCAGATGCTGAAATCCTTGAGTTTCCCATGATAAGAGATATTGAAGTTCTCAATTCCCTCTGGAAGGAAAATGCTGACAGGGTGGCAGAAGAGGCAAGAAAAGGCACTGTAGCTTTCGGGCTTATAGGTGACCCAAACTTTTTCTCTACGTTTTCCCATCTCAAAAAAGTAATGCGTAAGCATTATCCTGACGTTGAGCTTGCAACCATACCCGGTATAAGTTCGATTACCTCCTTTGCTGCCAGGACCGATGTTGCAGTTGAGAGTTCTTTTGAGGTCAGCGACGGTTCTGATGTGGGATATATGATTCATCTAAAGGCTACGCAACCGAAGTCCATAGTTAAACAGCTTGAGACCGAAGGATATACTGAGTTTATCTTTGCAGAAAGACTTTTTTCGGACAACGAACTCATAATCCGGAAGAAAGAAGAAATTCCGGAAAAGGGGAACTACTTCAGTATCATTTACGGAAAGAAGTGAAAGTGACCTATATAATATTCGCGAATTCGAGACATAATTTGAAAAAAACACGAAAGCAAAGGGATGGTCAGATGGAAAGAAAAGTATATTTTGTGGGAGCAGGCCCAGGGAACCCAAAACTAATTACAGTACTCGGGCGTGAGATGCTTGAAAAAGCCGACCTTGTAATGTATGCAGGCTCTCTGGTAAACCCTGAGGTTCTTAACTACACACAGGGAGAAACAATAGACAGCTATGGTTTGACTCTCGAAGAGACCACTAAAATAATTACGGACGCGGTAGATGCAGGAAAATTCGTTGTCCGCCTCCACAGTGGAGATCCGTCTCTTTATGGTTCTGTCATAGAGCAGATGGAAGAACTTAGAAAACACAATATAGAAGTCGAAAGAGTTGCGGGAGTATCCTCGATTTTTGCAAGTGCTGCCGCTCTAGGCACACAGTTGACTCTTAACGGCGTATCGGACACTCTAATTATTACCCGACCTGCCGGAAAAACCCTGGAAAAAGACCTTATCCCCGAGCTTTCTGCCTACAATACTACTATGGCAATTTTCCTTGGCACACAAAAAATAAGGGAAATTATGGAAAAGGTCAGATGCCCGAAGGATACGCCGGTTGCAGTTGTGTTTCACGCATCCTGGGAAGATGAAGAAATCATCACCGGAACTGTGGAAGATATTGCAGACAAGGTAAAAGATGCAGGTATTACACGTTCAGCAATGATAATTATCGGTGGGGTTGTTGACCCTAAAAATTACAGGAGGTCCTATCTATACGGAGTAGCCCAGGAGCCGTTGTAATCACTTTTGAAAGAAATAGAGAGATTGCGGCAAGGATAGCAGAACACCTGAACGCAGACCTGCTTCTTTATGAAAAGGGCATATTTGAAAAGGCTTTTAAAAGCTATGGAGCAGTAATTGCGGTTTTTGCCACAGGCATTGTGGTAAGGGATATTGCTCCGCTTCTCGATAATAAGTGGTCTGATCCTGCTGTGGTTGTAGTTGATTCAAACCTGAATTTTGCAATCCCCCTGCTGGGAGGGCATCATGGCGCAAATGAAATTGCCCGCAAACTTTCTGAACTAGGAGCAATTCCCGTGCTTACAACGGCGACCGAGGTTCACGGCAAACCTTCAGTAGAGGGTATTGCTGATAGGTTAGGCTGCGAAATATTCAATAAAGAATCTACTGTAGCTGTAAATTGTGCCCTCCTTGATAAGGAAATCGAAGTTCTTGAGGTTAAAGGACCCAGAATTGTTGTTGTAGATGAAGATGTATCCGTACTGATAAGAAAACGTACTGAGAACGCTGAAGTCAAAGGCAACAATTAAAAAACAGTAATTGAGAAGAGTAAATTAAACGATTTTAACTATGCGAATTAACCTTGTCAGTAATTCTTTAAGAATCAGAGACGATAATGGATGATCATAGGAATCGGAACTCGCAGGGGTATTACGAAAGAAGAGGTTATTGAAGCCATAAAACAGGCTCTCGATGAATCCGATCTGAGCCTGGAAGAAATTACGGCTTTAGCTTCTGCGAAACTTAAGGAAAACGAACAAGGGCTTCTGGAAGCGGGAAAAATACTCGGTATTCCGGTAGATTTTTTGCCGGATGAGACGTTAAACAGCTATAATCCTCCTTCAGCCTCCAAGGCTTCCCGTTTTGGACTAAAAGGAGTTGCAGAACCTGCAGCTCTGGCCCTTTCTGAAAAAAAACAATTGATTTGCAGGAAGAAAATCTATGGAAGAGTCACAATCGCAATCGCAAGATAAGGCAACCAGAGGAAAACTTTACATCGTAGGGATCGGTCCAGGATCTGTAGAACAGATGACGATCAGAGCTAGAGATATAATCCTTAATGCCGACTATGTACTCGGAAACAGTACTTACCTGGACCAGATAGCAAGCCTCCTTGGAACCCAGGAAGTAATCCGCAGCTATATGGGTAAAGAAGTAGACAGGGCAAGAAAAGCGGTAGAGCTTGCAAGAGTTGCAAATGTTGCAATGGTAAGCGGCGGTGATACCAACGTATACGGCATGGCAGGCATAGTACTTGAGGTTGCTGAACATCAAGGACTTGAGGTCGATATAGAGATTCTTCCGGGAGTCACAGCAATTTTAGCCGGGGCAAGTATGTTGGGTGCACCTGTTGTAACAGATTTTGCAGTTATCAGCCTCAGTGACCTCCTGACTCCCTGGGATGTGATTGAAAAACGGCTTAATCTTGCTGCAGAAGCCGATTTTGTAATGGCTCTCTATAACCCGAAAAGCCGTAAGAGACAATCCAACTTTTCAAGAGCTATAGAAATTATCCGCCAGTACAAGGCCGATTCCGTGCCTGTGGGACTTGTGAAAAATGCTCTGAGAGGAGATGGTGAAGACAGAGCAGTAACCACTCTTGGAAAAGTTATGGAGTACGAAGATTGGGTAGACATGAGCACTACGATTCTCATTGGAAACGGAGATTCCAGAATCTGGAGCTCTCAAAAGAAGGATTTCATAATCACCCCCAGGGGGTATCACAAAAAGTATGACTACTGAAGAGAGTAATAACGAACAGGTCGGGAACCTCGACAATCTGGAAGAACTTATCGAACTTACGGTTGATGTGGATACTGAACTTGTAAGCATTTGTAAAGACTCAGGGGCAAGAACCGAAGAAGCAAAAGCCATCTATATGAAAAGCCGGACAATGATTCAGGAACTCATTGGTAACAAAACTCCTGAAGACCGCTTCCGCCAGCGCTGTGTTATTGCTACCGGAGATCTTTCTGTAGCAGATATCATGCGTTTCATGCATGACCCCATCCCTGCAGGTGTGGAAGCTATTAAAAAGGGCGCCCCGATTTTTGTAGATATCAATATGGTAAAAGCCGGAATTACAAAGGCAGGGCACAAATCCGAAATTATTTGCGTACTTGATGAAGACTCGAATGCTGAGATTGCTAACAGATACGGAATTACGCGCACATCAGCAGGTTTCCTCGCTGCCCGGGAGCGGCTCGATGGTAGTATTATTGCAATCGGAAATGCACCATCTGCCCTTATTATGGTCTGCAAACTTATAGAAAAGGGTGTGAGACCAGCCCTTGTTATCGGGCTTCCTGTAGGTTTCGTAAACGCAGCTGAGTCTAAGGAAATTGTCAGAAATCTGAAAATACCTGTACCCTCGATTAGCTGTGTCGGGACAAGAGGCGGAACTCCAATGGCGGTTGCATGCGTAAATGAGCTTGTTGCAATCGCAAGAGAAAGTTAAAACTCAGAAGAAAGTCAAGGATAATACTTTCTCTTATTTTTCATTTTGACTCTCGTCTAAGTCTTATTTTCGATGTTTTTTTCAGTTAACTGCTTTATTTCCCAGTGCTTTTGTTTTTAGATCTCTCACTTGTAAGCAAAATAAGGTAGTGTCATCTACTTGTGTTCCTATATTGAATACGACTACAAAAAAGTATGTAGTATATCTAAAGTTGATAAAAGGGAAGAGGGATAGTGCAATTATATTAATGGTGCAATCCAGATAAATCTTTTATCCAGATGCAAATTAACTATTTTATAGCTTCTGTTGATCCAGAAATTCTCAATACAACTGAATTAAGTTATTTCGTAAGTATCCAGTTAAAAAGGATAAATTTGACCTGTAGATTTCATTTTGAGAATTCTAGTACAGTCTTTTTAAAATGAGTAGAGGTGGAAAAATGGTAACGGAAAATGTTTGGTCCCATTTTGGGATGTGGTGGGCCGTTGGCCTGTGGATCATCATTTATGGGGTGTTCCTGCTATTTGTACCGTTTTATAAAAAGAGCCAGATAAAGCCTGCAGGAGTATACACAGCATTTATTGTTGCATTTGCACTTGAGATGTTCGGTGTGCCTTTCAGCATGTTTGCGATAGGATGGCTCTTCGGCATTACGCTTCCAGAGGGTGTTTTATGGGGCCATACACTTGTGCAGTATATTGGCTTTTGGGGAATGTACCTAGGAATCCTCATATCCCTGACCGGAGCTGCACTGGTAGTGTCAGGCTGGAATCAGATTCATAAGAACTACTGGAGTAAGGAGGAAGGAAAGGGAAAACTTGTTACAACTGGTATCTACAGGTATATTCGCCATCCTCAGTACACTGGCTTTTTCATGATAACCCTGGGAATGATGTTG
>DUGT01000065.1:0-420 GCA_013331275.1 Methanosarcina sp. | reverse complement strand
CCTTTATTATAAGCTTGCAAAAAGAGAAGAACTGGATATAGAGAGAGAGTTCGGTAGCGAATATCTTGAATACAAAAAGAAAACAAAGATGTTTGTCCCTTACATCATCTAAGTCCAAATTTATCCCTTACATCATCTGAGTTCGAACGAAAAATCTACACTTTTAAAGGGCATGGGCTGGCATATGCCAGCATCTATCCCCAGTCTTAGAATCAAATTCTCAAATGATGTATACACTCGAAGGAACTTTTCCCTCCAAAACTTGAGGTTTCAGGAGAGAAAGTTTAGGGGGGAGGTGGTTTACATGAACCACTGATAGTGGTTTTGGTAGATCATCCAGAGCCCGAAGAATACCAGTACTATTCCCACTACTTTTTTGAAAACTGCATCCCACTTTGAAATAAGCCGGATTTTAGAGAC
>DUGT01000102.1:22490-25826 GCA_013331275.1 Methanosarcina sp. | reverse complement strand
CAGAACTTTCGGTACGCTACCAATCTGTGTATTTTTGCAGTTTATTCAATTCACAGGTTTTGTAGTAAAATCCGTATATCATTAATTATAATTTACAGCATTTTTAGCATATTACCAAAAATTTCAAATCGTTCGATAATTAAAAAACTCAACGCTGTTTAACTAATTTGAAATATATTAGTGATTTTCTTTTTAAGTTTGTTCTTATTAATTGACTCATTTTACTTATCATTTTAATAACGAGTAATTTCCTTGTGAAGCAATTTTACTAAAAATTCCAATAAGTATAAATATCATAGAGTATTTTTTAGATTTCCTGGAATGGTGTAAAGGTAAACACACTCACGTAAGTGAGAATTTAAGAGGGTTCGATTCCCTCTTCCATTCATACTTTTTTCGATTTGAGGTGTTTTGTTGAATTCATATTACTACGAACATTGTGAAAATTTAAAAGTATTAGAAAAAGCAATTTCGTCAGTAGAAGTCACGTTAAAATATTCGATTCGAAAGGAAGAGACAATAAAAGTTGATGTTTATACAAAAATTTTAGCTTTTTTAGTTAATTCGTGGACTGAAGTGCGAATTATAAAATTAATCTATGAAATAAATGCATTTACGGAAGATGAAATAAAAACAGTTATCGGAAGTGGCTCACTAGAAAAAAGATGGAAGAAAACTTTAGAAATAGCATATTATAAAAGTTTCCAAAATGATGCGAGCAATCCAATAAACAAGAATAGATATGATTCATTAATTGATATTATAACCGAACATTTGAAATCTTCAGCTGAAGTGAGGAATAGATTAGCTCATGGTCAATGGAAATATGCTTTTAATAATAAGTTACTCGATATAAATCAAGATTTGACTAGAATGATCAACGATGACAATTATCTGAAGATTAGCCTCAGATACAAAATATTCAAAGATTTGTCACAAATGATACATAATCTTGCAGTATCTACCCCTACTTTCAAAAGAGATTTCGATTGTATATACAATAGAATTACGGAAAAACAACAACAATTGCACAATAAGAAATATGAAGATTTTGCTAATTTTTTAATTTCAAAAGAAATGAAGTATAAACAAAGTAAAAAAGAATCAAAGACTTAGTATCGGTAGTGATGCTAAGTTTTCTGTAAATTTGCTCTGCAGTCCATGCGCAGGTTTAGACGTAAACTTGCGTATTTTATCCACTTTTAACCCAATTTTTACGCTAAAACGGTACGAAAAACGTAGGAAATGCACAGGTTTTACTAAAACCTCATTATTTGTGTATATTTGAGACACTCATGAAAAATCCTATTTGTCTAACTTCCATAATATATTATATAGAAAAGAATATGGGTGCCCAGGTACCTGCCGCAAGTATGATAAAATCGAAAGGTAAAATAAATAAGTTCAACTGAGCATTACAGAGAAACTAAACCATTTGTTAGGGTACAAAAATGAAAATGTGTCTTTTCACTTTTGGAGAACATTAAAACTTGTCTTTAACAGCTTCTTGATTTCTACTTAAATTTAAAAATTGAGCGAAACAGACATGAACTATCTGCGAACACTGAGACTGAAGGAATACGTCCTGGTTCAATAACCAAATTATAAAGATTACCTGAATATATCAGCAGTGTTACTCAGTTAACTTTTCAATTTATGTTTTTGGAAGTCTCCAGGCATTAAGAATTTCAATATGGGTTTGCAGCAGTACTAACCAGAACCGATTTGAAAAGTCAGCGATGAGTGTCAAAAGAAAAGCCATCATGGACCTGTAATATCAGGCTATTATAAGCTCTTATTTAGAAGCACGTCTTAATATGTAACTTACAGAGAGAAAGACGGCAATAGCAAGAACGGCGTAAACTGTAAAAAGCAAAAATGAACCGTACTTATTCAGGATAGGGTTTGCGTTATCTATCTGCTCGTTGGTTGGATACATAATATCCTGCTTGTCGTTGCTGTGATCCAAACCCAGGGCATGTCCCAATTCATGTTTTGCAATGGCAAGCATTGCAGTATCACTATAAGGGACCCATTCTCCCCACTGAGAATATCCAACTCCAAGCGTTATATCTACACGTATAAATCGCCCGTTGGCTATCAATGGAACTGTAGCACCTGCAACTTTAGGAGGAACACCCTGGTCTTTCTGCAGGTTTTCAACCCATCTTATCCTGATGTCAGCTTTTTCGGAATCCACAATTGCAAAAACGGGCGTATAATCCAGTTTTCCATTTCCTCCTTCTGCCCAGTAATTCAGAGCTTTTTGTACCTGTGTGTAATAGGTAGGACTATAATGTGGAGGAACACTTTTGTTATCTATATATACGGTGATAGGAGAATGATCCCAGGGATGGTCTAAAATTCTTGGATAATTAAACTCCGAAGCTGCCGGGTCAACGGGCAAAATAAGAACCATAAGCTATAGTAAAAAGAACAATCTTACTCTGGACATACTGTTTCGGGTAATATAAATCTGCCTCCATACTATTAGTTAAGTGATCCTGAAAACTTAGTACAATATTATGAACAAAATGCACTTAAAAACAATTGCTGATTTATACAGACGCATAAAGAAAATCTGCAAAGAAGAACGTGAAATAGTCGATCTGACTTCTGTCTCCCTTTTTCAGTCTCCCTTTTTGTTTATTTGCCAGTTTGATTCGCTATTTACAGAAGTCACTTCACCTATGTTTCTCATTTCTTCCTCATCATTACTTCCTTTTCTAATATGTGAACGCACTTTCATGAAGTAAGCAAGAGCTGCGATGGGTAAAGCATAGCCTATTCCAGATATTGCTAAATCTGTCTCTTGAGGTTCAAAGATAATACTCAAAAAGTTGACTCCCAGTACGACAACAGTAAGCCCTACAAGGTTTAATTCTAATTCTTCAATATTGTTTACTTTCACCCATTCAGGTAAAGGAAGCGGCTGTATAAACAACTGGTATAACCCGAAAGATGTAAGGAAAAGCACCGTACCGACTAAGAAGAGGTGGACAGTTTCCACAATTTCAACAATAATACTCCCTTTTGGCCCTTCTTCTGACATTCCGGTAATGAGTTCTCCCATGAAATGAATAATATCTATGCCGCCTTTAATGAATAAAACGCAGGCAGCAATCGCCAATCCTATCACCGGAATCAATACGAAAAAACGCATTCCTGCAATAAACCTTACAACTTTCAATGGCAGACTCCTTCTTATTTTGTTCTTTTTTCTACATATTTAGCCTACGTGATAAAGGAATTTCATAAACCAGCATAAGAATACTTCTGAATTTGTCTGAATCTGTCTGAATTTGTCTGAATTTTATCTAAGTCTTATCTAAGTCT
>DUGT01000102.1:19948-22357 GCA_013331275.1 Methanosarcina sp. | reverse complement strand
TAAGTCTTATCTAAGTCTTATCTGAGTCTTATCTAAGTCTTATCCGAATCTTATCTGAATCTTAATGTAACTGAGTCTATTGCTCGTGATATAAGACTTCAAGAGTGTTAAAATTCCTGAGAACTGGGGTTTTCTGAAAAATATATGAAAATAAAACCGAGGGAGAAAACGATTTTTCTCTTCTCTCCCTGTATTACTTTATTTGAGAACTACCGCTCTTACTTTACAAGAGTTTTTGGAAATGTTTTCATTTCCGGAAGGGCAATTTCACGTCAATATTCAGTGTGCTGGAGCTGCTTCTTCTTCGGCGAATGTCTCATGCAGCTTTTTCTCTTCTTCTGCGGACAGATTGGTAGCAATGATCTCAAACTTGAACTGTTTCATGGCATCTGCGACTCTGTCTTCTACGGCATCAGTAGTCATCAAAAAGAGAGCTGAAGTGCCTTCAGTCACTTTGCTGCGCACTGATTTTATGAAATCTTCATTAATACCCACATGAGACATGGACCCCATCAGTGCGCCCATTGCTGCCCCAACTACCATCCCAAATATAGGGATAAAAAAAATCACGCCAAAGAGCAAACCCCAAAAAGCTCCGCTTAACGCTCCGGCACCTGTTAAATCACTCAAATGCTTTGTTTTCGGTTTCTTTTTTCCCTCAGGCCAGGTGACTATGGCTGCATCATGCAGATTGATCATTTGCTTTTTGCTTAAATCTTCTACCACCTCAAGAGCTTGTTCAGCACCGTCAGCGGTTTCAAACTTCAGAACTGTTAATGTTGCTATAGTTCAAACCTCCTTTTATGCGACATATTTGCTGGTTATTATGTTTTCACGTCAGTTCGTTAACAGAGGTGAAATCACAATTGTTACTATTATTTTTTAAATATTGAAAAAGCTGGTTAGTCCTGTCTTCATCCCGGATTACATGTTTTATGCTGTCTCAACATGCAGAGACATAATAGTCGGGAAAAAACCTTACTTAAATCCCTCAAGCTTTTTGTAGCAGGGTCAGGGAGCAGCCAGTTTGCTGCAGGAAAGACACTAGTATGATTTTCCTCGTACAGTGTGGTCTTGCATATTTCACATGTATTGATATCCTTTCACAGACCAGTGCCGCATCAATTCTCAAGAACCCAATTATTTCGAGTAATGGAAATCGATTTTGTATGACATTTTGCTGTCTCCATGGCACTGACGGTCCAGAGGTAGGCAAATCGATTAAAATTGCTTTTTGAGTTCTCGATTTCAACCCGGATGCTGAGGTATATCGAATATCTCTTTCATCACGAAAACCTCTTGCAGGAATCTACATGTTGATTCTATATGTTATTTTTTATACTGTTTACTCCCCAATAGAACCTTCGAGATTTCCCCAATCTCGAGGTTCAATAAATCACTTTATATAATCATTCTTTTATATATTATTCTATGCATGTTGACTTATTTTATCTAGTCCGCTGAGGAGAATTACTCTTTAAAATTGAAGATGTTCTATTCTTTTTGCTAATCTTATTTTTTTAATTCTCGCCTTTTTTGGAAATTGTTATCACATTTCTCTGGTCAGCAAAATGAGTAATAATATCAGAAGAAGGCGTTGCTATATTTGCATTTATCAAAGCTTTATAAATTGCCGTGTTTAGTCGGTCCTCTGAAACTCTTTTCTCCATGTAGTCCTCTATCCAACATCTGGCTTTGAGCTTCATTCCTGGCCCTGTGAACTCGAGTAAGAGGACCTGTATAGGATTTTCATGCATGATTCAGTCTTCGTGCTTGCTTCAATAATCAGGTTTCGTACGTACTCTATATCCGGGCCATCGAATACAACTACATCGGTCTCGACACGGTATATCTTATCGGGTATGGAATAATTAGTGATCAAATCCATTCCGATCACAGAATTGGGGACTATTACAAGTCTATTGTCCCTTGTAAGAACACGCGTTGACCTCCACCCAATCTCTATCACATCTCCCACGTATCGAGTTTTTCGATCCGAATACGGTTTCCTATTCTGAAGGGGTGGTCAATTAAAAGCACAATCCATGTAATGATATCAGTAAGATTTGTCTGGGCTGCAAGTCCGATGATTATCCCACCAAGATCAAGGGCTGTAAGTGATGCGGTAAGTGATGCGGTAAGTGATGCGGTAAGTGCAGTTCCCGTGATCCCGAAATGTCTCAGGCGTATAACTATGGCTAGAAAACTAAAAACCAGCAGGAACATGTACTGTATGAAGCAAACAATTCGCTGGTCGATTTTTTCATCATCAATATTTTGATATCAAGGCATTATGCACCCCTTTTCCCCTTAGAAGTTCTTACTTTATCTGCTTTGTTTGTGTGGTGCCCACCTTTTCTTAAGGATAATATGCTTTTGGCCAAGAAGTGCAGACATAGTGCAGACATA
>DUGT01000102.1:18565-19820 GCA_013331275.1 Methanosarcina sp. | reverse complement strand
ACATAGTGCAGACATAGTGCAGATATATAATATGAAGTTAGAATCTGTCGCACAGTGGTTCCGGCCAGGCTGCTTCAGACTGGTCAAACGTGCACCCGATTACACCTGGAAAAGTGGTTCTTGATTTGTGTTCTTTCTATTTCCAGTCCTGCTGTTATGTTTCTGTTGTGCTGAGCTTCACAAACAGCTAGTTGTCATATGAGTGAGATCTGGATCTCGTACGCTTTCTATAAGCTTCGTTCCCTCTATTAAAATCTCTGCGGTCAAAAAACCGTCACAGCAGTATTAGTTCAGTAAATATATAAAAATGAGTGTATATATAAACGAGCATGTATAAAATTAATATCAGGATTAAACCGACAAAAGGTAGAATCGGATTTAGACCCTGTCCGAAAAATCAGTGATGCAAGTTGAAAGGTTAAAACAGATCATGATTTGTGAGTATCCTTTCTGGCTGTGTATATTGCCCGCTGTGAAAGATTCACATAAGAACAATTTTCGGATAGGCCTAAATCTCTTCAGATGAGCTTATACATGTATATGGCAAATTAGTGATAAAGTCCGAATATAGGGAGATGGGATATATGGAGCAACCAATTGGTACTGATTCCAAAACGGAGTTAAAAGTATCGCAGATACCCTGGTGGTCTGTATTTCTTGAAGGAATTATTGCTATTGTTATAGGTATATTTCTTTTATACGAGCCTATAGCAACCACTATTCTGTTAATACGACTCCTGGCTATTTTCTGGCTAGCGGAAGGAATTATTGCTGTTATAGGAGCGCTGATCTTTACGAAGGACGGAAAATGGAAGCTGCTTTCAGGTATTTTGAGCATTGTTGTAGGAGTTATTATACTGATGTACCCTATCTTCAGTCCTTACATAGTTCTTAAGCTTCTCGTTATCTTCATAGGAGCATTAGCTATTGTCAACGGTGCTGTAATACTTGCTTCAACACTTAAAGGAGGAGGAGGTATGTGGATTCTTGGTGCCGTTTCCATAATACTTGGTTTACTTTTGCTGACTAACTCTCTGACAGGAGTTCTGATCCTACCCTGGATATTCGGATTTTTCCTTATTATCGGGGGAATTGGAGCTGTTATCTGGGGAATAAGAATACGAACCTGAATACGAGTTTCGAAGGATAAAAAAAGGAGATATGTTACTGGATATTTCGATTAAGATTTTTTAGATCGGTTATTCTACACTTTAAGATAAGTTACTTTACTCTTTAAGATAAGTTATTCTACTCT
>DUGT01000102.1:10660-18433 GCA_013331275.1 Methanosarcina sp. | reverse complement strand
CATAAGTATTTTATTCTTTACTTCCGCCTGATTCCATCAGTTTTGCCATCCAGCGTGTATTATCGGAACTTTCAAGGATCATCTTCACGACCATTGTAAGAGGTATGGCTATAAGTGCACCTGCACCGCCAAGGACATAACCCCAGTAAAACAGAGACAAAAACACTATGGATGGAGATAACTTAAGACTCTTTCCTGCAAGGGACGGAAAAAGAACATTTTCTATAAATAGATTTATCAGCCATATCCCGACAAATACCGCTATAGCTCCTAGAGCTCCATATTTAAATAGTGCAAGCAGTACAGGAGGCAAAGCTGCAAGATAAAATCCCAGATACGGGATATAACCCAGCAGAAAAGTCAGAAAACCCCAGAGAACTGCAAAATCTATTCTTCCGATAACGAGTAATATCGCAGTCCCGATGCCTCCAATCAAATTAATCTCTGTCCTTATCAGGATAAAGTCCACCAGACTTTTACCAAATTCCGTAACCCGTAATAGAAGGACTGTTTGATCTTTAAGTTCCTTTTCCATCTTTTTTGGCGCACTTGCAGCATCCAGAAGTAAAAATGCTGTCGTGATAACAATGAACGCAATTGTTGTTCCGGTACTTAAGGCTCCTGTAATAATTCCTGCAGTCAGACCTAAAAGGAATGTTCCTACATCGCGTAAAAGTTCTCCAACTGGATATTGATCTGATGAAGGTAAATACCTCTCAAAGTTTTCAAGAGTACTCATTAACTGAGCTTGATATCCAGGAATCTGGGCACTTAGCTGGAGTAAGGACCCAGTAACAAGGAGCACTGAAGCAATAGCAAAAATGATGAAGAAAAGAATTACCAGGCCTACACTTACCGAACCAGGCACACGTTTTCTCTGAAGCCAGTGAACAAGGGGAGATAAGATTAAAAAGAAGAATATCGAGAAAAAAATAGGCCCGAGTATGCTTCCAATTTCCCGCATCCCAATGGTCAGGATAACCGCAGCTGTACTGTAAAGTAAAATCCTGGCTGGTACTGAATTATCGTCCGTGTCCATATGTGCCCCCAGATATTTTTACATTAATTAACATATGAGTCTAAATATAAGAGAATCTCCTAAACTATGGTCTGGTTAATGGCTATTTCTTCAGTTGGTTCTACTCTTACATTAAGAGACTTAAGAGAAAAAACTAACGAGCAAGTATGGTACAGAATCAATATGAGCAGTGTTATAAGATTCTTACGAGCTTATACTGAAACTCAATAAAAGAATCTCTGAGTTTTCAAATTCCGAATAAACAACAAGTTTCTTATCACGGAAATGGCTTTTAAACTTTTATCGATATAAAGATAAAAATTGGCTTTGGATCGTGAAATCCGGTGTCAATCACTGGACGAATAAGTATGTTAAAGAGCAAAAAATAATCGTTGTCTTTTAATATTTTCGAACATGCGATAGTTTGTTCCTGCTAGCAGACCAGAAACATCATAATGTCAACAAATGGCAAATTTTTTGACTTTTTAGTTTTCTTTCCTTTTAAAAGTGTAGTACAACATAACAAAATTAGAGATTGATTAAAATATTACAACAAATTTCGTAAAAAAGAAAAATTTTTCTATTAAAGATATAAATTTTTCCTTTATCATAAAAATAAAATAATAAATTTTCTATGAAGTATTTTACAAAGTAAAATAATAAAACTGTATGGAGTGTAGTAAATATTGAAAAATCGTTTAGCGGTAGCTATCGGCGTTATGTGTTTGCTTTTGGGTACCGTTCCTTTTGCGTTTGGTGCCACTGAAAAGATAAGCGGCTCGTAGCTTATGTAAGTGCTTTATATGTTGGCGCTACTGGTGAAAAGCCTAACCAGAAATATATTAAAATTACAAACGGCGGAAAAACATCAGTAAACTTGAAAGGTTGGAATATCAAAGACGAGGGTGCAAAGCACACCTATATCTTTAGTTCATACACATTAAAATCTAAAGCTACGGTAACTCTCAGAAGCGGAATTAGTAAAAGCTCTGGAAGCACGCTGTATTGTGGAAAAAACATTTTCATATGGAATAATCACGATCCCAAACATAAAGAGTACGGAGATACGGCATATTTGTGGAATGCTCAGGGAAAACTAGTTTCGTCGAAGAAAGGATGAGATATTAAGAAGTTTTCCATTTTTCTTTTTTAATATCGTTTGTTTAATGCTTGTTGTCAAGGTCATTAATAAGCATCGAGCTTATCCTAAAATGTTATATCCTGAAATAACTTTGGAGACTCCTGAAATGACTTCGTAGACTCAAAACAATTTGGAAGTCCAATTCATAATACAACAGCAGGGGACGTAAAAAGTCAAATGTTGAGTAAATTTCAATTTTATTTTGTGTTGTGCAATGATAATGTAAAATGAAACAAATTAGAAGTTGGCAAAATAATGGGTCACCTGTATACAATATATACTGTAATAATAAATTAAAAACCGAAATAATTTTAGGATAAAACAACAACAGCAATAATCAAAGATATAAATCATACGGTTTCTCAAAAGAACTCATATGAAAGGTGTTAAATTAAACAAAAACTTTAGAAATTAATTTTAAACCTTGCCAAATAAATACGTAAAAAAACCAATAAACTTATATTTGATTCTGCAGATTGTTATATACGCGAATAAGATTTATTTAAATAAACATTGAAAAGGTAGGAAAATTCTACACTAGTTTTGTATTACAAAAATTCGCGAATAACATACTAAAACAAGAATAGAAGCACTACTGTAAGTACTGCAGCCATAGTTGTTTGTTGATACGTATGCTGAAAAGCATCTGGCATTTAAGCTGAGAGAAACTGAGCCACCTGTATTTACTTCTTGTTTTTGGGTGGTTTTATGAAAACAGTATAACGTATCAAAATTGTAGTATACTGTATCAGAATTGTAGAGTTGATATATATGGATAAGGAAAAAAAGAGCTTTCTAAAATCACTGGGATTTCGGCGAGAAGTTTTGACAGTTAAAAAGTGTATATGTCCGTTATGTACGGAAAAAGTAGACGAAAACGAATTCCGAAACGAAGTGTTTGTTAAGGAATTCAAGAGTTCTGGGCTGTGTCAAGAATGCCAGGACATGGTTTTTGGATATAAGGTAGCATGGTGATAGATCAATTACCCGTTAAGATATTGGAAATCCCTGTTCAGGTGGTAAGCATGGATTTTGATTTATCTCTACCTTTTATTCTTTGCAGAAAATTTTCAAATTTTTTCATTAATTTATTGTTTTAACTTTTCTCATCGTCTTAACTCTTCTCATCGTCTTTTCTTGTTCATATCTCCTGATTCGATAGTGATTTTATTGTCCAGGCTACAGAATTTGTCCGGCTTCTAAATTTTCTGGCCGTCACAGAAGGTTAGTTTACAGAATCTATTTTCCTTAACCTCCTTCAGTATCTTCAATCGGGCCCATCAATCTGGCCAGCCATTTTGTTTCCTCAAAACTTTCAAGTATAATCTTCAGAACTATTGTAAGCGGTATCGAAAGCAGGACACCTCCGAGTCCAAATACAAAATTCCAGTAGAGAAGAGCAAGAAATAGGAAAGCAGGGGATAACTGCAGGCCTTTTCCCATAAGTGACGGGAAAAGGACATTTTCTGCAAGAGCGTCTACGATAACGATAATTAGAATAACTGCAAGAGCACCTAGAGGCCCATACTTGAGAAGCGCAAGCATTATGGGGGGAATAGAAGCAATAACCAGACCAATATAGGGAATATAACTTAACAGAAATATGAGGACTCCCCAGAGAATAGCATACTCGATGCCTCCGATAAATAGAAGGAGGGCAATTGCAATACCAATTATAAGGTTTATTTCTGCTCTTATAACAATGAATTTTACCAGTTTTTTGCTAAACTCACTCATCCTCAAGCGGAGTTCGGATTGTTTTCCAATTTCCAAGTCTACTTTTTCAGGAGCACTGGCTGCATCTATTAGCAAAAATGCTGCTGTAATAATGATAATTCCGGTTGTTGTCCCGGCATTCACAATCACATTAACAGTATTTGCCATGAGAGAAATTGTTACTGACACAACACTACGGAGAGCTGACTCTACGGAAAATCCTTTATATGAAGGGGCAAGTTTTGTAAGACTACTTATGAGTTCAGTCAACTGAACTTGATAAATCGGAATTTGACTTCCAAACTGCATTGCTGCTTTAACAACCATTACCCCAAGGACCAGGATAATTAAAGTAAATAACAAAATTACCAGAATAACACTCAGTACACCTGGAACCCCTTTTTGTTTTAGCCAGCGGACAATCGGAGTAAAGATAAGTGCGGCAAATAAAGAGAAAAAGACCACTGTAAGTATTGATGCAATCTCCCGCATCCCTATTGTCAAAACAACAGCAGCGGTGCTGTAAAGTAAAATTTTAGCGGGTACTGACTGATCATTTGAATTTATACTTTCACTCCTCCAGTTTTGCTTTCGTGGTGATCCATAGAAGTTTATGCCCTGATTGGTTACCTCTCTAGAAGCAACACTTATCAAAGCTACCTTCCTTAGCCTAACGACTTTTTCCTGACTCTTTTCAGACTAGAACTCAGTCCTCATGTGCCATTTGATCAAGCGCAGCTGTAATCGCCAGGATGAGTGCATTGTCATACCCAGGCTCTATTTCCACTCCATAGGTATCCCTGATCTGGAACCACTTTTTCGAAATTTCTGCGATTTTCTTCCCTTCAACATCAATCCGATACTCATGATCCAGAATATCGCCTTTAATCTCCATTTCAGGGCCTTCCGGAATTTCAACTTTCCAGGTGTCCCTCAAAATATTAATCAACGCTTTTTTAATTGTTGCAGCCAGTCTGTCGTCGGCTCGCTTGATATCCATTGTATCCCTTATTTTGAGTAGCCTTTCCTGGATTTTGTAAAGGTCTTTTCCCTGTGCGTCCTTTAATATCAGGGTGTTTCGGAGACGAAATGCTTTACCATCAACATAAAATTCTCGTTTTCCTTCTTCATTCTCGATCCAGTAATCGTCTCCGATGGCAACAAGCTTTTGATGCATCAGATAAATGTGCTTTTTTTCTTCTTCATGGCCTTCACGGCCGCTAAATGGTTTCATCGAAAATTACTCTCCTCTTATCTATTCAATCTCAATACCTTCTCTTAAAGAAGCAGTTTACAAATCTTATCTTCGAATAAAGAAAAATAAAAACAAAGAAAGATAATAATAGTTCGTTTTTAGCAAGACAATTAAAATATGAAATCTCAATTTCAGGCTTTCTTTGCAGGCTTAAGCTTTTCAGGCTTGAGCTTTTCAGAGCTACTTTATCTGAAATTGTTCTTTTCAGGCTTGAGCTTTCCAGAATTGCTTTATCCTGAGTTGCTCTTTTCAGGTCTAAGCTTTTAAGAATTATTTTATCGAGAATTGTCCTCTCAAGGTTTAAGCTTTTCAAAACTGTTTTATTCGGAATTTTCTTCTTCAGGCTTGATTTTTCCCAGAGTTTTTCTCTCCAGAATTTCTCTTCCCATTATTTTACATGGCTTTTCTGTAGATCTTAATAATATCTTCTTTTGAGAGCTCTCTGGGGTTTGTCAGGCGGCAAACATCCTGCATTGCATGTTCAGCCAGGAGTTCCAGATCTTCTTCCTTTGCGCCAAGCTCTTTTAAGCCGGAAGGAATTCCTATATCCGATGCAAGTTTCCTGATGGCTTCTATAGCTCTGTCTGCCGCCTCTTCATTGCTTAACCCTTCCACTTTTTCTCCCATTGCCCTGGCAATATCGGCAAAGCGTTCAGGGACGACCTGCTTATTGTATGCCTCCACATACGGAAGAAGAATCGCGTTACAGACTCCGTGCGGAAGGTTGTAAAATCCCCCTAGCTGGTGCGCCATGGAATGTACATAACCAAGGCTTGCGTTATTGAAAGCGATACCTGCAAGGTATTCGGCGTGCGCCATCATGTCCCTTGTTCTTATGTCTTCTCCATGGGAAACGGCTTCACGTAAGTACTTTGAAATGAGTTCTATGGACTTGATAGCAGCTGCATCCGTTGTAGGCGTAGCCATGGTAGAAACGTAAGCTTCAACTGCATGGGTTAAAGCATCCATACCGGTTGCAGCCGTAAGTGCAGGCGGCATGCTTACCATGAGTTCAGGGTCATTAACTGCAATATCAGGGGTAATACGCGGGTCTACGATTGCCATTTTGATATGCCGTTTAGTATCCGTAATAATCGTAAAACTAGTCATCTCACTTGCAGTGCCGGCAGTTGTATTTACTGTGATAAGTGGAGGAATCCCTTTTGTAACTTTTCCTACGCCTTCATATTCATTGATCAGCCCACCATTATATACTACAATGCCAATTGCCTTTGCACAATCCATAGGGCTTCCTCCTCCGACAGCGACTATTATATTACAGTCCTCTTTTCTGTAAATATCCGCTCCTTCCATAACTGAAGTATCAGTCGGATTCGGGTCTGCTCCTGGGAAGATTGTGCCCTCCAGGCCTGCATCTTCAAGAATCTTGTAAATATCCAATGTAAGCCGTTCTCCATGCTTGCTTTTGCCTGAAACTATCAGGGCTTTTGTAGCCCCAAGATCTTTTGCATGCTTGCCTATTTCTTTTACGCAACCAGCCCCCATAAGGGCTACTTTCGGATTCAGATAAGTGTATATCCTGTTTTCTGTCATGCTTTTTACTTCCCCTGGCAACTCCTTTTAGATACCCTAAACAGATCTTTCTAAATCTGTAATTGAAAACACAAAATATTAATAAAAATAATTTTCCCGGTAACTAATAAAGTTTTGCTCCGGGATAGAATTTTTGAAGCCTCAATCAAAAATCCTGAGAGCAAAAGGCAAATATTTTTTGACTTTTACTGTCCGTACTTTTTAGAATTATTTATCATAAGGAAAATATATTCTATCTATTTTATATATTTTTCAGTAATCGAAATATACGTAGATTATCAGTTGTTTTCCGTTTTGCTCTGAACAAATGTATACTCAAACAAAATTATATTTGTGCGTTTTATTGTGAGTTTTATTGTGAATTTTAAAATATTACTCATGTAGCGGTGGACAATCAAGGATATTGTTTTACCTTATTTGCCCGCAATAGTATTAAGTGCGGTTTAATCAAGCTAGGAGGATCTTATCCGTGAGTCAACCAATCGATTTGCTCGAACCAGCAACCAAAGCATTCATAGAAAAGGTAAACAAGCAGGGTGGAACACCGATTTATCAGCTATCACCGAAAGACGCCCGTAAAGTCCTTTTGGATTTGCAGGCTGATCAGGTAGCAAAACTACCTGCTGAAATTGATGACCTGGACATTCCAGTCGGTCCTGAGGGGCAGGTTTCAATCAGAATAATCAGGCCAAAAGGAAATAAGGAAATCCTGCCAGCTGTTATGTATTTCCATGGCGGGGGTTGGGTGCTCGGAGACAAAAATACACATGATCGACTAGTTAGAGAAATTGCAAATGGAGCGAACGCTGCAGTTGTGTTCGTTAACTTCACGCCGTCTCCGGAAGCAAAATACCCGACACCAATAGAAGAGGCATACGCAGCAACAAAATATGTTTCAGAAAATGGGGAAAAGCTCAAACTGGATAGCTCAAGGCTCGCAATTGCTGGCGACAGTGTAGGCGGAAATATGGCGGCAGCTGTTTCACTTCTGGCAAAGGAGAGGAACGGTCCAAAAATTGATTATCAGGTGCTATTTTACCCTGTGACGGATGCTAATTTTGATACCCATTCTTATCAGCAGTATGCAAA
>DUGT01000102.1:10129-10490 GCA_013331275.1 Methanosarcina sp. | reverse complement strand
CGCAAGAAGCCCACAGCTTCTCCTTTACAGGCATCGCTTGACCAGCTCAAAGAACAGCCAGCAGCTCTTATCATAACCGATGAAAATGATGTGCTGCGCGACGAGGGTGAAGCCTATGCCCACAAACTGATGCAGGCTGGTGTCAATGTTACAGCCGTTAGATATTTAGGAACTATACACGATTTCGTGATGTTAAATGCACTTGCTGGTACACCTGCCACTTGCAGTGCAATTGGTATGGCGAACGAGCATCTCAAGGCGGCTTTCACAAAATCATAACTGTTATGGTTGCTTTTTGAAGCGCAGTAAGATCTAGGATCTTAAATATCTCAAATCTCAATATTTCAAATCTTAATATCTC
>DUGT01000102.1:0-9949 GCA_013331275.1 Methanosarcina sp. | reverse complement strand
TTTCAAATCTTAATATCTCAGATTTATATCTCGAATCTTATATCTCAGACTTAAATATACCATATCTTGACAAACAAAATTCATTAATTCTGAGTTTGTAAATACATGAAAATAAATTTAAAGATAAATAAAATCCAGAGATCTAAAAAACATATAAAAAAGATGCAGTGGCTCTGGATAAGCTTGTTTTTTTCCAAACGTATAGCTATTTAATAAATCAATCCTAATTAAATATACATGAGTGGGATCAGGCTTGGGGCAGACTGTCTTTCAACATATGAAGAAGGAATAAAAAGAGAATGGATTATAGGAAACGGACTTGGAGGATATGCTTCTTCTACAGTTATCGGAGTAAGCACAAGGACTTATCACGGGCTGCTTGTTGCTGCTCCGGAAAACTCTCCGGGAAGGTTTGTACTGCTTTCTTCCCTTGATGAGGAGATCTCTACTGATGAAGATATTTATAAACTTGCAGTCCATAAATACCCAGGTACTGTCTCTCCCACAGGCTTTAATTACCTTTCCGAGTACACTCAAAATCCGTTTCCTCTCTGGGTCTACCAGCCCGGCGATTTTATCGTGAAGAAAAAAATTTTCTTGGTTCATAATAGTAATATGGCATGTATTCTCTATGATATAGAATCCAAAAAAGAAGAAGCTGTGCTAAAAATTTTTCCGTTGATAAACTCAAGAGACTTCCACTATACTACTCGCTCAGGATACCTTTCTTTTTCTCAAAAAGCCGATTCTTCAGGAGTAAAACTGGAGAGTTCTAATGGTTTCACCTTTTCTCTTTCATCCAGTCTTGAGTATCATTCCGATCCTAAGTGGTACTATAACCTGGAGTATGACGCTGAAAAGCAAAGAGGGCTTAACTCCCAGGAAGATAATTTTAATCCCGGCTATTTCGAAAGCAAACTCAAATCGGGAACTTCTCGCTTCTTTATTGCAGCTTCAACAGAAGATATTTCCTCGCTTGACCTAAGAAAAGTTGACGAACTTTATAGACGGACAGTAAACCGACAGAATCTCCTTGTTCTCAATTCCAGGCTTAAAGACCCTTTTGCCCTTAAGCTTCTGAGGGCAACGGACACTTTTACGGTGAAGAACCCTTTTTCAGGTGAAAACACTGTAATTGCAGGGTATCACTGGTACTCTGATTGGGGAAGGGACACCATGATATCTCTGACCGGACTGTTTTTAATTCCTTATCGTCATGAAGAGGCCAGGTCCGTTCTCATGAATTTTGCTCGATATTGCAGGAAAGGCTTAATACCCAATACTTTTCCGGCTTTCGGAGGAGAACCAGTCTATAATACGGTAGACGCTTCTCTATGGTTTATACATGCTGTTAGCCGCTACTTTGCATATACGAGCAACTTTCTTTTCCTCGCGGATATCTGGGACACTATAGAAACTATTATAGATAATTACCGTACAGGTACAGACTTCGGAATCGGCATGGACTCTGATCATCTTATTCAACAGGGGCCTCAACTAACCTGGATGGATGCTAAAATTGGAGAGTGGGCCGTAACTCCAAGAGCAGGTAAAGCCTGTGAAATCAATGCACTCTGGTACAATGCTTTGAAAATTGCTTCCAGCCTGGGTACTCTTCTTGGAAAAGAAGTCTTTTCATATGAGATGCTTGCAGATGGTGTTGCCTCAAATTTTGAGAACACTTTCTGGAACTCGGAAACTAATTGTCTCTTTGACCTTATATATAGGGATGAAGCCGGAAACGAGGTTAAAGATCCTGCAATCCGTCCCAATCAAATCTTCGCAGTAGCTCTTCCTAACACCATGCTTCCTCCTGATAAAGAAAAAGCGATTGTGGACAGAGTTGAAAAAGACCTTTTGATTCCCTTTGGGCTTAGAAGTCTTTCGTGTGATCATCCATTATATAAAGGACAGTATCACGGGGATGCACTCACTCGAGATACCGCCTATCATAACGGGACAGCCTGGCCCTGGCTCCTTGGTGCTTATGTGAGAGCTTACCGGAAAGTCCACAACTATTCCGAAAAGAGTCTGGAAGATATGAAGGCTCTCTTGGAGGGTTTTAATCCTCATCTTGAAACCGCAGGTCTTGGCACCGTTTCCGAAGTTTTTAATGGTGATTATCCACACTCGCCAGGTGGATGCATAGCTCAGGCCTGGAGTGTTGCAGAAATCCTTAGAGCATATGTAGAGGATGTGCTTGAGATCAAGCCACTCTTAAGCACAATATCCCCAGCACTCTTAAGTGTTATATCCCCAGAACTGGATATAACGAGTTTTTCGTCAAATATAAATGAGAGAACAATATAAGCTGGAGGGAGATAATATGGCCTGGAAAGACCATGGGGAGCTATTTGTACGGTCTAGGAAGAACCCAATACTTACGGTTGAAGATTGGCCTTATCGGGCCAATTCGGTATTTAACCCTGCAGCTGCCATAGTTGATGGTAAAATCCTGTTATTGGTCAGGGTTGAGGACCACAGGGGATTTTCTCACTTTACAGCAGCAAGGAGTGAAAACGGAATTGACGGCTGGGAAATTGACAGTAAGCCAACCTTTTTTCCGGATCCTGTTAATCACCCTGAAGAGATATATGGCGTTGAAGATCCGCGTATAACTTACATAGATGAACTGGGAAAATGGGCTATAGTATATGTAGCTTTTTCGGATAGTGGTCCCTTGCCAGCCCTTGCCTTTACCGAGGACTTTCTTAACTTTGACCGAGCAGGGCCTTTGATGCCACCTGATAATAAAGATGCTGCTGTTTTTCCTGTAAGGTTTAATGGCAAATGGGCAATGTTACACAGGCCTGCGCCTACTACTCATACTTTGAAGGCTAATATCTGGATCTCCTTTTCTTATGATATGAAATCCTGGGAAAAACCGGAAGTTCTCCTGTATGCTAGGGAAGGTGGATGGTGGGATGCTTACAAAATCGGTTTATGTCCTCAGCCGCTCCGTACACCTGAAGGTTGGTTAATTATGTACCATGGGGTACGCCAGACGACTTCCAAAATAAGTTACAGACTCGGGCTTGCTCTTCTTGATCTAGAAGATCCCACGAAAGTGCTCCGCAGGTCTGAAGGCTGGATCTTCGGGCCTCGTGAGCCATACGAACGCAGTGGAGATGTCAATGACGTTGTTTTCCCCTGCGGATGGATTCAGATAGGCGATGAACTCCGTATTTATTACGGAGCTGCCGATACATCGGTGTCAGTTGCCAGCGCAAAAATGAAAGATATTATGGAATATATTTGCGGATGTCCTGAGAAACAGTGCCCTGAAGAATACTGCAGGTGGTTTGAAGAAAACAGAGGAAAGCCCTATTGATCTGAGAAGAGGTATCCTCTTCAAATTGTATGGGTAAAAGTAAATTTCATGTATTTGCCGAAAAATTAAAAATTTAGTTAAGTTTAAAAAACAACTTCAAGCGACGCATTCAACTTCTCAACTGCATTATAAATTGCAAAATGTTGTTAGAGTTGGAAAATTCTCCATCGAATTTGAAGAGGATGAGCCTGGACCTGGAGATGGATTGTTTACTTAAAACTATAATTCTATATCTGTAGTTTTAATACTGATTTGAACGGAGTCTAATGTCTAATGATCCTGTCTACTGCCTTCTCAACTCTATGCCGGATTGAGCAAGAAAAAGCACAAATGAGTATTATGTTCAATCTCAAGCCTGGAAGGGACTGTTTCAACCGCCCGCCTACTTCACTCAGTCTCTATTTCTATTTTTAAGCGTCTCAAGCAAGAAATATTAAAAAAGCATCCCACTCCTTTTTACGCTTGACCGTCTTTACGTTTTTAATTTAAAATTCTTGTTATTTTTTCACTGTGATATAATTGGACACAGTTTTAGTATTACTGCCTGCAGCATTAGTTACCGTTAAGCTGACTGTATATTTTCCTGCTGCAGTATACTTATGCGTTATATTCTGCTTTGTTGAAGTAGCTCCGTCTCCAAAACTCCATTTCCATTTAGTTGGTAAGCCTGTACTTTTGTCAGTAAATTTAACATTTAATGGTGCTTTTCCTGAGATTGGGGACGCAGAGAATCCAGCAGTTGGTTTTTCTATCACTTTTATATAACCAGCTTTTATTGCCGTATTACTGCCTGCAGCATTCTTTACTGTCAAGCTAACAGTATATATTCCTGC
Organism: Methanosarcina sp.; assembly: GCA_013331275.1. GTDB lineage: Archaea > Halobacteriota > Methanosarcinia > Methanosarcinales > Methanosarcinaceae > Methanosarcina > Methanosarcina sp11020u. Next base: position 5,785 of record DUGT01000102.1, on the reverse strand, counting down.
CTTTGAATACTTATGTGTTGGATTCTGCTTGGTTGAAGTTGTTCCATCGCCAAAGTTCCACTTCCATGTAGTAGGAGCTCCTGCACTTGTGTCAGTAAATTTAACGTTTAATGGCAATTTTCCTGAGGTCGGAGATGCAGAGAATGCAGCAACCGGTTTTGCTACAACTGTTATGTAATTTGTTTTTGTTGTTGTGTTACTGCCTGCTGCGTTGTTTACTGTTAAGCTGACAGTATATTTTCCTGCTTTTGAGTACTTATGAATTGGATTCTGCTTGGTCGAATTTGTTCCGTCTCCAAAAGTCCATTTCCATTTAGTTGGGTAGCCTGTACTTTTGTCCTTAAGTGAAACATTTAATGGAACTTTTCCAGAAGTTGGAGATGCAGAGAATCCAGCAAAAGGTAAGTAACTAAGAGTACCCATGTAGACGTCAGGATCTGAGTAGGTAGTTGTACTACCTTCATGAGTTACATTGGAATAATTTTGCCACACTATCTTATCACCGTAGATAGCAGGAGAGTCGGCTGATCCTCTAGTGATGATCTTAGTTATCTTGGAAGCGGAGATATCGTACATGTAGATATCCATTCCATCCATCCATACCATCTTGTTACCGTAGATATCAGGAGAGTATGCTGATCCAAAGGTGGTGATCTGAGTTTCTTTGGAAGTTGTTAAATCATACATGTAGATATTATCGAACCCATCGCGCCAATCTTTCCACACTACCCTATTCCCATGGATAGCAGGGTAGTTTGCTGATCCGCTGGTGGTGATTTGAATTTCCTTGGAAGTGGAAAGATCATACATGTAAATATTGGCGCTATTGCGACTATCCATATATACTATCCTGTTATCATATATAGTAGGAGAGAATGCTGATCCACTGGTGGTTATCCTTTTTTCCTTTTTGGTAGAGAGGTCATACATGTAAATATCATAGTTTCCATTGCGACCGTCTTCCCACACGATCCTGTGACCATAGATTGCAATACAGGATGATGATCCGTCAGCTGAGATCTGAGTTTCATTATGAGTGGATGTGTCATATACGTAGATATTCCAATTCCCATCATCATCATCGTTCTCGTCCATCCATATTATCCGATTCCCGTAGATTGCTGAACTCCCAGATATTAATCCATGGGTAGGAATTAGAGTTTCTTTTTTAGTTGAAAGGTTGTACATGTAGATATCACCTTTATAAGAAGAGTGCCAATTCTCCCACACTATTTTATCCCCGTAGATATTAGGATTCCAGGCTTCTCCACTATTGGTGATCCGAGTTTCATTGATTATGGACCAATCATTTTGTACAGTAGCCGCCGATGCCGTAGACGGAGCTAAAGCCAAAAGTAAGATCAGAAGTGTTGACGCCAAGGCTACAGAATGCAATCTTTTGCTATTTTTCACTATTCTATTCCTTCTCTTTTATTTATTTTTTATATAGAATATGTTAATAACTAAGTCTCAGATATACTCTTAAACTTTCTCATTTAAATTGAAAATTTTATAAAATTATGTAGCTTGAGATAATTCATCGGAAGGTAGAGGCAAAGATAAGAAGAAAAGAAATATGGACGGGTATACTAAGGAACAAACGAAAAGACGGACACTAAAGGCACAGTCTTATTAAGGGACAATAACGATGAATTGAGATGGCATTAAAATTTTCAGCAGGTTCCGTAATTGGGTTGCTCGTAGGTACAATATTAATGTTCGTTTTGCTGGCTGAACTGGGAATGATCGCAGGCAAGATGTGAAGCAGCGCCTGCTCGTCCCCAACTAGCACAGCAAACATATGAGATAAAGTATGAGGACTTCGCTGGCTAAACTTCCTTAACTCGTGACAGTCCTTAAGTAAAAGAAATTAAATAGTTAGCAGTTACTATTCTAGGATATCGTCATACTTTAGATATTTCTATTTTTCGATTAATTTAAAATATAAAAATAATTATAATTTAACTGTAAAAATAATTCGATTCCTAAGAGAACATCATCAATTTCTTCAAATATTACATTGTTAACCATTTTTTTTAGTGAAACAGCAAATTATGTACATGGGGTACGCCAGACGACTTCCAAAATAAGTTACAGACTCGGGCTTGCTCTTCTTGATCTGGGCTTGCTCTTCTTGATCTCGAAGATCCCACAAAAGTCAAATGTATATATACAAGTGTGTATGTATATATACAACTTACGCTTATTATAATATACAGGACTTACGCACTTGAGGAACAAAATCAATCACAATAACACTGTTTTTCAAGTTAATATTTTAAACTGTTGTTAATGCTGTTGATTTTTCAGTTCAGCACATAAGTCCTAAAACTATAACTAACAACCAGAACAAAGGTAAAATAAATGGCTTTTAATGATAGAGGAAAACCCTTCAGGGGAAGAGACAGCAATAGCAGAGATTTCAGAGCTCCCAGAGAAATGTACAAGGCAATCTGTTCTGATTGCGGTATTGAGACCGAAGTTCCATTCAAACCAACCGAAGGACGGCCGGTTTACTGCAGGGAATGTCTTCCTAAACACAGGACACCCAGAGAAGCCCGCAGATATTAAATATTATTTTTGTAACTGATTTATTTGCATCAAAACATATTTTTCCTTCTCTTTATGGGGCAGAGTTAAGGTTCTGCCTCATGAATTTCTCTCCGAGAGCACGATGCTTCTTTAGCAATATCGCGATCTCTACCCAAGACATCTTAAGACTTATGATTTTACAGAAAATCAGCACAGTCCCCGTCCTTTTCGCTCGCTCAAGCGAACTGATTTGTTTTTTATACTGGTGCATCGACCAAAACAGGCACATAACCGAAGATCGTTAATCTCTCCTGGACCTAAAATCAAATGTTTAGTTTTTGATGTAACTTGAGATCGATGCATCAGTATACGTTATTTAGATACTAATTAATGTATATATATACGAGGAGTTGAAAATGAAGATCGGTAAATCAAAAGCAAAGAAAGGGGGGAACTATGCCCCATGTGAAATCTGCGGAGAATACTATAAGCAAGCTGTTTACATGTATATTGGTAGGAAATGGACTAAAATCGGGCAGGGATGCCCTGAGTGTCTTAAAAAGGAACTACAAAAGTAATTTATCGTACTCTGTTAACCAATGACCAATAAAGAGTAATTAAAAGATAGCTGGAATCAGTGCTCCAGATCATTTTATTGCAGGTAACTACCCTTACATTAAGAGCCTGCAGGTTCTAAATATCTTTTATTACTTTTTCAACAGTTTAATATCAATATATATCTTCAAACCAATTTACAAATGGAATTTAATATACAATATAGCATCGTTTTGCACTTCTGCCGGCCATTTTTATATCTGAGTGGCATTTGCGTTGTTTGGTATTTTGAAAAATTTACATTGAGATATTTGATAAACTGAAGTCTATCAAACTCCTCTGAGAAACTTTAAGGTCTCGCATATTGGGTAGCTTCTTAAATTTTCATGTACTGAGGACCTTTAAGGTCTCACATATTGGGTAACTTCTTAAGGTCCCACATACTGAGAAACTTTGAGGTCTCACATATCTACATTTGATTTCTTGAGCACAGCTAGTTTTCGTTCGGTATGAACCCTGACAAACTGGCATTGGGTCAATAAGATATATATAAACTAATCCTAAACCGGTATCCTCTATACACTCTATTTATCAGTTAGTTATCAAACTCCTTGTTTTCATTAAAATCGATATCAACTGCCTTTTTTTACAGGCTAAGTCGTTAAACTATTCCCTGAGTTTATCTGAAACTATTGTGGAAATCTCGCATAAAATATAAAAGAATTTAAAAGTACCAACAACATAGTTGGCAAAGTTACTTGGACTATAAACAGTGTTGGCAGCTAGTTGAAGTACAGATAAATTGTTAAACACGCAAACATAAACAAAAATTTATTTATGTGATGAGTTATAATCATAAGTTAAGAAATTTAAGAGGCATTACTAATGGACATAGAAACACAAACTAAAATAAATGAGAAACTAAAAACTATACAGTCAAATGAGAAGAAAATAAAAATTGCAAAAAAACAAATTACAGCAATAGAAGAAAAGATAAAAAAGTATACTAACCAGAACAATAAGCTTAAAGAAGAAGTTAATAACCTAGTAGGAGAATCAAGCCTTCAAATGAACCTGCCGTGACGGCTGCAAATTTCGATTTGACAAAGTAGGACAAGAGATATTGTAATCTATCAAAAACAAAGAAGCAAAAGGAGAACACTCCAGAACGTCATGAAGTGGAAAACTTTTTCAGTTATAAGCCCTCGAATACTTAACAAAAATATCTTTAATCCTTAAGATGGCAAAAGTAGAAAAACTTTAAGGATTTATCTATAAATTTTCTGTAAAACGCTCAACATGGATATATATTTGTTAACCTTAGCTTAAATATCTGTACGTAATTTGTTAAACAGCAAATTTAATTGATTGCTTATATACTCTTCACAAGCAACAGATCAAAATCGGGTTTTTTAAATCTTTTATAACTATTTGCTTACCTATCCTCGTTTATTTCTTATTTTTTATCAGTAAGGTTTTAAAATATTTATTTTCTTCTTCACCTGGAGATCATCTGGAGAGGCTCTTTCTATGCCATGAATATCACTTTCATGACCAGGGAACTCATTCTTGAAGTTCTGTTGAGCCAGAAAACATACAATTATCTTTGAAAATGCAGACATCCGGTACTTAAGCTCGATCCGAAGCTGAAAGGCAGAAAATTAGTAAAACATGTGATTACGTAATTAATAAAACCCTGAAAATTGAGCTCAATTAAAATTTAATTCCACAAAAAGCTCATTGAAATTTTCAATACCATTAAAAAAACTCATAACTTGAGTTCTGCCCATTAGGACCGTCAGAGCGTACTGGCTTTTCAAATGCACGGGTAGTACTCAAGTTCTCATCTTTTTTGAAAAAACTCTATAGGTTGGGCTAAATAATTCAGGGTCTATAAAAGTATATCCGGTTAGGATACTAGATTCAGTCTCCTCTTCAACCATTAAGGAAGTGTCTGGTATTCGTGGAGGTACAAAAAATGGCAACTAAAGAGGAACTTATTCAGGAGCTTTCTGAGGCAGTTGTCTCCTGTAAAAAGGATGCAGTGCTTGCAGCTGTTGAGAAAGCAAAAGAGGTCATGGAACCCGCTGAAATCATTGACAAAGGCCTTTCTGCAGGCATGAACCAGGTAGGAATTCTTTTTGAGAGAGGGAAACTTTTCCTGCCTCATGTAATGATGGCTGCTGATGCAATGACAGCAGGAGTTAAAATGCTTGAGGCTGGGCTTCCGGCAGGGACAGAGAGCAAGAAACTCGGTGTTATCGTAAACGGGACAGTTGAGGGTGATGTTCACGATATTGGTAAGTCCATAGTGTCAACGATGCTCCAGTCTTCTGGTTTTGAAGTCTACGATATCGGGCGTGATGTTCCGGTCATGAACTTCATCGAAAAGGCAAAGGAGGTCAATGCTGACATGATTGGAATTTCCGCTCTTATGACGACAACCCTTCAGGGGCAGAAGGACGTAATCGAGCTCCTTAAGGAAGAAGGGCTAAGGAGTAAAGTAAAAGTTATGGTAGGAGGAGCCCCTGCAACCCAGGCCTGGGCTAACAAAATAGGTGCCGATTGCTACGCCGAAAATGCAAGCGAAGCTGTGGCAAAAGCAAAAGAACTGCTACTCTGAACTTCAACTCTCGATAAACTCGGTTAGTCTAAACTAAACTCATTTGAAAGAGGATAAAAATGGCAACTGAATACG
>DUGT01000165.1:13651-18912 GCA_013331275.1 Methanosarcina sp. | reverse complement strand
TATAAATAGCTATGCATTCTATCTCATTTATTATAATAAGAGTGTCATGATCTATTGTCAACTTAAGGCTTAGCGTCCATGTTTGATCTTCTTACATACATTATAACTATGCAATGGATATAAATCCCGTGAAGGGCTGAAGGAGCCTTTAAAAATTGTCTCAGGGCATTTTAACCTGTGAACGGTGTTTTTTTCGAAAGCTGCTGAGGGCAGGAAACTACGGACAAGAATCTATATACCTGGTTAAAGGTTTTTAGTCCTATGAACCTTGACAGGCTTTTGATTTACGGAGCAGCTTTTACCATAATGGGACTCTCGAATGCTGTCATTCCTATCCTTCCGGAGCTTGCAAACCTGAGTAATAATTCTTCTGGAGGGTTCGCCTTAAGCCTGTTGTTTTCCGCCTACTTCCTCGGAGCTCTGGGAACAATGCTACCTTTTGGTATTCTTGCGGACAGGCTCGGCAATTTTAAGTTCATAGCACTGGGTATCATTCTTACGGTAATTTCAGGGTTGACAATTCTACTGTCAGAAAACCTCCGGATTCTTTTGATTGCAAGGTTTATAGAAGGTTCTGCCTGTGGAGCCTTTCTTCCGGCTGCCTTTGCCATATTATCCAAACTCAGTAATCCAGGGCGCTATCTAGGAGAGCTGACTTTTCTTTTCAATGCTGGCCTGGCGACAGGAGCTTTTCTCTCAGGGCTGCTGGCAAACACCTATCTGAAAGGAGCAGTCCTGATTTTTACAGTCCTTACTTTCCTTTTGACCACTTACCTGTTATCCAGAAGCAGAGGACTGATTGGTCTTAAAAGCTCAGAAAAAGCAGGTGCATTGAAAAGCTCCGGTCTTTTCCAAAAGCCTTACAAAGAAACTAAGAAGCTCCTCGGCCGTAGCAATTTCGGGATTTGGCTCAGTTCTTTTCTGCTTAATGGAGCCATCGGAGTGCTTCTAGCCTACTATCCTGATTACAGCCTGGGTACTATAACAAAAGCTCAACTTGGGATCTCGATTTCCAGTCTTTATGTTTGTGCAATGATTACCTCTCTGCTTGGAGGACGTTTCAAAGTAAAGGAAAAAAATTTAATTAAAGTTGGACTGGGATTTTCAGCTTTGGGGGCTTTCTCTGCAATAAAATATCCCTTGCTGGGGTTCTCAAGTATTGGTGGAGGGTCAGGAGTCGCAACTGTAGGTTTTGCCCTCGCTGTTGCCAGAATGAATGCTGACAGAGGCCTTGCAATGGGGCTTTTCAATACGACTATATATGCAGGGCTTTCTCTTGCTCCGATTATTGCAGGATTCTTTGTGGATTTTGTGAGTTTTGAAAAACTGTTTATAGCAAATGGGTGTATCCTTGCAGTTGGTATTATATTGAAGAATTAAAGATCCTTCTGTAGGGTGTTAACCAGAGTTTAGTTCGATAAGTTTCCTTTAATTGAATAGTAGAGGATCTTGCGTAAGATATTTATTCTATGAAATTTCCTGAGCTATTCAGAAAGAGTTTTTAGAAACAAGATTACGTTTAAGATAATGTTTTAGAAACAGTAGACGTTTAAAATAAAACTACTTTTTAGAATGATCGTAGCACTCAGGATAAGAGTACTTTCCAAGAGTAAACGGTTTTAGAAACAGGAAAAATAAAGACCGAGTAGAAAGTTAGTATATTACTGAGTATATATAATAATAGGAAAGTCTATGAATCTCAAAAAGTTAACGCTTTATTCTTCAGTTTTTGCGCTTCAGGGACTCTCAAACGCAGTAATCCCCATTCTTCCGGAACTTGCTGGAGGAGATAGCGGAGATGTTGGGGTTTTCTCAAGCCTTCTGTTCTCCGGGTATTTTATTGGAGCTTTGCTTGCCCTTGTACCTCTTGGGATCCTGGCAGACAGGATAGGAAACCTGAAGGTGATAAGATTCGGAATGCTTCTTACTGCTTTATCGGGTTTTGTTATTGCATTTTCGGACATCCCATTGATTCTTGGAATTTTCAGATTCCTGGAAGGAGTGGGTTGCGGGGCTTTTTTTCCTGCAGCTTTTTCCATAATTGCAGAATGGAAGGACAGCCAGCAAAGCCTTGGAGAATTCAATTTCCTGCTACACGGTGGGCTGGCTGCAGGTGTTTTCTTCTCAGGAATGTTTGCAGGGTTTGGAATTAAAACTGCAATAACCAGCTTTACAATTCTTGCAGGGCTTTCCTGTCTTCTCCTCCTCTCGAAAACCGGAGAACTACTTTCTCCTGATAGTAACGGGAAACACTTTAAGCGTTCAGAAAGTGAAATTTCCATAAAAAACCAACAGGAAACGCTTTCACTTCCCGAATTAAAAAGTTACCTGCAAAAAGCCAGGAAAACTCTATTTCGGACCGATTTCGGAAAAATCTGGGCAATTTCAGTGCTTCTTTACGGGACCACAGGGCTGTTGAGTGCGAACTATGCAGATTACAGTGCTGGCTTTCTGACAAAACCAGAACTCGGGCTGGCAATTTCAGCTTCTTATCTGGCTGCAATGCTGAGTTCCCTGATTGCAGGCAGAGTAAACATCAATTATAAAAATATAGTAAGGGCTGGAATAACCCTTGCAGTTGCAGGTATTGTCCTTTCGGTAAAGCTGCCTTTACTTGCTTTCTTCCTCATAGGAGCAGGAGGAGGAACAGCAGTTGTAGGCCTGATTACAGCCGTTTCCAGAATTAGCTCAAGCGGCTTTGTAATGGGACTTTTTAATACAGGAATTTATGCAGGGCTCGGACTGGGCCCGGTTATTGGAAGTTTCTTTCTCGAACCCTTCGGTTATGAGGCTGTATTTTTCGGAAGCGCCATTATACTGCTTACAGGGCTCTTTGCAAAAATTGATTGAAAGCACCCTGAAAGATTTGAAGTAAACACTCAAAGTGTAAATCTAAACCTGAAATCTGTCTCAGGAAATCCCAGAGCTCCACATAAGTTTTAAAAAGCACAAAAACCCTATGCTATAAACAAATATAACATTTGAAAACCCGGTGATTAATTGAAAGTAAAGTCAAGAGTTCAGCTAAGGAAAAATGTCAAGAACAAAATGTTGAAAGACCTTGTATCCACTTTCGGCGAAGAGCTGTCATATTTGGAAGATAGAACTCTGGAGAAAATTACCCTTGAGGAATACTCCCTTATTCTGGTGGACGGCAAGCCTTTGCTTTTTGAAATAGAAGGACATCTTTTTCCTACCGTCCGCGGAGCTCTTGAGATGGGACTTCAAAAGCGTATTGTAACCGTGGATAAAGGAGCTATCCGTTTTGTTTCAAACGGCGCAGATATCATGGCTCCTGGAGTTGTGGCAGCTGACCCCGAAATAAAAGAAGGAGACTTCGTAATTATAGTAGAAGAAACTCATCAAAAACCTCTTGCAATTGGAAAAGCTATTATGGGAGGGCCGGAAATGGTTGAAGCTACTTCAGGTAAAGCCATAAAGTCTATAACCCATGTAGGAGACAAACTCTGGAACACGGAATTCTAATAGTTCCCTATAAAATATACTTTCATTAACGGAACCTGCGGGTAGGGGACGCGAACTCCTTAAATTGAATGAAAACCCGGATCAGCTTTATAATAGCAAAATTAATTAATATAGATTTCAATATAGGACAATGCGATTCGAATTTTAAAAAATATAAAAGGTGCGCATAAATGGCAAAACTCATCGACAAGCTCCTTGGCAGCAATGTAAAAAGTCCAACTAGTCCAGAAGATTACACTGAGATTGATCTCAGCAAGTATGAGGAAGTTCTCGAGGACGAGCCTGCAGAAACTTATGTAAAGATTGCAGAGATCTCGAGTATCAACCAGGTATCCCAGCTCAAACAGGAAATTTATAATGGAAATATCGTTATTGTAGATATTTCAAACATCAGGGGTGATGACCTGCTTAGAGATAGGGTTTTAAAAGAGCTGAAAGATGTTATTATTGATGTCCATGGAGATATCGCAGGGGTTAAAGGAAATACCGTAATTGTAACTCCTACAGGCATTAAAATCGACAGAGCTAAAATTTCTGGTGGAAAATATTGAACCCGGATTTCTTAAAACAGGAAAGGTTTGAAACAAAAATCTGCTGCCCTTTATGCCAGACAGATCTGGTGATGAACTGGCAGAGAGATAATATTCCCTATTTCGGGGAGATCATGCATATCAGTGCAAGATGCCAGTGCGGTTTCCGTTTTGCAGATACCATGATTCTCTCGAGTAAGGAGCCCATGCGCTATGAGATGCCAGTTGAAACCAGTGAAGACCTGGATGCAAGGGTCATCCGTTCAACCTCAGGAACGATTCGCATCCCGGAGATGGGAGTTACTGTCGAACCTGGATCAGTCTCGGAGTCATATGTAACGAATATCGAAGGTGTATTGCAACGGATTCGGGATGTTCTTCTGACTGCTAGCAGGTGGGTACAGGGAGACGAAGAAAAATCCTCACGCAGCGAGGAGCTCCTATGTATGCTTGAAGATGTGACTGAGGGCAAGAGAAAAATCACAGTCATAATTGAAGATCCTCTCGGAAACAGTGCGATAATTTCAAAGAAGGCAAAAGCTACCAAACTCTCCGAAGAAGAAGCCCAGAAGTTAAATACTGGCATGATCGTTTTCGATGTTAACAAATCCGAGCTCGTAAATGATGTCTCAGACAATGTTCAGCCTCTCGGAGATTAATTCTTTTTTCCGGTTTTTCACAGCCTGACAAATTCCGGGGGCATTCTCCAATATAGTTATTAACTTCTATTCCATAAAGGCAGGCATATTACGGGCTATGAAGGCAATTTCATGTCAGGATGCTACATCCTCAAGGTGACATTTCTTAAAATATCCCCTACTCAAAATGTGACTGCCCGGAAAAACTTTCTACAGGACTCAAAAACATGCTTGCTGCAAAGATTATTGTATTCTCCTGAAGCAAGCCCTTAAATTGCCCAATAGAACTGTATATTTGATTCAAGAAGTTCTGATTTGAACAGAAGATATAAACAGAAAATATAAAGATAGATTTCACCCGTGTCTATCAAAATCGTGCCGTGTCTATCAAAATCATGTCATGTCTATCAAAATCATGTAAATTTATACATTTGTTTAATTAGTTTGAAAGTTCACTCCGTTTAATTTACGAATTCAACTATTTCAGATTGCTATAATACGGTGAAGGTATGGCAGAAAGCGAAAAAGAAGCAGCATTATCTCCAAAAGAGGAATTCAGCGAATGGTATAACGACCTCCTGTGGATGGCCGAAATAATGGACGTCCG
>DUGT01000165.1:11744-13560 GCA_013331275.1 Methanosarcina sp. | reverse complement strand
AACGACCTCCTGTGGATGGCCGAAATAATGGACGTCCGTTATCCTGTAAAAGGATTATACGTCTGGTATCCCTTCGGCTTTGCAATCCGGAGAAATACATATAACATTATAAGAGAAATTCTTGACAACAGTGGACACCAGGAGGCCCTTTTCCCTCTTCTTATCCCCGAAAATGAGTTCATGAAAGAAGCCGAGCATATTAAAGGTTTTGAAGACGAGGTATACTGGGTAACCCATGGCGGAAGAGACCCGCTTGATATTCCTCTGGCCCTTCGCCCAACAAGTGAAACTGCCATTTATCCTATGTACAAAATGTGGGTAAGGTCCCATGCGGATTTTCCTGTTAAAATTTATCAAATAGTCAACACTTTCCGCTATGAAACGAAACATACACGTCCCCTGATAAGGCTTAGAGAGATTACTTCCTTTAAAGAGGCCCACACAGTCCATGCTACCTGGGAGGATGCTGAAGCTCAGGTTAAGGAAGCTGTCAGGCTATATACTGAAATATACCGCAGGCTCGCAGTCCCTGTGCTCCGTTCAAGGAGACCTGATTGGGATAAGTTCCCGGGTGCGGATTATACCGATGCCCTTGATGCAATTATGCCTGACGGAAAGACCCTTCAGATCGGTACAGTCCACCATTTGGGGGATAATTTTGCAAAGACATTTGACATTAAATATGAAGCCCCTGACGGAGAGCAGCGTTACGCCTATCAGACCTGTTACGGAATTTCCGAAAGGTCGATCGCAGCCACCATTTCCATCCACGGAGACGATAAAGGACTGGTTTTACCTCCCGAGATCGCGCCTGTACAGGTTGTAATTATTCCAATCATCTTCAAGAAAGGTGCTGAAGAGGTACTTGCAGCCTGCAAGGATGTCAAGGAACGCCTGACTGCAGCCGGAATCAGAGTCGAAATCGATGCAAGTGACCTTCGTCCCGGAGCAAAGTACTACAAGTGGGAAATGAAAGGTGTGCCTCTCAGGCTTGAGATCGGGCCAAGGGACCTTCAGAACAATGTCGCTGTAGCTGTCAGAAGAGATACCGGAGAAAAAGAACAGATTCCGCTCTCTGACATTGAAACTCGTGTGAGTTCAAAGTTTGAGGCAATTCACGAAAGCCTGTACCAAAAAGCAAAAACCGAACTTGAAAACCGCGTGTTTGACTGTGATGAACTTGAAGAAGTAAAGGAAAAAATCCAGATAGGTGTTGCAACAATTCCCTGGTGCGGAAAAAGAGAATGCGGACTTGCTATGGAAGATGTAATAGGTGCAGGAATCCTTGGAATTCCTCTTGAGCAAAAAAGAGACCGAAAAGAAAAGTGCCCTATATGCGGGGAAGAAACCGAAACTCGTGTTTACGTGGCAAGAACATATTAAAAATAAAGTTTTTCTGACGCAAATGGAAAGCCGACTATTCTGTACCTGCTCCGGCTTTCATCTTTCTATTTTTATTCTGCGCAGGTTATTATACAGTCTGAGTGAACCCGGTCTGAGTGAATCTGAAACCAAACTATCCAAATTTAGTTATATATAAAAACCTACTCAATTGATCTTTAATAAACACTCTATCAAAATCAAGTTCCTGAGTCCGAAATAACCGGGAAATAAAATAAACTTAACTTGATCAATGTTAAATTATATTTGCTTATGGATAAATATTATATAGTAAGTTGAAGAATTCTCATTGGATTTCAGAAAGAATCAACCCTTATTAAAAAGTACTTGCTCGCAAACTTTTTCAAAAAAAGTTTGATCAAAAACCATGATAATGTTTGAGTTTGAAATCTTCCCCAAACCCTATCGGCGTGAT
>DUGT01000165.1:9270-11615 GCA_013331275.1 Methanosarcina sp. | reverse complement strand
AACGGTTGCGGCTCAACGGTTGCGGGTCAACAGTTGCGGGTAAGTTGATTCTATTCATAAAGGAGATACTATATGGCCTGGATCGAACCGGAAGTAACCAGAAAACCCAAAAGACCGATGTTTTTATGTGTGCTTTCCAATACTAAAACCGCACATATTCCCAAGCTTTCAGCTGCAGGAAAAACGGCTGAACTTACGGACTATACGCCTGCAGGAGATGCGGAACTTATGGAAACAGGAAACATTATTAGTGTACCCGTTCTCCCTATGACTCCTCCTTATGATACTCCTACTCCTGCAATTATGACTCGTTCGGCGTTGAAGCTTACGGACGCTCCATATCATTTCATTAATTCCGGTCTTATTGTAACTCCGGAAGTTCCCTGCATCGACCTTAAGGCAAAACCTGGAGAAGATATCCGGGAACCAATTGCAGTTTATGATGTACAGGAAATCTGCATGCGAGCAAAGTTTCTGGCAAAAAGGCTCAGAAACCAGGTAGACCATGTAGTTATCGGAGAAAGCATTCCAGGTGGCACAACAACTGCAATGGGGGTTTTAATGGCACTGGGATACAACGGAAATGTCAGCAGCAGTGCTGATGAAAACCCTCTCGAGCTGAAGAAACAGGTCATTGAAGAAGGCTTGAAAGCATCAGGTCTGACCTTTGGCTGCCTGAAAGATGATCCCATGAAAGCTATCGCCTGCATGGGAGACCCGATGATGCCTGCTGTCGTAGGTCTTGTTGCAGGTTTCCAGGGCACTGATGTTAGTGTTGTGCTTGCTGGAGGGACTCAGATGGTAGCAGTGTATGCACTGATAAAACACCTCGGTCTCAACACGGAAAAGCTGGCAATTGCCACTACCCGGTACGTTGTAGAAGATAAATCAGCAAACTTTATCGAACTTACCAGAATTCTCGGTGTACCCACAGTCTACGTTGCAGACCCTGGGTTTGGAAAGTCCGAACTAAAAGGGCTTCATAGGTATGAGACAGGTACGATCAAGGAGGGCGCAGGAGCTGGTGGTGCAATGTATCTTGCAGGCCTTTACGGAATCTCTCAGGACGATTTCAGGTCCGAAGTAGAAAACGTTTGCAAACTGCTAAAAGCAGGGCATTGAAAAATCCGCTTTCGGACTGGTTTTACCTGGATTAATCTCCTTAAAATCTTCTTAACTCAACTTTCTCTTTATTTTTTATGTTACTTATTCTAACAACAAGTGCTGAAGAACATATGAAATTTTCAATTAAATAAGATTGGTGATTTTTTCGAAAAAATATTAAGCTATTCAGAAATAATAATCAATATAAGATGAACGAATAATTGTTAAATCCTGCATTAAATCTTACGAAAATTTTAAAAAATAACTAAAAAATTGGAAAAGAGAACTTGAGAGATGTTAAGGCTCTTAAGAAGCTAATTTTTCCAGTTTTTCAAAAACTACTAAACTTCTTTTTTCAACTCAGGTTTCTATTACAGCGATTCAGACGTTTTCATAAGTTTTGAAGGTGAAAACCTCACGTCTACAGATGTCGGTTTATGGGAGTGGAAGACGTTTGCCTCCCCTGATAAATATACTTCCGAACTCACACTTCCACAGTTCCGGCAGTAGTAGAAGACATTAGAACCCAGGACTTGACGTTTCAACGTTGTCTGGCATACGCTGCAAAACATAGAAACACTTGCATTTTTCATGCATGGCCCTCATCCGTAAATCATGATAGAATCGAGCCTTGCAGTACCCACTTTTGTCCAGTACTTACAAACACTGCAGTACTCCATCTTTCCATCCGAGCTCACTTTCAGTCTAGCATGGCATTTTGGACATATTTTTAGCCGTTTCGTAACTAATCCCCCTTGGATTTCCATTTTTTAAACTGCAAGATCAAGCTGTCAAAAGCCAGGAAACCGAAAAGATATCCTGACAGTACACAAAGAGTCTGAAAGAATATCAATCAGTACGGAAAAACTACTGATCCTAATCTTGAAGTTACATTTTAAAGTCGTTTTTGACCTTTAACTGACAATACATCAATTCCCCCGAACAGGATCAGATAAAGGCATTTTAAGCTAAACGAGTGTACTGCTTAAAAATCATACCTGTCCGACCTCGCTGCAAAATACTACAACAAGCTACCAAATATATTATTTCTGATAGGATATAAGTTTTAGCTCAAAATGAATTATTTTTTATATGACCAGGAGGTAAAAGGCTGCCTTCTGGTAAGATAGACTACCTCTGAGGTAATTTAAAATGCGGATAGTCATAAGTTCGAAACTGCAACCGGTTTTATTGATAGGCCCTCATGGCAGGTAATAGACATCTATTAAAGCTATTATACA
>DUGT01000165.1:0-9010 GCA_013331275.1 Methanosarcina sp. | reverse complement strand
ATAATATTTATCTGGTAATATTTTAACTAATACTATATTTAACTAGAATTAAATAAACACATATGCTAACGACTGTAAATAGTAAAGCAGTGATATAAACGAGTAAAAATATAAAACTAAAGTAGTGAAAATAATCCAAACAAACTGCCTGGAAGATTATAGGTTTTGACCAGGTTGGTACTATTCTATGTCAGCAAATACCTGTGTCATCAGATTTTTCAGCACATAAGTAGTTATGGAAACCGCTCAAAGCGAAATATATAAATAATATTATCGCTTTAGGAATGTTCGCGACAGGGTGAGCAAAACGTGCACATCCGATTGTATAAGCCGCTTTAACTCAGTTGGTAGAGTGTCTGGCTGTTAACCAGAATGTCGTAGGTTCGAGCCCTGCAAGCGGCGTAAAATTTTTGCACTTCTTATTTCTTACGCTATTCTTTCCGGAATAGCTAAAACATACGCAAAAACTTTATCATCAAAGCCATACTATTAGCTACTAATAGTATGATAAAAATCAATAAGGGCCTGTAGCTCAGTCAGGTTAGAGCGCTCGGCTCATAACCGAGCGGTCACCGGTTCAAATCCGGTCAGGCCCATAAACTTTATATCCAAAGAATCTCTTGTATAAGACGATTCGAGGGCAAATTATAACAACTCTCCTATCCGAAAGCCGCTTTAACTCAGTTGGTAGAGTGTCTGGCTGTTAACCAGAATGTCGTAGGTTCGAGCCCTGCAAGCGGCGTAAAATTTTACTTTTTTATTTGCATGCTGTTAATGTATTTATTATTAATTTTATAGCGTTGCGAATACTTTGTGTTTTCATGCGTTAAAACAGGTTTTTTATAACCTTATTTAAGGTGGAAAAACTTCTATATTGAACTCATCTAGAAACCAGTTTACTCTTAAAAATCAGAAAGTTTCAAAACTATTTCCCACAACCTGAAGCTTGGCTAACTGTTCAGAATATGAGTTCAAAGATTCAATCTTGAGTCTTGGAATAGGCCTCATTAAAATAGCAGACTCATCGATTTAATTGGGGCTCTGGGACTTCTTATAAAACCCAATTTTTGAATAATTCGATAATAAATTTATTGTAAAATATTTGTTTTAAACATTTTAAAGCCAGTTAATTCAATCTTATAGCAATAATCCAAATAAAAAGGCTTTTATTGCTTAAAAACAAAAAATTAAGTTACTCAATGCACAGAAATGGAAAGAATAATTGCTAGTGCTTCGATTCCAAAATCAATTCCTTAATTTCTGGAACAATCCGTGATCTTCTAGTCTATTTAAAAGTTAAGTTTTATGAACCTACTTTAGAATCACAGTACTAGCTTTTTCGAGACATTTCTCTTTTTAAATGATTGTATAGGTATAATCGAGGTTTATTGTGCCTTCAATATTTATCCCTTTCTAAATTAATTCGAAATATTCATATATTACGTAACAAAAAAGAATAATAGAAAATTCTAAAGTAACTACGTGGATAACAACTGAGTTTATTTTTAACCCCTGTCTGTTTTTACATGAACATATTATAAATATCCAATATTGCTTAGAGGGAAATCATGGCTAGCTTCACAGATCATGAGAACTTGATCATAAATGCATACATTCCTAATAAATCTACTTTGATCACTAGTCTTCTGAACATCAAAGAGGCTATGGAAGAGATATGGAGAGATGATGCGCCTCGAGTTATTAAAGACCACACAGATCATGGAATAAAACACAGTGAAAGATTAGTAGAATGGGCGACAAAATTACTTAACCTCAACTTTGAGTCTGCGGCTGAACATAAAACTAAGCCTATTAAAATGAGTAGTACCGAGGCGTATTATCTTCTTGCAGGAATTTATCTGCATGATATCGGAATGCAATGTGATGTTTCTAAATATCCACAAATGATAGAGATAGCCAATGAGTTAGGTGCAAAATTCAATGTGGAATTTACTGCAAAGGATGCAAGTAATTACTCAAGTGAAGAACAAGCAGAGATTAGAAGAAATCATCATTTTCTTACTGCTGCGTGGATAAAAGATGCACGTAAATCTGGCAATAATTTGCTTTCAACTGTCGTTCAGAAAATGACTCAATTTGGAGTAAAAGATTTGATGGACGTTTGCATGTATCACTCCAAATTGCCTATTACTCAGTGTGATAGAGAATTTTCAGATCAATCTAACGATCGTAAAAGAATGGTGGCAGCTCTATTACGTTTTTCAGATGAGCTCGATACAAATGACATCAGAGTATCTCTTCAAACTGTAACCTATTTTTCAGTTAGTCCAGAACATAGTGTCCATTGGTGGCTACATGCCTTAACAAAAATTGAATTAATAGGACTGCAAAATAGTTTGGTTAGGATAAGAGTAGGATTGGAGCCTCAAGACTTTAAATCTTATCGATCTCTAATAGAAAACATAGTTATTAAGGAGTTCGAAAGAAAAAATCGGGAAGTTATGGAAATATTGTCTGATGGAGATATACCATTAAGTCTTGATTATAGTTCTAAAGTTGTATTAAATGAATTTGCTCCAAAATTACCTCCTGAAATCATCGACGAATTAAATACTATATATGAAAAAATTACTTTGTCACTGTCATCAGGAGAGCAGAGCAATGATGTAAAAAAAGAGCAGAGCAATGATGTAAAAAAAGAGCAGAACAATGATGTAAAAAATAAATTTGAGGGAGATATTTGCAGTAAATATTTTAATGTACCTGATTGTAATAAATATTTTACAGGACGTGAAGATGTCATTAAAGCGATGGAGGATACATTCAAATCCAGTGGTTCAGCGATATTTGCAATTTGTGGTCAGGAAGGTATTGGTAAAACAGAAGTTGCTGTGATATATGCTCACCGACATAAAATGGAATATGAGTATATTTTCTGGGTGAATGCGAAGTCAATAGACTCAATTAAATCGGCTTATATAGATATCGCTAAAAGATTGAACCTTCAAGAAGCGAATGAGTTTCTTGAATTGAATACTGTTTTTGCTGTAAAACGGTGGTTAAGAACCTCTCAAAACTGGCTTTTAATTTTTGATGATGCTAGTGATCCTTCGATTATTGGAGATTTTACTCCTGGGGTTACAATGGGACACATCTTAATAACCTCACGGGAAAGAGATTTTACCTGCCTTGGAATTTCGAATCCATACAAGCTTGAATTGTTACCTCAGGAAAAAGTAGAAGAATTTTTCCTGAGGTTTATAGGTCAAAATAATGTTAAGCAAGCAGAAATGAATGCGATTATTACTCTTGCTAAAAAATATGGGCAAACCCCTAAAAAAATGGTCGAAGCAGCAGTTAAGCTAAGACTTAGTAATCTCAGTCCCATTGAATACTTGAACACTGAAGATAATGATGCTGTTTTAGACTTTAGGAATCCACTTATTACGGTTACCAATAAAGATGCGATAGAAGAAGCGTATGAGGGAACTATTTATGGAGAACGTTATAATCATTTTCTCCAAGAGAAAAAACTGCTTGCAAAAGAAGTAGTAAAGAATATAGGTGATTATCTTTCAACAACCTGGCAATCTAATCGGAAGGTTTGCCTTTTAATTGATGCAGGAACAACCTCTTATCATGTTTTTCAGGAGGTTAGCGAAATAATTAAGGATAAAGTTAAAGGGACAGCTTGGAAGAATCGAGTATATATTGTAACAAATAATTTACCAGGCGTTCAATATCTTATGATGAATTGTAAGGAAGAAGACTCAATGCATTCAAAGGTTGCTATTAACTGTTTCCTTCTTCCTGGTAAGCCTCTAACTTCATATGGAGCTGTCGCAAGCAAAGAAACGACTGACTTTATAATAAGGGAGAATTTTGAGCAATTTTTATATAATAGTTGGAATTTAAAAAAAGGTGAGTATAAGCTAATAGGTATAACTTCAGCGAGTTACGTTGTACGTCATAAAGGAACTAATAAAAGAAATTACTTTTACCCTATTGCAAGGAAGGAGGGGCATGTTGCTATAAAAAGAAGTCTTGCCAAAAATTGTGATGAACTCTTTTTGATAGCTCCATTGATGAAATTCTCATTTGCTGATGTCAAACTGCTTAATAACATGCTTGGATATACCGAGGAAACAGATTCTTCTCAAAAACTTGCATATACAGAAATTCCCATTAACAAAGATAAATGCATATTTTTTATAACAAATAGGAGCAAAAATTGTGTATTTTCGAAATTTAGCGATTCACTTCATGAAGAGTTAAGAAAATCATATAAAACTAAAAATTTAGTTACAGTAAACTTCCCTATCAGTAACTTTTTTAACAACATACCAGATTTTATAGAAAAAGAAATTTGTATGGAAATTCCTCATGATAACTTAAGATCTGCATACTATGAAGGAAAAAACATATGGAGTTTGGACTGTGTTGATAATCAAAAAATAAAACATAACTAATTGGTTATCAGTTAAGGAATTATATTGCCTGATTTTTTGCTTTCAAAGCAAAAATTAATCCCAAGTTTTGAGCACTACTCAGATATAAGGATCTAGAAATTAGGTAAAATAGACGTTTTAATCAAAGTTCTATCTTAAAATACTTTAATTTTAATTTTATTGATTTATTACTTTAACTGCATAAGTCTCTTTAATTCTATTTCAAAAGACAAACATGGACCGCGTAATTCCTATATAGTTTGTATAATAATAAACATAACCACAAAAATGAGATATCTATTGTGTTTACTAAAAAATCAGATTCAGGAAGGAAAGAATAAATTTGAGAGTTTACAGTAGGGGATCATTGTATGTCTAATATGTACCGTATGTGCCAGTAGTATTTATGAGATTAATATGTAATAAATCTATAAAATATTGATAAGTGGAAACGAGAACTCAACGAAAAAATAAATAATGTATCCGATTATTTCAAAAATTACTTCCCTTATTGTTTAATCCATGGTTTCAATTAGCAAAGAGGATATAATCTTACCATTAGATGCTTCGAAAGCGATGCGTGAAACATATAAAAATAGAAGAATAAAAAGAGATCATATTCAAAAACTTGAGGTTTATATACATGGTTTCAATTAAAAAAGAGGATGTAATCGTACCTCTTGATGTCCCAAAAGCAATGCGTGAAACGTACGTGAACAATTATATGGAGATGACCCGGGGAACCGGCAGACTAATGCTTTTTGCAGGCGACCAGAAGGTAGAGCATCTCAATGATGATTTTTACGGAGAAGGAGTACCTGAGGACGATGCTGATCCAGAACACCTTTTCAGAATAGCATCCCAGGCAAAAATAGGAATTTTTGCAACCCAGCTTGGGCTTATTGCCCGTTACGGCATGGATTATAGAGATGTGCCTTATCTTGTAAAGGTAAACTCCAAAACCAATCTTGTTGAGACAGCGCAGGCTGATCCTTTTAGCAACCTCTGGTATGACGTTGACCAGGTCGTTGAGTTTAAAGAAAACAGCGGGCTCAATATCCTTGGCGTAGGATATACAATTTATCTCGGCAGTGAATTCGAAGCTGAAATGCTTGTTCAGGCTGCTCAGGTAATTTACGATGCTCACCAGCATGGCATGCTTTCCGTACTCTGGATTTACCCGCGCGGTGAAGCTGTTAAAGACGAGAAGGACCCACATTTGATTGCAGGAGCAACAGGAGTCGGAGCCTGCCTCGGTACGGACTTTGTAAAGGTCAATTACCCTAAAAAAGAGGGAGAAAAGTCTGCCGAGATCTTTAAGGAAGCTATCAGAGCCGCAGGGCGTACAAGAGTAGTTTGCGCAGGCGGTACAAGCGACGAAGCTGAAACCTTCCTGAAAAAACTCTACGACCAGATCCATATTTCCGGAGCGCAGGGAAATGCAACCGGAAGAAACATTCACCAGAAGTCTCTTGATGAGGCTGTCCGCATGTGCAATGCTGTATATGCAATAACGGTTGAAGATGCAAGCGTCGAGGATGCCCTTAAGATCTATAAGGGTGAATAATAAAGTCTCCAGAAAAGCCTGCAGAAATCCAGTACGAACTATAAAGGCAGCCTAATAAAAGGTTGGTCATTAAGGCCGTGAAAAATATGCAAATTCCGGACCATAAAACAAAGATTGTCTGCACTATAGGCCCTGCTTCCTCTTCCGAGGAAGTTATCAGGGAACTCGTGCTTGCTGGCATGAATGTTGCAAGGATCAATTTTTCCCACGGGAGCTTCGAAAGCCATAGCGAAGTAATTCGGAGAGTTCGTAAAGTTGCAGAGGAGCTTGACAGAACAGTTGCAATTCTCGCTGACCTTCCAGGCCCGAAGATACGCATAGGCAAACTGGAAAAAGAACCTATCTTACTCCATAAAGGAAATCCTGTAACCCTTACTGTTGAAGAGATTCTCGGAAACGAGACACGCATTTCTGTAAGCTACAAGCAGCTTCCGGAAAGTGTAGTTCCAGGGAGCCTTATTTACTTAAGTGATGGTTTTATCCAGCTTCGCTGCCTGGAAATCTCAGGAAAAGATGTACTTTGTGAAGTTCTTATCGGAGGGCAGCTCTATTCTCACAAAGGGTTAAATCTGCCAGGTTCAAAGATCTTAGTTGATCCTATAACTGGAAAGGATCTTAAAATTCTTGAGTTTGCCCTGAGCGAGGGAGTTGACACTTTCAGCATTTCTTTTATAGAAAGTGTGGGAGATATTCGTAAGGTCCGGAATTTTGTTGCAGCTAGAGGAAAGTCCGTATATATTGTTGCTAAAATTGAGCGCAGGCAGGCTGTAGAGAATATTCAGGAAATTCTAAGAGAAACCGATGCTCTCATGGTTGCCAGAGGAGACCTGGGGGTAGAAATTCCTATCCAGGAAGTTCCTTCAGTTCAGAAGGAACTTATCCAAAGTGCAAAACTTCTTGGAATTCCGGTAATTACAGCCACTCAAATGCTGGCTTCAATGACTGACAATATAAGACCTACCCGTGCAGAGGCAACTGATGTTGCCAACGCAATACTCGATGGCACGGATGCAGTTATGCTTTCGGAAGAGACGGCAGTTGGCAATTATCCTGTGGAAGCTGTTGAAATGATGGCAAAGATTGCAAAAACTACCGAAGAATGGCGTTCCATAACAAAATGGGGACTTGACACTATTATCAAAGGCATAACTGCAAAAGAAATGTCAGTTGACGAGGTAATACCTCTTCAGGTGCATGAAGCCCTGCAAAAATTGCCGGTTGCAGCCGTACTGACCCCAACTCGAAGCGGAGCAACTCCTCGCAGGATTTCGCGCTTCAAGCCTGAAACCTGGATCCTTGCTTTTACCCGTGTCCCGAGAACTTGCAGCTTTCTTTCTTTATCCTATGGCGTTTATCCCGTTGTTGTAAATGAAAATATTGAAAGCTGGGAAAAAGAGACTACTGAGAAAGCCAAAGAAATGGGATTTGTAAAAAGTGGAGACATTGTTGTTCTCACTCAGGGACCTTCTTCAGGAAAACCCGGAGGCACAAACATGCTCAAAATCCTCACTCTTGAGTGAAAAAGGCAATATGTCTGTTATGGTAAACTCCAGTTTTAACGCGATTCCCGGTCTGAGGTCCTATACTCGGCTTATTAAAAGAATGTCAGAAAAGTTCTTATCTTAATAAATATCAAACCGGTACGTTTAAGCTGATATGTTTAGATACCAAGTGCGTGATTTCTGCTGTCAGAATGTTTAAGGCAATACGTTTAGATATCAGATGCATGATTTCTACTGTCATCAAATGTTTAAGCCGATATGTTTAGATATCAAGTGTGTGATTTTCTACTGTCAGAATGTTTAAGGCAATACGTTTAGATATCAGGTGCATGATCTCTACTGTCAGAAAAATTAACTTTATGTAATGAGGTTTCATTGATGAAACAAAAGGACCCATCAACAAAAAACCAGAGATATCTGGCTGTTTTTTTGGCATTAACAATGCTTTTGTCAGCCGGTGCGATCTTCTTTTCAGGTAATAACTCAAACAAAGATAAGAGTGATAATGTTTCTTCTTCCGGAAATGTAGAAGGAAATAATTCGATCGCTTTTTCTCAAATTCCTGGCAGGCAGGTCCACCATGAATTCAACTCCATTGCCGACGGACTAAATATGTCCCCTAAAGGGGTAATAAGCGCCTCATATGTAGACCTGCAGAAAACGAAAGGAACTCCATTTGAACAGGTCTTTGGGAACGAAACAACGATGTACTCTCTATATGGGGCAGACGTAACCAAACGTTATGGAGCCCGTTATGACGATGGTAACGGGTTCGAACTCCACCAGATTCCGGAGCAGAAAATCCTGATGCCCTGGGGAGCAGTTGAGTATAATAACTATAGTCTCCTTGCAAGGACAAACAATACTTATGACATTTGGAATGTAGTCGGTAACCCTGTAATCCTTGGCTCTCGCCAGAGCGTACAGGACGTAATTGACATACTGGAAGGAAATGCAACTGCTTCAACTGAATACAATAATCTCGTGAACCAGACGAGTCCTGAAGGAAGCCTCTACCAGGAATTGGCCCTGAAAACAAATAACTCCACTATTCCGGCCGATCAGTTCTACACGGACCTCAGGAAACTGGATGACGGCAGTTACAGGCAGACTTCACTTTACCTCAATCCTGAGTCCAACTTTACTCAAAAGATCAATGCTATGCAGGCAAACTCTACCGAACGCGGAGTAACCTACAATGTAACTACCTCAGGAAACATCACCAAAGTGATGATTACTTCAGACTTTGGAAGCTTACTTAATGAAACGCAGATGCTTTCACAGTAAGCTTCTAAATTTTTTCTTTTTTAAACAGCTTAACCTATTTTAACCTTTTAATATTCTGCATTCTAAATATTGTTTTCAATGTTTTAACCGTTTCTGTTTTAATCTGACATCTTTATCTCAGTTTGACATTCTGATATTTTGGTTTGACATCCTGATATTTTGATTTGACATCCTGATATTTTGATTTGACATTCTTATGTATGTCATACTACTTTTGTTCCCGGTTTTGATTTCCTTTCTTTTCC
>DUGT01000101.1:10404-10541 GCA_013331275.1 Methanosarcina sp. | reverse complement strand
GCTCCCTTGGATTCCTTGGATTTTACTCGAAGAGCACTGTAACCGCATTTTCTGCAGCGGGTTGCTCTTACTGCGTTTCTGGCATTACATCGCATGCAAATTTTCTTGTTTAACAATCTTTCTTCTGCTTCTGGAAA
>DUGT01000101.1:9860-10221 GCA_013331275.1 Methanosarcina sp. | reverse complement strand
CTTCTGGAAAACGAGCCATTTTTGTCACCTGCTATTATTTTTCAATATTGATAAGGTATATAGCCCGCTTAATGGATGTTAAGAGATATAACGTTTTTCATTAAAAAAGTCCTTCTTTTATTGAGTTTGCAAACTTCTCTTCTTTAACTCTTAGAATAATCCTCGCTTTTCTAATCCTGTCAACTCAAAGCTTATTTATTGCTTACGTTGTTTATTCTCTGCCCTGTATGCCTAAAGCAGGTTGAGGCTGAACTAGTTGACATTGGACTGTGTCAAAGTTAACATTGAAATTATATAACGATTATAATCATTTATCAATAAAATCATTATTTTAAGCTAAATTATTATTTAAAACTAAAAT
>DUGT01000101.1:5479-9676 GCA_013331275.1 Methanosarcina sp. | reverse complement strand
AAAACTAAAATTATTATTTAAAATTAAAATAGTTATTTAAAGCTAAAACCTTCAGACTCAAGTATAATTCCACGGCTAATTATTCTATGGCCAATTTAACTCTTTAGAGTTTATTAAGTTCCCTGTCTTATAAATGGTGATTTATGTGTTGATTCATCCTATAGACTACCGGTATGGTACAGCAGAAATGAAATATGTGTGGAGCCAGGAAAACAGACTTGCCAAGCTCCTTCAGGTCGAGGCAGCCCTTGCCCGTGCAGAAGCGGATATGGGTTTAATCCCCGCAGATTCGGCTGAGATTATATCTGAAAGTATCTCTTCCGTAAAATCAGAGAGAGTTGACGAAATTGAATCTGAGATCCATCATGATATGATGGCTGTGGTAACTGCGATTTCTGAACAGTGCAAAGATAACGCTGGAAAATGGGTACATTTTGGAGCCACTTCAAACGATATTCTAGATACGGCAACAGCTCTCCAGATTAAAGATGCAATCGACCTTCTGGAAGATAAACTTAAAACTCTTCTCGGGGTTCTTGTTGACAAGGCCGAAGCACACAAGCATACGGTCTGCTGCGGGAGAACTCACGGGCAGATAGGAGTTCCGACAACATATGGACTGCGTTTTGCCATATGGGCCTCGGAAATTTCAAGGCACCTGGACCGTCTCCATCAACTCACTCCAAGAGCGACCGTAGGGCAGATGACAGGCGCAGTTGGTACCCAAGCTGCTTTTGGAAAAGCCGGGATTCTTATCCAGAAACTTACAATGCAGTACCTTGGAATCGGTGCTGTAGATGTTTCCAGCCAGATCATTCAGAGGGATAGGCACGCCGAATTCGTAATGTGGATGGCAAACACGGTTACGACTCTGGATAAGATCGGTATAGAAATCAGAACTCTCCAGCGCAGTGAAATTGCCGAGATTGAGGAAAGTTTTGGAAAAAAGCAAGTAGGCTCATCTACTATGCCCCATAAACGCAATCCTATAAAATCCGAGCAGATATGCGGGCTTGCAAGGATTGTAAGGGCCATGGTAGAACCCGAACTCCTTAACAATACCCTGTGGGATGAAAGGGATTTGACTAACTCCTCCTCAGAGAGAATAGTTTTCCCTGAAGCCTGCGTGCTTACGGATCATATTCTTAAGCTTGGGATAAACGTAATTGAAAACCTGAGATTTTATCCTGAGAACATTCGGAGGAATCTGGAACTACTAAGAGGCCTCAATATGGGAGAGGCTGTAATGATTGAGCTTGCAAAAAGAGGAGTAGGCAGGCAGGAAGCCCATGAACTCGTAAGGACTGCAGCAATGAAAGCCCACGATACTGGACAGCACTTCAAAATTGTACTTCTGGAAACTCCTGATATTGCAAGATATTTAACTGCTACAGATATCGAGAATCTCGTAAATCCAGATAAGTATATAGGAACTGCAGTGGAACAGGTTGAATTAATTGTCGCAAAACTCCGTGAGGCTTATTCCCTCTAATTTATTCCCTCTAACTTACCCCCTCTAACCTTTTTTAATTTTTACTTATTTGGAGAGTTGCAGGAAGTTGTTTTCTCTCCCTAGTTTGAATCATATTTATTCTTTATGATCTCTTTTAAAGTCTATGTAAGCTATTTATTGCCCTATGTTTTCAGATTTCATTGAGGATTTAAAAATCGTCTGATCAGGATCCTGAGCTACTTTTTATTCCTGCAACTTCTGTTTGAAAACCTCAAGGTTTTCCCAGTTAAACTTTTCCGGAGGGCAGGCCCTGATACATCTCTGGCAGTGGGCGCCTTCACACAGGTCAGTGCTTATCATAACCCTGTTTTCCTCGTCAATTGATATAGCGCCCGTTGGACAGACTTTAATACACTTTTTGCACTCGGGGCAATCGACAATCATAGTCATATAGGTCCCGACTCTTTCAAGTACATGAAGCCCTTCTTCTCCAAGAACTGGAATATCTCTCTCCACGCGTTTTTCTATAATAGGGTTCTGTATAGGTTCTCCTAGCTCTGGAAGTCCTTTCTTTTTGAGATATTTCCTGAACATTTTAAAAGGCATACCTTCCTCCCAGTATGCAAGCTCAAGAACATACACGTCCCGGAATTCAGGGGCAGTTGCAAACATTATATGTGTACCTATTATCTGACTTGCAATATCCTGAAGCTCCCATAATCTCTTTTCTGAAAGCAATATTTCACGAGCGACTGCAAGTGAAGTATTTCCAAGCTGGAAAATCTTTCCTGTTGCGTATGGAATCAAACCGATTTTCTGGGCCTTTGCCGCATCCATATAGGTACCAGCAGCACCTGCCATGTAAGCCGTATCAATGTCTGCCATTTCAATACCTGCAGTCGAACAGAGAGTAATATGTCCTGCACGAATCGCACCTATTGCTTTTCCGGCTTCAGTCAGATCTTTCTCAGAGAAATTCATCCGGTTTTGCATATGAATAAGCCCATCAGGAGTTTTAATCTTTGGGAGCTCTATAAGGCCACGTTCAATTCCTTTTTCTATCAGAGCTATAACCCCGGTACCTGTAATTCCTTTGGCTTTGATCTGACCTTCTTTAAGGATTTCCCCTGTTGACGGATCTATTATATCTCCGGGAACTGATTTCATTTCTTCACTCAGGACATAGTTCCTTAATCCTCCATTCTCGAATTCAAAATCTGATATGGTGTAAGGAGAAGCAAGGTTTCCATGTCTTATCTGCTGTCCTTCAAGGGCAGGACCAGCAGCTGCAGATCCCGTATAAATAATATCCTTCACTTTGAGGGCCATCTCTGCATTTGTTCCGTAGTCCGTAGCAATTGAAATTTCATCACTATCGAGCATTCCAGATTTAATTATCAGGGCAAGGGCGTCGGCTCCAACTTCATGCTTTATTGCAGGAGGAACTACAATCTCACAATCATATTCATCAAATCCGGGAATTTCACTGCTATGTACGATTCTTGCGCTTCTATCCTGCTCCTGTATATTATACTTCTTTTTCTTTCGTTCTCCTGCATAAGCGAGGTCTTCAATGCTTATTCCCTGGAAGATGGATAACTGAATCGGGTTCCCACAGATTGAAAGCCTTTCAAGCTCCTCGCTTTTTACATCGAGAGCCTGGAATAGGTTTTTTACTGCGTTTATAGAAAGTCCGTGCGCGAGGTCCTGGCCATAGTGAATCGCAAAATCCATATGATCCATCACATTCGCTCCGGGGAGAGGATTCCTCAAAGTTATCACTGTTCTTCGGATTTCTTCTGTATCAAGATCGATTTTTTGAGCTCTATACCCACTTGTTCCAAGGTCAATTGCAACTCCACATCTCATAGAAATTCCCCAAACTCTCCCTATTTTACCGGTACTTTGGTGTACTATATGCTGTTTTAGATTTATTTACACATTATTTTGAAAAATAACGTATAAATAAATAGGGGGATTTATTTCTCCCTACATATTTTAAACCTCTTTGAATTTATCTTAATATTTTTCTAATCCGTTTAAAAAAACAATCTCACTAATGTGCCCACTCTCTTTGCTTTTTTCTTTTAAGACCAATTGAATATTCACATTCCAATATGAAAAATAGATATCGGGAGGAAGATGACTGGCATATCTTTATATATTACAAGTGACTTTGTATAGCTGATGAGCTAGTCCGGGTAGCCCGGCGTTACCTGTAACCCGAAATCGCCGATACGCGGGGGACGAAGCCAAGGGAAGATGCGTCGAAGGGACTCCAGCCTGGAATCTCAACGGAGAAACCCCGTCCTGCTTGGATGGTGCAGGTATGCGGGTTTGCTGGAGAGCAGGTCTTCATACACTAACTGCGGAAACCGGTCGAGGCCCGGAAGGGAGCAGACTTACTGTGGGCAACTATCGCTTGCGGGGCTGCGGGGTGGAGAAGAGGTTCCAGTCTACTGGTATCTCCAAGACTCAACGACCTGAGGCGTGCTCATCGCTTTAATGCACAAAATATTTAGAATACATCAGGTGACTCAGTTTTATATCAGAATTATTATACTTCTTGTAAAATAGTTTCTGTGAAACCTTTCCCCTGGAAAAGATTAAATACATAAAATGCGTTTAAGGGGACGCGCTTCTTGAAGTCCTTTGTGACGAGATAGCCAAGCCCGGTATGGCGCGGGATTGCTAATCCCGTGATGCTCCGCATCCCGGGGGTTCGAGTCCCCCTCTCGTCGTTT
>DUGT01000101.1:4900-5387 GCA_013331275.1 Methanosarcina sp. | reverse complement strand
TTCGAGTCCCCCTCTCGTCGTTTCTTTTTATTAAAATTTTACCCACACAAAGACTTATTTCCTTTTAATCCTCTTTTTACAGTAGCTTGCATCTTATCGATTTTTGTAGCAGCTTACACCCTATTTATTTGCAGCAGTCCGTATCTGGATTTTGGATACGATTCCATTCGAACATGCTTTCATCCTGAATTATTAATTCTGTATTCCTAACCGTTACCATCTGAAACTTATCATAACTTCAAAAATTATTGGAAAATCCAGACTTCCCGATCTTTAACTTCGTCTAGCACCAAGTAAAGTCCCAGTTAATTTAGACAGTCCACTATATAATAACATTTATATTATTTAAAAATTAATTTATATTGATGGCAACGAATCTTTTAACCGACCTTTTAATCATCTTCGGACTTTCTATTCCTGTAGTTTTTACTTTCTCAAGATTAAAAATAGCTCCACTGATTGGTTTTCTACTTGCAGGTATTCTTGC
>DUGT01000101.1:4536-4658 GCA_013331275.1 Methanosarcina sp. | reverse complement strand
CTTTTACAGCTTCGCAGGATCGTAATTTTTGGAGGCGGTTTGCAGCTTTCCATAACTTCAATTATCGTTGCTCTTATATTCCTCTGGCTTGGTAATTCCAGAGAATCTTCAATTTTCCTTGG
>DUGT01000101.1:0-4406 GCA_013331275.1 Methanosarcina sp. | reverse complement strand
AGCACTGCAATTGTCCTTAAACTGTTACAGGAAAAAGGAGAAATCTATAGCCTTCACGGACGAACTTCCTTGGGAATACTGATTTTTCAAGACATCGCAGCAGTGATAATTATTCTCTTAATTCCTGTCCTTGCAGGCATTCCAGGAACCGAGAAGTCCTTTTTAGAACTTATCCTGCAGGGGCTGGGGCTTATCATGTTCACCCTTATAAGCGCCAGATATGTCGTTCCTTTCATCATGTACCAGGTGGCAAAGACACGGAATAATGAGCTTTTTCTACTGAGTGTTGTAGCAATAGGGCTTTCTGTCGCCTGGTTGACTTCTATAGTTGGTTTGTCTCTGGCACTAGGAGCTTTTCTTGCTGGCCTGATCATCTCGGAATCTGAGTATTCAGTTCAGGCTCTTGGGAACTTAATTCCATTCAGGGATATGTTCATGAGTATTTTCTTCATCTCAATAGGAATGCTGCTTGATCTCAACATATTAAGAGAACATCTGCTCCTGATCCTGGCGGCTACCCTGGCTGTGCTGCTTCTGAAAGCTCTGGCAAATAGTCTGAGCACCTTTCTCATAGGTTTTCCTTTGCATACAATGATTCTGGTTGGATTTTCCCTTTCACAGGTTGGGGAATTTTCCTTTATTCTTGCAAAAGTAGGTTCTGAAAGTGGATTAATTTCCTCTCTCATGTACCAGGAATTTCTGGATGTTGCAGTACTTTCTATGGTGCTTACCCCTCTTTTTATGAGTATAGGGTATCGAACCACGACTTTTGCTGACTTTCTGCCTTTTCCCCCAATCTTGAAACAGGGCTGGTACAGTAAATTTAAAGAAAAAGAATCTGAAGAGAAACTTGAAAACCACGTAATTATAGTAGGATTTGGGATAAACGGTAGAAATGTCGTGACTGCTGCAAAAGCAGCTTCAATTCCCTACATAGTAATTGACATGAATCCTGAAGTCGTACGGATAGAGAAGCAGAAGGAAGAGCGTATTTTTTACGGTGATGCTGCTCAGAATGCTGTACTGGAACATGCAGGCATCCAGACCGCGAAATCTGTTGTCGTGACCGCAGGTGATCCTCCGAGCGCTAAAAGAATAATTGAAGCTGCCCAAAGGTTAAATCCGGAAATCCACATCATTGCCAGAACACATTTCCTGAGTGAACTGGATAAGTTCTATGATTTTGGGGCAGATGAAGTCATTTCTGATGAGTTTGAAAGCTCAATAGAGCTTTTCACAAGGGTACTTCACAGATACTTAGTTCCCAGCAGTGAAATCTATTCCCTTACTTCAACATTACGTGCCGACCATTATAAGATGCTTCGAAGTACTGGCATCCCCAGGAAAAAAATCTGCGATCTAGCTCTTGATTTTGCAAACGTAGAAATACGAAGTGTCAGGGTAGGAAAATTTTCAAAATCAGCAGGAATGACTCTTGGAGAACTCAATATTCGGAAGAACTATGGAGTATCTGTGCTTGCAATCTCACGCAGTCATAAACTCATTCCCGGGCCGGAAGCTGAAACTGAAATTCTCTCAGATGATATTCTGCTTGTGATCAGCCCACCTCAAAACATCGATGAGATTAGAAGACTTTTCGAGGATAGTGGGGAATAAAGAATAATTCCGCCATCGTGAAATATAAATTAGAAAACAGATTTATCGGTGCCATCTACTTATATTAAGAATAATTAGTTTATTAATATTTGAGTTTTAAAAATTTGGGGGTATTGAAGTACTTGAGCATTCACAAGCTGAAAATTCACAAGTTGAAAATTCACAAGCGGCAAATTAAGGACTCAGTACTTATCTAAGACTGTTTAAATATTTTTATTTGCTCGCTTATATCAAGTGCTTATCTATCTGGTGGGACATTCTATGATGGGTGATATTAGAGAAACTTTTCTGGAAGTTACTCAGGCAATAATTCCTTTAACACTGACAATAGTGTTACTTATGCTTGTGTTTGTAGGTACAAGCTTACCCGAGCTTATCTCCTTTTTGATAGCTACAGTATTAACTGTAGTCGGGATGACTTTTTTTCTAACTGGAGTTAAGTTAAGTATGCTTCCGATAGGTGAAGCAATAGGAGCTGATTTGCCCAAGCATAACTCAATGGCTTTTATCGCATTAGTAGTGTTTTTACTCTCATTCCTTACAACCGTGGCAGAACCTAACGTAAAGGTCCTTAGCAATATGGTTGACTCAGCTTTGCAGGGTAGCTTGGACACCAATTTACTTGTTGTCTCCATAGCTTTTGGAGTCGGCTTCCTTATGGCTATTTCAATTCTGAGGATTGTTTATGGAGTTTCAATAAGATACTTGTTTACAGCAGGTTATTCGATTATACTTGTGTTGTCCTTCTTCGTACTTACCGACTACCTGGCAATTTCTTTTGATGCCGGAAGCGTGACTACGGGAGCTATGATTGTACCTGTACTTATGGGCCTTGGAATCGGGATAGCCTCTGTATTGCAAAACAGATCTGAACTTGATGGTTTTGGGCTTATAGGCCTTGCGACGATGGGTCCCATAATGAGTCTTATGCTACTGGGGGTACTGTCTTCGTGAGTTCAGAAAGTACAGGAATATTGTTTATAGTTTTTGAAGTTATTCAGTCAATAGTTCCTTTAGTAATTTTCTTCACCTTATTTCAAATATTATACCTGAAGCTGCCATTAAGCCAGCTGATAAAACTTTATACAGGGTTAGCTTTCACAACATTTGGTATGATATTGTTTCTGCACGGCATTAACAGTGGGTTTCTCCCTGCGGGAACAGAGATAGGCGAATTTTTTGGGGGTTCTGACAATAAAAACTTTTTAATCCCTATTGGGTTCGTTCTCGGTTTACTTGCAACCTTCGCAGAGCCTTCTGTAAGAGTGTTATCTTATCAAGTTGAGGAGTCTTCCAGTGGTTATATAAACTCGAATCTTATGCTTTATACGCTTTCCTTTGCAGTAGCCGCACTGGTTGCGGTTGGAATGGCAAAAATCATCTATAGAATTCCTTTTCTTTACATAGTAATCCCAGCTTATTTATTTGCCCTAATTTTGCTATGGTTTTGTGATAAAGAGTTTGTAGGTATAGCATTTGATGCAGGGGCAGTTGCAACAGGTCCGATGGCCGTATCTTTTCTTATGTCTCTGGCTGTGGGGGTAGCTACAGCGTATGAGGGCGCAGATCCTGTCGCAGATGGATTTGGTTTGATTGCAATAATCGCGCTCGCACCTATTATCTTTGTCCTGCTTCTGGGCGTTTATATGAGATTTAACGGAGGTAGAGAGAATGTGCAATGAGAGAGATTTTGTCTTAATAGTAACAATTGTAAAAAAAGGCTGGGGCGATGAAGTAATCAAGGCTTCAAGAAAGGCCGGCGCTCAAGGTGGAACGATTTTATTTGGTCGTGGTACAGGAATTCACGAGAATAAAAGTATTCTTGGCTTAATGATTGAACCCGAAAAAGAAATTGTCCTTACAATAGTTGATTCAAGTATTGAAGATGATATTCGAAATAGTATTATTAAGGCTATAAACCTTAACGAACCTGGAATGGGAATTGGATTTGTGGTTTCTCTGGATAAAGTATTTGGGATTTGTCATCCATTTTATGAAATAAAGTGCCCAGAGGAATAAATGAGCATATCACGGTTATAAATAGCCTGTTCACCAGATTACCTGCTCAGCGCAGAAGAAAAACCAAGTGCTCAAAAGTATGAAAATAAGAAAGAAGAAAACCAGTATCTTTTAACAGATTTGAAGACATGAGGCTCTAAAATGTTTAAAGTCCTTATTGACATCCCTGCGCAAGCCTTTTTGAAATCGGCTGATGAAATAACTTACTCCAGGATTAAAGAAACTCTTGATGAACTTGTCCTCGATCCGGTCCCACCGCGAGCAAAAAGAATAATTGAGAGTAAGGAAAAACTTTTCAGACTGCGGTCCAGGCATTTAAGGCTGCTTTATAGAGTTAATTATGAGAACCAGATGCTGGTAGTTATAATTATCGAGCCTGTAAATCGCATGTACCGTTGAATAGAGTAGGATCTAAACTCTTCTTCCGTTAAGCGTTATAACATGAAATTAGAAAAAGTATGATCAGGCAAATACAAAATATGATTTCAACCTGTCTTAGGAAATTATCTTGCATAGTTGATAATGTGCAAGACTACTATAAATTATTTACTTAAGATCGACTTTTAAAACTCGTGCGTTTTCAATAAACTGAGCTAAAGCCATAAATTTTTGTATGTTTTATTATTTTTTAGATAATGTCCAATCATAATAAAGATCTTGACTATATTTTAGATACTTAGACTTAAAACAAGATAAGTTTCTAGTAATTTTTAGATGGTTCCAAAAAATAATTTTTCTTTTATTTTTGGGAATTTTTACAAAAGATCAGT
>DUGT01000139.1:5411-10925 GCA_013331275.1 Methanosarcina sp. | reverse complement strand
CTGGAAGAGCAGTGCAGCCAGATCGAATCCGAAAAGCATTATTTGGAAAACCAAAAAATAAAGTATGAACGAGAGATCCGAAAGCTGCAGTCTGAACTCGATCGGATGAAGACCTCTCCGCTCATCATTGGTACGGTCATTGACGTAATTAAGAACGATAGGATAATTGTCCGAAGTAGCAACGGACCTCAATTTCTGGTTAATGTCTCACAATATATCGATGAGAAAAAACTGTTGCCAGGGGCAAAAGTTGCCCTGAACCAGCATACGCTTGCTATTGCCGAGGTTATTCCTTCTACGGAAGAACCTTTTGTTGCTGCAATGGAAGTCCTTGAAAGCGTAGAAGTGGACTATGACCAGATCGGCGGTCTCGATGAGCAAATTCAGGAACTTCAGGAAGCTGTCGAACTTCCTCTCATTGAGCCGGAACGATTTGCCCGGATAGGTATCGAGCCTCCTAAGGGAGTTCTTCTTTATGGACTTCCGGGGACAGGCAAAACTCTGCTTGCGAAAGCTGTAGCTCACAGAACCAATGCAACCTTTATTAGAGTTGTAGGCTCTGAGCTCGTGCAAAAATATATTGGGGACGGTTCCAAACTCGTAAGAGAAATCTTCGAAATGGCCAGGAAAAAATCCCCAAGTATTATTTTCATTGATGAGCTGGACTCAATTGCTGCAAGGCGTTTGAATGAAACGACTGGAGCAGACCGTGAGGTTCAGAGGACGCTTATGCAGTTGCTGGCAGAGATGGACGGTTTTGACAAAAGAAAAAATATCAGGATTATTGCAGCAACAAACCGTCCTGATGTCCTCGACCCGGCAATTCTCAGGCCAGGCCGCTTTGACAGGCTTGTCCATGTCCCTATGCCCGGAGTAGAGGCAAGAGGAAAGATTCTCAAAATTCATTGTGAGAAAATGACTCTTGCAGGAGATATTGACTTTAAGAGGCTTGCAAGAGCTACCGAAGGAATGAGTGGAGCAGACCTGAAGGCAATCGCCACCGAAGCAGGTATGTTTGCGGTCAGGAAAGACAAAGAACTGATTGAGATGGAAGATTTCCTCGAAGCAGTGGATAAAGTCTCTATGGCTGCAGATACGCAGAAAATGATGCCTGCAAATCTCCCTGAAACCATGTTCGTGTAAAAAAGTTTCCGGTAAATCGAGTAAAAGCCCTATGAGGGCTTATTTTTATCTTGGTTTATTTTTACTTTAGCCTGAGATAAAGAGGTTTTACCGGAAAATTAAAAATTTCCTGGAAAAACCTTTTTTAGAAGGCACGTAAGGGAAACCAACAAACTATTTTTGTAACCCATACATAGAAGTACCTGTGAATTCAGATTTTCATATCAAGCCCGAAATTAGAATTTTAGGTATAGACGACTCTGCGCTTTTCAATGAAAAAGTGATGATAGTAGGGGCTGTTTTTCGGGGAGTAAATTGGATTGACGGAGTCCTTCGGTCGGAAATCACAAAGGATGGGCTTGATGCTACTGAAGTTATCTGTGAAATGATAAAAAAGAGTAAACATTACGGCCAGATAAGAACGGTTATTCTCGATGGGATCACTTATGGAGGTTTTAATGTTGTCGATATACAGATGCTTTACAGAGAAACCGGAATTCCCGTAGTTGTAGTTATGCGGTCCTATCCGAATTTCGAAAAAATAAAATCCGCTCTCAATTATTTTTCAGATGGAGCGGAACGATGGGAGATAATAAAACGAGCCGGGGAAGTAGAAAGAGTATCAGGGCAAAAGAGTTCTATTTATATTCAGAGAGCAGGCATAGGTATAGAGACTGTTAAAAGGATTATTCAGCTTACCTCAATAAGAAGCAATATTCCTGAACCGTTGAGGGTTGCTCACTTGATTGCAACAGGTATTATCCTGGGAGAGTCCAGAGGAAAAGCATAATTGCTTTTAATAAAAGAGAAAGGTAAAAATACAGGGAAGGCTTCAGAAAAATAAAATAAACACTAAAAAATATACAGTTTGATCAAAGAAATTAATAAAGATTCAGACTTATCGTAAATAAGACCAGGTAATAATAGCCATGGGAGAAAAACCTGAAGTTAAGCAAGAAAGTATAAGAATTTAATGAAATTATTAAACAAATACATTATAAGTTTAAAGGCTTGAACAGGAAAACTATTAAATTGGAAACTGTATATGTGATGGTTAAAATACACATTTACCCTCTAAAAATACATTTATTCTTTAATACCAGTTAAAATTATCCCATAGGATGGAGGAAAACAGTAGTATGAGATCCATTGTGGAAGAGGCCCTTGCTCGATCTGCCCAGGAAGGACGTGCCGGGCAGAGGGAGTACTCAAATTTAGATTATTCTAACGTAGTAGACTCAGATGTTGACGCCGAACTCGAAGAGATTCTCAGAAGCCTTAAAACAACTATCAAAGTGATAGGGTGCGGAGGCGGTGGTTCAAACAGCATCCAGCGCATGATGGGTGAAGGGATACAGGGAGCTGACCTCATTGCCTTGAATACCGATGCCCAGCATCTTCTTCATATACGCTCCGGCAAAAAGATTCTTATCGGAAAAAAGAAAACCCGTGGACTTGGAGCCGGCAGCCTCCCCCAGATTGGAGAAGATGCTGCAATCGAAAGTATTGACGAAATTAACAACGTTGTCGAAGGCTCTGATATGGTCTTTATTACTGCAGGTCTCGGAGGAGGAACCGGCACGGGATCAGCACCTATAGTAGCTGAGGCTGCCAGAGATGCAGGAGCCCTTACGATTGCAGTTGTCACTCTGCCCTTCAGTGTGGAAGGCCATGTACGCAGAACCAATGCTGAAGCCGGTCTTGAACGCCTTAGAGATGTCGCAGACACGGTAATAGTGGTTCCCAACGATAAGCTGATCGAAGTAGTTCCGAGGCTCCCGCTTCAGGCTGCTTTCAAAGTATCAGATGAAGTTCTTATGAGAGCCGTAAAGGGTATAACCGAACTGATCACAAAGCCTGGACTTGTAAACCTTGATTTTGCAGATATTAGAACTGTTATGCAAAACGGAGGCGTTGCAATGATAGGGCTTGGGGAATCCGACGGGGAAAACAAAGCTGTGGAATCAGTACAGAAAGCTCTACGCAGTCCGCTTCTTGACGTCGACATATCAGGTGCAACTTCTGCTCTTGTTAATGTGGTTGGGGGCCCTGACATGACAATTTCGGAAGCTGAATCTGTAGTTCAGGAAGTTTATAATCGGATAGACGCAAATGCCCGCCTGATTTGGGGTGCACAGGTTGATCCTGATCTCGAGCAGACCGTGCGCACTATGATCGTGGTTACTGGAGTAACATCCGCCCAGATTTACGGTCACGGAAACGACAAAGATATTACCTTTAAATATGGAATTGATTTTGTAGAGTGATCATACCAGAGACAAAAGGGACTAAAATCTTCGGTTGGAGAAAAATACTGTTTTCCTCTCTTTAAAATAAAAATAAGGGATAGGAATAAAAACCAATCGAAAACTATTTTTATGGTAAATGCCGTATGGTGCCGATACAATTTGGTATCAAAAAGAAATATTTCTACTGACGCGGTTAAAATTTTGGAATATAATACAAGTCTAGCATCGAAATCTTTTGACATTTTAAAAGTCGTGTCAGTGATATCTTCATATAATAGGAATTAATAATATAAACCGCCCGTTCCTTCCTTAGTATATATCCGGAAATTCCAGATCTAGGAAGAGTGAATTTCGGGAATGGAAACCATAGGAAGAACTCTAGGCAAAAATTAAAGAAAGATGAATCGAATAAAGAAAACCTGGATGTGAATTGATGGTAGAATCCACGTTTGAACCGAAGATAACTACAGAAAGCGTTGGTCAGGTAATCCGGGCACACCTGAGAGTCCTGAAACTTACTAGAAAACCGTCCAGGGAAGAATTCTTGACCATTGCCAAAGTTGCAGGTGTTGGCATTCTGGCTGTGGGAGCAATAGGATTTATAGTATACGTACTGTTGACAATGTTGCCCCAGTGGGTGGCCAAAATATGAGTGAGGATTCCCAGATATTTGTAATCAAAACCACGGCAAACCAAGAAAGATCGGTTGCAACAGCCCTTGCCAGAATTTCGAAGAAGGAGAAGCTGGATATAAGGGCAATTCTGGCTCCTGATGAGCTAAAAGGATATGTCTTGGTCGAGGCTCCTAGACCCGGAATTGTAGAACTGGCAATCCAGACTATTCCCCATGCAAGGGCTCTTGTGAAAGGGAGCTCTTCAATTGCTGAAATTGAGCATTTCCTTAAACCCAAACCAACAGTAACAGGGATTAAGGAAGGGGCTATAATTGAGGTCACTTCAGGACCCTTTAAAGGCGAGAAAGCCCGGGTCAAAAGAGTTGATGAAGGACATGAGGAAATTACTGTGGAACTGTTCGATGCTGTGGTTCCGATTCCCATCACGATTCGTGGCGATACTGTAAGAATACTTAAAAAAGAGAATGAGTGAAGTCCACGTCAAGATGGAAAAATACCGAAAATTCCAGCTTATTAATTAAGATCACCAGTACTCAAGTGGATCTAAATGGATCTACAACATTATACTTATTAAAACCGGTGAAACTCAGATGACAAGTATTGTTGAAGCACTTGTCCCCGGAGGAAAAGCAAATCCTGGACCACCTTTAGGTCCGGCACTTGGTCCTCTCGGGGTCAACATAAAAGAAGTGGTCGAAAAGATCAATGAGAAAACCAGGGACTATAACGGCATGCAGGTTCCTGTAAAAGTAATTGTTGACGACAAGAAAAATGTCGAGATCGAAGTAGGTACTCCACCCACTGCATCCCTTATTATGAAAGAGCTAGGGATTCAAAAAGGGTCAGGAAATGCAGGAAGCGAAGTTGTCGGAAACCTCAATATTTCGCAGGTTGCAAAGATTGCCCGCATGAAGAAAGAAGATGTACTTTCTTACGATCTCAAGGCAACAATGAAAGAGGTAATAGGTACCTGTGTCCCTATGGGCGTGACCGTAGAGGGAGTTAAGGCTAAAGACAGCCAAAAGGCACTCGATCAGGGCAAGTTCGATGATATGCTTGCCGGTGAGGAGTGGTAAACCTTTCCATTCCCTTTACTATTTAATCCGGAATTTCGTCCATCACCAATAGTTTTAAATTGGATAGCACTAATAGCTCAAGAACCTTGTATGTCTTTGCAATAAATAAAAAATACAGTAGTTGTAAGACAGTTGTTAGTTGCTTATTGTCAAGAATACAGAATAATCCGGATTAATGGGAAAGCCCTAAAACCAACCGTAGTAAGCCGAAAAGGCTGCTTGGACATGTAGTTCAAACACTACGGGGAGGAACAAGATGGCAGAGAAAAGTATACTGGAAGCTGTCAAGAAACTTCTTGAAGAATCGCCAAAACGCAACTTCTCTGAAAGCGTGGACCTGGCGATTAACTTAAAGAATCTTGACATGAACCAACCGAAGAACAGAGTTGATGAAGAAGTAATTCTTCCTCACGGGCTCGGAAAAGAACTGAA